>NZ_PSLG01000001.1:0-58091 GCF_040289485.1 Thermoflexus sp.
CCCGCCGGAACGCCACCTCCCGTCCCCCGCGGTCCCGAAATACCACCCCCCAGCCCCCCAGCGCAACCGGCTCCGCACTGCGCCACTGAAAACGCACCACCACCCCAACACCCCCCTCCCGCTCTCCCACCACCACCTGCGGCGGCGCCGCCATCACCCCATCCACCAGCCGTGTCCCTACCCGCCACGGCGCCGCCCGCGGAACCACCTCCACCTCCCCCACCGCCACCACCTCCCCTGCCTCCTCCCGCAAAGGCACCCGCGGATATCCCGGGCTCCCCGTCGCATACCATCCCACCACCACACGATACCGCCCCGGCGGAAGGTCCGGCGGCACATAAAGATACCGCCAGACCGTCCGCACTTCCCCAGGCCTCCACCGGTCCGTCGGAGGATCCGGCTCCTCATCCCGGTTCGTCCACAGATTCCCTGCCCCGTCCACCAGATGCACAAACAGCGTCCACCGCCCCTCCTCGCGCCCTTCGGTTCCCAAACGCAACACCAAAGGGATCGTCCCCCCAGGCGCCACCTGGCTTTCCATCTCCCCCACCCCCTCCAAACGCAGGCCGTTGGCCCACACCGCCCGCCGATCCCGCCACCGCCCCGGCCACGCCTTGCGCACCAGGTGGAACACATCCGCCCGATACTCCGGGATCGGGTGATCGAGGGCGATATGGAGATCGACATCATGGGTGGCCCTCATCGCCTCCAGCCACCCCTCCCACTCCCCCCGGTACAAAGAGACCCCCACAAACCAGAAAGCCGACGCCCCCTGAACCACCCGCTCCCGCTCCTCCGGGATCGGCCAATCGTAATGGCGGAAGCCCGCCGTTCCAAACACATCGCGGTGCCAGGGCGCCTGAACCAGGACGGGGTCCTGGATCCCTCCCAGGAACCGCATCGTCGACGGAAAGAGCGCGCCGGTCGGCCCCAACGGGCGTCCTTGAAGGAGCGGAAACCCAGCCCACCCCAACAGTTGCGCCCCCAGCAAGGCCGGCAAAAGGAGCCCCGAGCGCCGGGTCCCCAGAACCGCCAGGATCACGACCAGGGGAACGAAAACCATCGCAAAATAGCGCGCCGCAAAAAAGGGCCAGCGCAGCGCCAGAAGCGCCCCCACCCCCACCGGAACCAGCACGCTCCACCCCATCGCCATCCATCCAGGCCCCAACGGACGCCCCCGACGCGCCAGCCCTACAGCCCCCACCAACACCCCTATCGCCACCCCCAAACCCCGCGCCCCCTCCCCATCCGCCAAAGGGCCTACCACCCCATTGGCCCAAAAATGCCCGACGACCTCCCATGGCCTCGGGCGGACGGGGATCATCGTGAGGTGGCGCACCGTGTTCGCCATCGACCCCTCATAGGCCTGGGCCAGCCAGAGGCCGAACAGCCCGAACACCGCCCCCGAGAGCAACAGCCCCCGCCGCCAGCCCGGCGGACGCCGCACCAGCAAGACCACCCACTGGGCCAGGACCAGCCACGCCCCATAATAATGCGTGAACAGCAACAACCCTTGCGCTGCCACCCATATCCCCCACCGCCGCCCCGAAGGACGCCCCAGCAACCCCAACCAGGCCTCCGTCAACCACGCCCCCAAAGCGATCACCAGCCCATACATCCGAATCAGCATCAACTGAAACAAATAAAACGGATGCAACGCCATCAGAACCACCGCCGCCAACCCTCCCCTCTCCCCCCCCACCCGCCATCCCAGGCGAAACGCCAACGCCAGAGCCGGCAGCCCCAGCAACACCGAGAACACCCGATATCCCCACGCCCGATCCAACCCGCTTAGCGCCCACCACCCCTGGACCAGCCAATAATAAAGCGGCGGATGACTGTCCCGCATCAGATTCCGGGCCACCTCGAGCGGACCGTAGGAGGTCACCTGCCCGAGGACGTGCTGCTCGTCGAAGAGAGCCAGTTCGGGAGGCATCAGGACCAGGGCCGCCCAGAAAGTCAACCCTACGCCCACCAGGGCGGCGGCCCGAACCCGCCATCGTCCCTTCCCCATCTTCCGCCCTTCCCTCATCATCAAGCGAAGCCTCTCATGGCTCCCCCACGAACCCCAGCGGGGTTTTCCAGAAACGCCCCGAGACCCCCTCCCAGGTCCCGGTGCGTCCGACCCACCGGAACGAAGGGGCCTGCCGGGCCTGCAGCAGCACCCAGGCCAGATCGTATCCCAACGGCGCGTAAGGGCCGGGTTCGGCCCCCAGGGCGATGGCCCGGTAGGCCTCCACCCACGCTGGATCCGTCACCCGCCGGGTCTCCGCCACCACCCGCACCGCCCCGCTCCCATCCCAGAACGCCCGGAGATCCGGATGGAGCAGCCCTGGGCCACCGAGCAGCGGCCCGGACCATCCCTCCTGGCGCCACCGCCGCCATGCCTCGCCCGCGTGGACGGCCCGCCCGTCAAACCAGACGGGCTCAGAACCCCGGGGGGCAGCGTCCTGCCAGAACGCCTCGTGGACCTCCCAGCCCTGCTCCCGGAGGTGGGCGATGATCTCCGGTCCGAACCACGCCTCTTCGCCGTCCCACACCCACCAGAGGCGCCCGCGGGGTGGGCGCGGGAGCCCCTCCAGCAACAGGCGCACCATCGTCCTTTGATCCGGCGCCGTAGGGAGCGCTCCCTCAGGAGCTCGATCCGCGGGGATCAACGGGGCGACCCACAGGAGGCCGGCCCCTTGATAAACGGGGGCGGCCGCCCGCGTGGTTTCCGGGCGGAAGTGTCCGATCACCGCGATGAGGCCGGGATGGCCTCGCAACTGCCGGGCCCGCTCCGCCGCCAGGGCCGGGTCCCCCCCATCATCCAAGGCGACCAACAACGCCAGGGGACCGTTCGGATGCTGTGCGTTCCACTGGCGGACCGCTAGACGGGCTCCGAACAACACATCGTAGCCGATGGGGCGATCCCGCCCCTCAAAGGGAGCGACCAGCCCGATGGCGACGAGGGGCGGCGCCGGGCGGCAGGCCACAGCGAGCGCCAACCCGAGCCCGACGATCCATGCGGGCGAGACGGCGGGCCTTTTCTGATCTTCACGTGTTCTTCCGTCGACAGGGCGCGGGCATCCCCGAGAAGCATTCACCATCGCCCTCCAGCCCCCACATCTGCCCCTTCCACACCGGATGCATTATAATGAGGACGCCATTCATCCGACGGACCAGGCGCGCCGAGATGGGGGAGACCGAGCCGTTCCGGCCGGAGCCCGTGGACGAGTCATCGGCCCCAGAGCGTTGGGACACCGCCCCGCTGGCGGAGGGAGAGGGGGAACTGGAACCCCTCTCGGCGCCGGCCACCCTGCTGCGTCTGCGCGTGGCCCAGAGCGGGCGGACCATCGAGATCCGCCGGGACCAGGCCTGCGAGATCGGGCGTCCGGATCCCAGCCTGGGGCTGATCCCGGATCTGGATCTCTCATCCGAAGGGCCAGAGGCCCTCTGGGTCTCGCGCCGCCACGCCCGGATTTTCTATCACGACGGGCACTTCTACATCGAGGATCTAGGCAGCACCAACGGCACGTATCTGAACCACAAGCGCCTGGTCTCCGGCCTCCCCTACGCGCTCCAGGACGGGGACGAACTCCGCTTCGGCCGCATCGTGGCCCACGTGCATATCGAGTAAGCAACAGCGCGGTCAGCCCCCTACAACTTGGACCATATCGGCCTACACCCACGGCGGGCCGCGGCGGACCAGGGCGTCGGTCATGCGGGCCACGCGGACCATGGCCTCGACATCGTGCACCCGCACGATGTCCGCCCCCCGCACAATGCTGACGGCCACCGCCGCCGCCGTGCCCTCCAGCCGGTCCTCCGGGGGCAGGCCCAGGGTGTAGCCGATGAAAGATTTCCGGGAGGGGCCCACCAGCAACGGGAACCCCAGCGCCCGCAACTCCCCCAGCCGGTCCACCAACTCCAGGTTCTGGGCCACGGTCTTGCCGAACCCCAACCCGGGGTCCAACAGGATCCGGTGCCGGGGGATGCCGGCCGCCTCGGCCGCCGCCACCCGCTCCAGCAGATGGGCCCGCACCGCCGCCACAATGTCCCGATGCGCCTTCCCCTCGTAACGGGCCCCCAGCCGGGGATCCCGCACCACCGCGTCGCGCCGGCTCCGGTTGTCCATCAGCACGATGGGAACCCCCAGCGCCGCCACCACGGCCGCCATCTCCGGGTCCCGCTCCATCGCCCACACGTCGTTGACCAGATCCGCCCCTGCCTCCACCGCCGCCTGGGCCACCCGCGCCTTATATGTGTCCACCGAGATCGGCCCCAGCCCCTCCGCCGCCAGCCGCTCGATCACCGGCAGCACCCGCTGCAGCTCCTCTTCCTCCGGAACCGGCTCCGCCCCGGGCCGCGTGCTCTCCCCGCCCACATCCAGCAGATGGGCCCCCGCTGCTTTGAACCGCCGCGCCTGGGCCACCGCTGCCTCTACCCAGTCTGGCCCCCGCAACAGACCGTCCCCCGAGAAGGAATCCGGGGTGACGTTCAGGATCCCCATCACGAAGGTCGCGCGGCCCCAAAACAGAAACCCCGCGCCCACCCGCATCGGCGCCCGGGCCCACCGGCGAACCCCCTCCTGGGGCAGGCGGGCCGCCAACGCCGCAGCCGTCTCCCCCAGCCGGGGATGCACCCACCCGGGGGCGATCTCCGCCAGGGGAACCATCACGAAGGCCCGCTCCGCCATCCGGGGGTGGGGGAGCGTCAACGTCTCCCCTTCCAAGCACAGATCGTCGTAGAACAGCACGTCCAGGTCGATGGGCCGGGGGCCCCAGCGAGGCCCCGGCCGACGGCCCATCGCCTGCTCGATGGCCTTGCAGCGCGCCAGGAGTTCCTGTGGGCTCGCGTCGGTGGTCCCGATGCAGACCGCGTTCAGGAAGGGCGGCTGATCGGCGTAGCCCACCGGGTCCGTCTCATAGAACGAAGAGACCCCTTCGATCTCCACCACCGGCAACAGGCGCTCCAGGGCCTCCCGCAGGGCCTCATCCCGATCCCCCAGGTTGCTCCCCAGGGCGATCCCCACCCGATGCTTCCGACGTCGCAGCGGCGGCATCGATCTCCTCCCGATAGCACGCGCTCTGGCCGAAGGATTCCTCCACCTCAACCTCGAGGGATCGCAAACACAGGGCACGGGGCAACCGTGCCCGCAGCCGCCCGGCCAGATAGCGGGCCAGCCACTCCGCCGAGGTGTTGGGGATAGGGAGGAGGCGCACATCCCCGATGGGGAACACATACCGCTTGCCATCCACCTCCGCCTCTACCGCATCCTCCCCGATCGCCAGCCGCAGCCGAGGGTGGCCCGTCGGCAACAGCACCCGGTGATCCAGTTCGTCCACCAGCCCCTTCACCAGCCGCTTGAGGGCCACGAAGTCCATCACCATGTCCTCGTGCAGCTCCCCCTCCAGGGCCACGGCCACGCGATAGTTGTGCCCGTGAAGGGGCTCGCTCCCCTCCGGGAAGATCATAAAATGCCCCGCGCAGAACACCAGGTTGTCCTGGGACACGCGCACCCGATCCATCGCTTCCCTCCAGCACGGAAGGGATGGGCACAGCCCTCCCGGACCCTCATCCGCCTGCCGGGGTCGACGCCCCTCCCAACCCCTCCAGGATCTCGGCCGTGCGCCGGGCGCACGCCGTCCAGGTGAAGGCCGCCGCCCGCCGAGGACCGCGCTCCCGCAGGGTCCGGGCCAGGGCCGCGTCCACCAGCACGGCGATCAACGCCCCCGCCATCGCCCGCGGATCCTCCGGCGGGACCAGATAGGCGGCGTCCCCCACCAACTCGGCCAGGGCCGGGATCTCCGAGGCCACCACCGGGGTCCCGCACGCCATGGCCTCCAGCACCGGGAGGCCGAAGCCCTCATACCGGGATGGATACAGAAAGGCTGCGGCGTGGCGATAGAGGGCCGGCTTGTCCTCCTCGGCCACCGGCCCGATGTAACGCACCACCTCCTCCAGCCCCCACGCGCGGGCCAGGGGGCGCGGATCCACCCACAGCCTGCGGGAGCCCTCGGGCAGACGCCCCGCGATCACCAGCGGGAACGCCTCCCCCACCGCGTCCCGGGCCCAGCGGTAAACCGCCAACAGCCCCTCGATGTGCTTCCGGCGGTCGAACCCCCCCAGGTAAAGGACGTAGGCCGGAGGGAGATCGTAGCGGGTCCACACCCGCGCGTCGGCCACCGGGTCCGGCCGCCGGTTGAACCGCCCGTCCACCCCCAGCGGGATGGCCGTCACCCGTCCCGGCGGCAGACCCAGCCGCCGGAGGATGTCCCGGCGCGACGCCTCGGAGTCGGTGAGGACATGGGCCGCCCCCGCGGTGGCGGCAAGGGCCAGCGCCGTGTAGAGGCGCACCCCCGGGTGGGACCGGTATTCCGGGAACAGCAGCGGGATGAGGTCGTGGACCGTAACCACCACCGGGGCCGGCGCGCGCAGGGGCGGCGCCCAGTAGGGGACGAACAGCCGGTCCGCCCGCCATCGGGCCGCCGCCCGGGGCACCGTCACCTGCTCGAACCACACCTTGTCGAACGGGTGCGGGAGCGGAGGCCGCGGCAGGATCACCGGGGCGACGCCCGACGGCAGCGATCCTTCCCATCCCTCCGGGAGGGCCACCCCGATCTCCCAGGCCGGCCGCACCTCCGGGAGATGTCGGAGGATCTCCCGCACGTATTGACCGGTGCCTGTGGTCGGATGCTGGAGAAACCAACCGTTGACCAGAACCCGCATCCCCCTCCTCAAACTGGACGCCCGGCCTCGAAGCCCACCTCAGGACGCGCCAGGGCCGTAGACCTCCCTGGCGCCGGCCGCAACGGCCCGACGGCGGGGACCAGATCCTGGAACCAGAAGCCCTCGCGGAACACCTGTTCCCCCAGCGTGAAGGCGACCGGCTCCCGGAAGCCAGGCCCGTCGTAGACGAAGGTGTGAAATTCGCCGTTCTCGCCCGCCGGATCCACATCGGGGGGCAGCTCGGCCAGGAAGGGGAGGTCCAACGGCCGCCCGAGGAACCCCCGGCCCAGGCGCTGCCCGTCCACACAGACGGTGATCGCCCGGAACCCCAGGCCGACGAAGGCCTGCACCAGCGCCCGGGTCGGCTGGCCCCAGAGGGGGAACAGGACCTCGGCCCCCAGAGGCCGTAGGTGGCGGAGCCGGTAAGCGCGGATCTCCTCCAGGAACAGGTCGCCAAAGGCGAAACGGCGGATCCCACGGGCCATCAGGGCTCGAACCGCTTCCCCCATGCGCTGCTCGTAGACCTCGTTCGGACACGGGTCTGGCAGCCAGACCTCGTGGACCGGCAGGCCCAGGGCGGCCGCCTGGGCGTGGATCAGCGAGCGGCGCACGCCGTGCATGCTCACCCGATCGAAAGCCTCGTTGAGGGTCACCAGCAGAACAGCGACGGCCTCCCCACGCCGGCGCAGGGTGTGCAAGGCCATCGCGCTGTCCTTCCCGCCGCTCCAGGCCAGGGCGATCATCCCGCGGCCTCCCCATCCAGGATGCAGGTTCATGTTACCGCAGACCGACCCGCGCTCTCCAGCCGTCCCTCCGGGCGGATCTGAGGTAAAATTCCTCCCGCGGATGGATCTAAGAAAGCCCCAGGGGGAGGGATGGAACCGATGAGCACCTTGAAGGGCCGCGTGGCAGTGGTCACAGGGGCCTCGCGGGGGCTGGGGCGGGCCATCGCCCTGGAACTCGCCCGCCGGGGCGCCCGCGTGGTGGTCAACTACCGCCAGAACGAGGCGGCCGCCCGCGAGGTGGTCGAGGCCATCCGGGCCGCCGGCGGGGAGGCCATCGCCGTCCAGGCCGACGTCAGCCGCTCCGAGGAGGCGGAGCGGTTGATCCGCTCCGCCCTGGAGGCCTTCGGGCGGATCGACATCCTGGTGAACAACGCCGGGGCCACGCGCGACAACCTGCTGGCGATGATGAAAGAAGAGGACTGGGATTTCATCCTGGCCACCAACCTCAAGAGCGCCTTCCACTGCACCAAGGCGGCGCTGCGGCCGATGATGCGCCAGCGCTACGGCCGCATCATCAACATCACCTCTATCGCCGGCCTGGTGGGCAACGCCGGGCAGACCAACTACGCGGCCGCCAAGGCCGGCCTCATCGGTTTCACCAAATCCTTGGCCAAGGAGGTGGGCTCTCGCAACATCACCGTCAACGCCGTGGCCCCCGGCCTCATCCCGACCGACCTCACGGAGCCTCTGCCCCAAGAATTTAAGGAAGCCGCCCTCCGCATGACCCCCCTGGGGCGCCTGGGCACCCCCGAGGACGTGGCTTACGCCGTCGCCTTCCTGGCCTCCGACGAGGCCGCCTTCATCACCGGCCACGTGCTCACGGTGGACGGAGGGATGACGTGCGCGTGAGGGAGGGCGCGGGATGAGCGACGAGACCGACAAGAGGATCGAGCCGGTGGGATCGCCGGAGGAGGCAATGGGCCCGGTCGCCGGGCGCATCGTGGTGGCGCCCGAGGTGCTGGCCACCATCGTCCGCCAGGCTGCCCTCCAGGTGCCCGGCGTCGCCCGGCTGGCGACGGTCCGCTTCGGCCCCTGGGCCCTCTCCCCCGGCTTGCGCCTGCGCGTGGCCGAGGGCCACGCCCAGGTCGACTTGGCGTTGGTGGTGCGCCCCGAGCGCTCCTTCCGGGAGATCGCCCGGCAGACCCAAGAGGAGGTCGCCCGCGCGGTCCATGAGCTGACCGGCCTGGAGGTGACGGCCGTCAACGTCCTGATCGCCGATGTAGAGGTGGAGGAACGTGGCGCGTCTGAAATCCCCGGCGCCGTCCGATGAGATGGAGGAGGAAAGCCCGCGCCGGCCGGGAGGGCCAGCGGGGATGCCGCTGATGCGCCGGGCGCGGATGGTGGCCCTCCAGGCCCTTTACGAGATCGACGCGGCCGGTCACCCCCCGGGAGAGGTTCTGGCCGCCCGTTTCCAGGCGGAGCCGTTGCCGCCGGAGGCCCGGGCCTTCGCCCAGGAACTGGTCATGGGGGTGATGGCCCACCGGGCGGAGATCGACCGGCTGATCCAGCGCTACGCCCCCGCCTGGCCGGTTTCCCAATTGGCCCTGGTGGATCGCAACATCCTGCGCATGGCCATCTATGAGTTCGTGATCGCCCGGCGCACCAGCCCCGCGGTGGCCATCAATGAGGCGGTGGAACTGGGGAAGATGTTCGGCTCCGACAGCACGCCGCGCTTCGTCAACGGCGTGCTGGGCAGCATCGCCAGCGAGCAGGCCCCGCCCACGGGCGAGGGCCGCTGAAACCAGGGAGAGACACGGCATGGACAGCCTGTTCGGCATCGGACCGATGGAACTGGCCTTCATCTTCCTGCTGGCGTTCATCCTGCTGGGGCCGCGGGATCTGCCCCGCCTGGCTTACCAACTGGGCCGGTGGGCCCGCCAAGCCCAGGAACTCTACGCCGAATTCCGACGGGAGTGGGAGGCGGAGATCCAGGAGGTGAGCCGGGAACTGGAGCGCGCCACGGCCGAGGCCCCCGAGGTCCCCCTCCCGCCGTCCGCCGCCGCCTACCAACTGCCGCCGGATTCTGGAACCGCCCATGCCCATCCCTCGTCTCCCAACCCGCCGCCCGCGGCATAGCCCGCGCCTCCAGGACCGGCCCCGCCCGCTGCTGGAGCACCTGGAGGAGCTCCGACAGCGGCTGTTGCGCAGCCTGATCGCCCTGGGGATCGGGACGGGGATCGGGCTGCTGTTGGCCGACCGGGCCATCGACTTCCTAGCGGCGCCGGTCGGGGGCCGGGCGGGCCTGGTTTCCATCGACTTGACCGAGAGCATCGCCGCCTACATGCGGGTGGCCCTCCTCACCGGCTTCGCCCTCTCCTTCCCCTATATCGTCTATCAGATCCTGGCCTTCGTTTACGTGGGGCTGCTCCCCCACGAGCGCCGCGTCCTCCTGCTGCTGGTGCCGCTGGCGACGCTGCTCTTCCTGGGCGGGGCAGCCTTCACCTACTTCGTGATGATGCCGGTGGCCATCCCTTTCCTGACCACCTTCGCCGGCATCCGCACCGAGCCCCGGCCGTCCAGTTATCTGGGGTTCGTGGTCTCCCTGATGTTCTGGTTGGGATTGAGTTTCGAGATGCCCCTGCTCGCCTTCGCCCTGGCCAAGGCCCGCCTGATCACCGCCCGCCAGTTGCTCCGGGCGTGGCGTTTCGCCGTGCTGGCCAGCGCCATCCTGGCGGCGGCCATCACACCCACCGTCGACCCGGTCAACATGTCCATCGTGATGGTGCCGCTGATCGGGCTGTATCTGCTCAGCGTGCTCATGGCCGCCCTGGCCCGATGAGCCGCCCTTCCGCCGATGTATCCGAACCGAGGAGGACGCCGCCATGGCCGATCGCGTCCGCGTGATCATCATGGGCGCTGCCGGAAGGGATTTCCACAACTTCAACGTGTTCTTCCGGAACGACCCCGCTTATGAGGTAGTGGCCTTCACCGCCGCCCAGATCCCCAACATCGAGGGGCGTCGATATCCCCCCGAACTGGCCGGGCCCCTGTATCCCGAGGGGATCCCCATCTATCCCGAGGAGGCGCTGCCCGAACTGATCCGCCGCCACCGGGTGGACCGCGTGGTGTTCGCCTACAGCGACGTCAGCCACGAATACGTGATGCACCGCGCCAGCATCGCCCACGCCGCAGGGGCCGACTTCTGGCTGATGGGGCCCAAGGCCACCCAGTTGAAGGCCGCCAAGCCGGTGGTCTCCATCGGCGCGGTCCGCACGGGGAGCGGCAAGAGCCCCACCACCCGGCGGGTGGCCCGCCTCCTGCGGGACCTGGGATGGCGAGTGGTGATCGTCCGCCATCCCATGCCCTACGGCGATCTGCGCCGGCAGGTCGTGCAGCGGTTCGCCTCCTTTGAGGACCTCGACCGCTATGAGTGCACCATCGAGGAACGGGAGGAATACGAGCCCCACCTGGCCAACGGCTTCGTCGTCTACGCCGGGGTGGATTACGAACAGATCCTGCAAGCGGCGGAGGCCGAAGGGGACTTGATCCTCTGGGACGGTGGGAACAACGACTTCCCATTCTTCGTCCCTGATCTCCACATCGTCGTGGTCGATCCGCACCGCCCCGGCCACGAGGTCCGCTATCACCCCGGCGAGGCCAACCTCCGCATGGCCGACGTGGTGGTGATCAACAAGATCGACACCGCCCATCCCGACGCCGTGGCCCAGGTGCGCGAGAACGTCCTCCAGGCGAACCCCCGGGCGGTCCTGATCGAGGCGGCCATGCCGATCTTCGTGGAGGACCCCGGGGCGATCCGCGGCCGGCGGGTGCTAGTGGTGGAGGACGGGCCCACGCTGACCCACGGGGAGATGGCCTACGGGGCCGGCTGGGTCGCCGCCCGGCGCTTCGGGGCTGCGGAGGTCCTGGACCCCCGCCCCTACGCGGTAGGCAGCATCCAGGAGGCCTACCGCCGATATCCCCAGACCGGCCCGGTGCTGCCCGCCATGGGCTACGGGCCCGAGCAGATCCGAGAACTGGAGGAGACCATCAACCGGGTGCCCTGCGACCTGGTGCTGGCCGCCACCCCGGTGGACCTGGGGCGCCTCCTCCGGGTGCGGCACCCGGTGGTGCGGGTCCGCTACGAGATCCAGGAGATCGGCCGCCCGACCCTGGCCGAGGTCCTGGCGGAGCGGCTGGGACGGGGCGGGTCCCAGGTTTCCTCATCTTGACGGGCCTGCCGCCCCCCCTCTAAAATGAGAAACGCCGGAAGCGTTTTGCGGCCCCGCGAAGGAACACGGCCCGGGGAGTCGGAAGGAGCGGCGATGCGGTATTACATCCACACCTTTGGCTGTCAGATGAACGTGGCCGACAGCGAGCGGCTGGCCTCGGCCCTGGAGAAGCTCGGGTATCAGATGGCCGAGCGGCCCGAGCAGGCGGACGTGCTGGTGGTGAACACCTGCGTGGTCCGCCAGTCGGCCGAGGAGAAGGCCTACGGCTGGCTCCACATGGTCCGTCCCCTCAAGGAGCGGCGGCCCGACCGCGTGGTCGCCGTGATGGGCTGCCTGGTGGGGGTGAAGGGGAACGAGGGGCTCCGCCGCGCCTTCCCCTGGGTGGACGTGTTCATGCCGCCCGCAGATCCCCGCCCCCTGGTGCAGTTCCTGGCCCGGCGGGTCGACGAAGGGCGGGCCGTGGAGGACCTGGAGCGGATGCTCCGCTATGCCCTCCAGGACGAGGAACTGGTGCTCCCGCCCTCCGAGCGGGGACGCAAGGTCACCGCGTATGTTCCGGTGGTACACGGCTGCTCCTTCGGCTGCACATTCTGCATCATCCCCTACCGCCGGGGCCCGGAGCGGAGCCGGCCCCTAGGTCAGATCGTCGCCGAGGTGCGGGCGCTGGCCGAACAGGGGGTCCAAGAGGTCACGCTGCTGGGCCAGATCGTGGACCGCTACGGGAAGGACATCCCGGACGGCCCCGACCTGGCCGACCTGCTGCGGGCGGTCCACGAGGTGGAGGGGATCCAGCGCATCCGCTTCCTGACCTCCCATCCGAACTTCATGACCGATAAACTCATCGAGACCGTCGCCTCGCTGCCCAAGGTCTGCGAGCACATCGAGATCCCCGTCCAGGCGGGGAACGACGAGGTGCTGGCCCGCATGCGGCGGGGTTACACCGTGGCCGAATACAAGCGCGTGGTGGAGAAGATCCGCTGGCGCATCCCCAACGTCTCCATCGCCACCGACATCATCGTCGGCTTTTGCGGCGAGACCGAGGAGCAGTTCATGGACACCTACCGGCTGGTCGAGGAACTGGAGTTCGACGTGGTCCACATCGCCAAATACTCTCCCCGGCCGGGGACGGTGGCCTGGCGGACGATGGCCGACGACGTGCCGCCGGAGGAAAAGGAGCGGCGGTTCCGCATGCTGGAGGAGCTCTACGAGCGGATCTCCCGCCGGAAGAACGAGGCCCTCATCGGCCAGACGGTGGAGATCCTGGTGGAGGACCGCAACGAGAAGGGGAAGTGGTTCGGGCGCACCCGGAACAACCGCCTGGTCTTCTTCGAGGACGGCGACCGCGACTGGCGCGGCCAATTGGTCCAGGTGCGCATCACCTCGGCCGGCGCCTGGTCCCTCCAAGGAGTTCCCTGTGCCCATGGGACACGGTGATCCCACCGTGCCCCCTTTTTTAGGCGACGCGTCCCCCGGGCAGCGGATGGGGATCACTCGGTGACGATGTTGACCAGCCGGCCGGGCACGTAGATGATCCGCTTCGGCGTCCGGTCGCCCAGATGCCGGCGGACGTTGGCTCGGTCCAAGGCGATGGCCTTCGCCTCTTCCTCCGTGATAGAGGCCGGCACCTCGACGCGATCCCGCACCCGTCCGTCGATCTGAACCACCAGAGTGATGGTGTCCGCCCGAGCCAGGGCCTCATCCCACTGCGGCCATGGCTGCTGATGGATGCTGTAGGGATAACCCAGGCGCTCCCAGAGTTCCTCCGCTAGGTGCGGGGTGAAGGGCGCCATCAGCAGCAACAACGCGCGGATGGCCTCGCCCCAGGCCTCGTGGCGAACGACGGGCGTGGCCTTGGCCTCCTGCAGGGCGTTGGTGAACTCCATCAGGGCGGCGATGGCCGTGTTGAACTCAAAGTCCTCCAGGTCCCGGCTCACCCGCTTGATGGTCCGGTGGGTCCAGCGGCGCAACGCCGCGACCTGCTCCGGGGTGGGCTCCCCCTCGACCGCTGCCGGCTCCAGGACCAGGTTCCAGACCCGGCCGAGCCAGCGATGGACCCCCTCGATGCCGGTCGAGCTCCAGGGGCCGCCCATATCCCAGCGGAAGCCGAACATCAGGTAAGCCCGCACGGTGTCCGCCCCGTAGCGCATCACCAGTTCGTCGGGGGCGACCACGTTGCCCCGGGACTTCGACATCTTCTCGCGGTCCTCGCCCAGGATGACCCCCTGATTGCGCAGGCGGACCATCGGCTCGTCGAACCAGACCATTCCCATATCCCGCAGCACCTTGGTCCAGAAGCGGGTGTAGAGCAGGTGCATGGTGGCATGCTCGACGCCGCCCGTGTAGAGATCCACCGGCAGCCAGTAACGGGCCTCCTCTTCATCCCATGGCGCGTCCGCCTTGTGGGGGCTCAGGTAGCGGTATTGATACCAGGAGGAATCCACGAAGGTGTCCATGGTGTCCGTCTCCCGCTCGGCGGGCCCTCCGCACTGCGGGCACGTGGTCTTCACAAAATCCTCCAGGTATTTGAGGGGGGACTCGCCGGTGGGCAGCACGTTGACGCTCTCCGGCAGGAGCACCGGCAACTGATCCTCCGGCACGGGGACGGTGCCGCACTGCAGGCAGTAGATGATGGGGATGGGGGTCCCCCAGTAACGCTGGCGGCTGATGCACCAGTCCCGCAGCCGGTAGGAGACGGCGGGCCGCCCCAGGCCGCGGCGCTCCAGTTCCGCCACCACCGCCCGCTTGCCCTCCTCGCTGGGCAGGCCGTCGAAGGGGCCGGAGTTGACCATGATCCCTGGCCCCTCATAGGCCTCCGCCAGCGCCCCCCCCTGCCAGCCCGGCGGGGCGATCACCACCCGGATGGGCAGGTTGAACCGGACGGCGAACGCGAAGTCCCGCTGGTCGTGGGCGGGGACGCCCATGATGGCCCCCGTCCCGTATTCCATCAGGACGTAGTCCGAGATCCAGATGGGCAACGCCTCGCCGGTGAGCGGATGGCGGGCGTAGGCCCCGATGAAGACCCCAGTCTTCTCCCGCTCCAGGGATAGCCGCTCGATCTCGGTGCGCCGCTGGGCCTCCCGGATGTAGGCCTCCACCTCGGCGCGGCGGTCCGGCGCCGTCAGCCGGGGCACCAAAGGATGCTCCGGGGCCAGCACCAGGAAGGTCGCCCCGAACAACGTGTCCGGACGGGTGGTGAAGACGACGATGGGCTCCTCCCCCTCCGTCGGGAAGACGATCTCGGCGCCCTCGCTGCGGCCGATCCAGTTCTTCTGCATCGTGCACACCCGCTCCGGCCAATCCAGTTTGCTGTGGTCCAGCAGCTCCTCGGCGTAGGCCGTGATGCGCAGGAACCACTGCTCCAGCTCCTTCTTGATCACCGGTGTCCCACACCGCTCACAGACCCGCTCGCCGTCCTGGGAGATCACCTGCTCCCGGGCCAGGGTGGTGTTGCACCTGGGGCAGAAATCCACCGCCGAGCGCTTGCGATAGGCCAGACCGCGCTTGTAGAACTGGATGAAGAACCATTGGTTCCACTTGTAATATTCCGGCTCGCAGGTGATCACCTCCCGCGTCCAGTCAAAGGAGGCGCCCATGCTGCGCAACTGCCGGCGCATGCGCTCGATGTTGGCATAGGTCCAGGCCTTGGGATGGGTGTTGTGTTTGATGGCGGCGTTCTCCGCCGGCAGGCCGAAGGCGTCGAAGCCGATGGGGAAGAGGACGTTGTAGCCCTTCATGCGCAGATAGCGCGCCATCGCGTCGCTGGGCGCCATGGCGAACCAGTGGCCCATGTGCAGGTCGCCCGACGGATAGGGGAACATCGTCAGGAAGTAGAACTTGGGCCGGCTCGGATCGTGGACCGCCCGATAGATCCCAGTCTCCTCCCATCGCTGCTGCCACTTCGGCTCGATGGCTTGAGGATCATAGCGCTCCATCCCCCACCTCCCCAACGGAAGGGTCACTCATCGCGCTCCGGAAGGCCCGCGGGGGATCCTCAGCGGTCCACCCACGTCAGCCATCCGTAGATATCCGGGGCCTCGCCGCTCACGATGGCAAAGAAGCGCTCTTGAAGGCGGCGGGTGACCGGGCCGGGAGCGCCGCCGCCGATGGGGATGCGGTCCACCGAACGCACGGGGGTGATCTCGGCGGCCGTGCCGGTCATGAAGATCTCGTCGGCCGCATAGAGCCACTCCCGCGGGATCGGCTGCTCCCGCACCTCCAGCCCCTGCTCCCGGGCCAGGGCCAGCACCGCGTCCCGCGTCACCCCGAGCAGGATGGAGTTGTGCAGCGGCGGAGTGTAAAGGACGCCGTCCTTCACCAGGAAGAGGTTTTCCCCGGTCCCCTCCGCCACATAGCCATAAATATCCAGCATGATGGCCTCCGCGCAACCTTGATCGTGAGCCTCCATCACGGCCAGTTGGGAGTTCACATACTGACCACCGATCTTGCACAGGGCCGGGAAGGCCCCGGGAGCCATGCGACGCCACGAAGAGACCATCACATCCACCCCCTTCTCCAGAGCCTCCCTCCCCAGATACTGGCCCCACTCGAAGGTCACGATGGCCACCTCCACCGGACACGAACGTCCGTCCAGCCCCATGGTCTCCGACCCCCGGAAGACCAGCGGGCGGATGTAACAGGAACGATGGCCGTTCGCCCGCACCGTCTCCACGATGGCACGGGCGAGGTCCTCCTCGGTGTAGGGGATCTCCATGCGCAACAGCCGTGCAGAGAAGAAGAGCCGCCCGAGATGCGGCCGCAGCCGGAAGATCGCCGGCCCGCGCGGCGTCTCGTAAGCCCGGATCCCTTCGAAGACGCTGGTCCCGTAATGCAGGGCGTGGACGGTGACATGGACTGTCGCCTGATCCCAGGGCACCAACCGGCCGTTGAACCACACCCACGGGCTCCTCGCCACCATGACCTCGACCTCCCCGCCGGGGTTCAACGGGCGACGGCACGTCGCCGCCCGCCAGCTCCCACATCCTCAAAACGCCTGGGCCAGGATCACTGCCGCGGCCGCGGTCAGCAGCACTTCCACCGCCACGAAGAGAGGCTGCCGATAGTAGATCCGGTAGAAGGCCGTCCCCCGCGCCCCCTCCCGATGGAGCGGCCGGGGGAAGAGCGCATACTGGCGCTTCCGCCACGGCCAGAGCCACATGATCCCATCATCGGTCCCCACACTGTCCAACGCCAAATGGAGCAGCGCCAGCCCCCACACCCAAGGTGCGGAGAGCCCCAACCCCCAGGCCAGGCACCCTCCGCAGAGGAACCAGAACACCGGCGTGTGGGTCCAGAGGGCGTGGTGCGGATTGTGGCCCTGGCCCCCCGACCGGCGCCAACGCCACCACCCCCACACGAGATCCATGTCGGGCAGCCAACTGATCCAGACCGAGAGGCCGGCGATGCCGAGGTGGAACGGCTGGTGCGCCGCCCGCTGGATCAGATAGGCAGCCACCACCCCGGCCGCCGCATGCCCCATCCCGGTCATCCCAGCACCCCTCCGACTGGTGATCCGACCGATGGCCCCCTCAACAACAAACCCCCCTTCGTCAGGGACGAAGGGGGGTCCTCCGCGGTCCCACCCTGCTTCACGGCCGGCCCGCTGACGGGGGCCGCCGTGCCCTCTGGCGCGATAACGGGCGCAACCCGTTCGGGGCTCAACCGGCTCGACCCGGGTCACCCCGGCGGCTCCGGGGCGAGTTCAACCTTTGGGGGCCGTTCCGCCCCCGGGGCCTCCCCAAGGGCCCACGCTGCCTCCCACCCACCGGCAGCTCGCTGGGGGATGGTCTACTACTCCCCTTCTCCGCCTTTCCCGATCCGTGGCGCCTGGAGAAAACGCCGGGGCGCCGGAGGCGCCCCGGCTTGGTGGACCCGACGGGATTCGAACCCGTGACCTCCTCAATGCCATTGAGGCGCGCTCCCAGCTGCGCTACGGGCCCACACGGTTGCTCAGTGGAGCCGACCGGATTCGAACCGGCGACCTCTCCCGTGCGAGAGGAGCGCTCTCCCAGCTGAGCTACGGCCCCACATCGCACCCCCATTTTACCCACAAGCCATGGGCGATGTCAAGATCGGCGGGGAGACCCCATCCGAGGCCTCCCCGGAGCACCGCCCGAAACGTCTCGATGGGGCGCAGAAAATCACGTCGCCTCCAGATCCTAGGGAAGAAGGAGATGGAGCCGACGGTCCACCACCGCCCACAGCCCGGGATGTTGGGCCATAAGCCGAGAGAGAAAATAGAGGCCGTAGGCGATGTGGTGGCCGTCTTGAAGCGTTCCCGCCGCATGATTCTCCACAGATTTTTTCGGCCAGACAGGCGCGGGAGGCTGGCGGCAGGACCAGCCCCCGCGGCGCTGCCCTGCTCGGTTCCACCGACGGGACGGCGAAGGGGCCCCTGCGCGTCAGAGGGCCTCTCCATCCTCCGGATGGAGGGCCACCGGAAGCCAGATGTAGAACGTGCTGCCCGGGCAGCGCTCCTCGTCGTAGCCGGGGCTCTCCACCCAGATGCGCCCCCCATGGGCTTCGATGATGCCCCGGGCGATCGGCAACCCCAGCCCCGGCCCAGCTCCCTTGAATTTCACAGAGCCGGTGGAATGCCGTTCGATGGGGCCCACCCGGTAGAACTTCTCGAAGATCAGCGTCTGGTCCTCCGGGTCGATCCCGATCCCCGTGTCCTGCACAGCGATCTCTACATAGCGCGCCGTCCCCCCCGTTTCCTCCGGGGGCACCCGGCGGGCGCGCACCATGATGGTCCCGCCATCCGGGGTGAACTTGATGGCGTTCTGGAGGACGTGGCGCAGGGCCTGGACGAGGCGGGGCAGGTCGCCGTAGATCACCGGGAGGTCCTCCGCTGCCTCCACCACCAGGGTCTGTCGCCGTTGGGCGAAGGCCTCCTCCAACGGCTCGAGGGCCATGCGGATCAGGGTTGGGACCTGGATGGAGATCGGATAGATAGAAAGGGCCTCCGCATCGATTTGGGAGATGTCCAGCATGGCGTTGACGATCTCCTCCAGGCGCACGGCCGAACGGCGCAGACCGTCAACGATGCGCTGCAACGTCCCGTCCTCCCCCGCCATCTCCTGCAGGGTTTCGGCCAGAAGATCCACATAGCCCCGGATATGGGTGAGGGGCGTCCGCAACTCGTGGGAGGCGATCTCGATGAAATGGGTCTTCACCCGGTCCAGTTTCTCCAGGCGCTGCGCCGTGCGAGAGAGGTCCTCGTTCAGTTCGGCCATGCGGGCGTTCAGGCGCCGCAAGTCCTCCACCAGGCGGATGTTCTGCAACACGGCCGCTGTCTGCTCGGCCACCGAGGCCAGCAGGTCCATCTCGGCGGCGCTGTAAACGTCCATCCCGCCGCGGGCCCCCAGGGCCAGGCAACCCCACAGCGCCGCCTGCGCGCGAATGGGAACGAACCACTCCGCGCCCAGGCTTTGCAGCCCGCCCCGCTCCTCCGGATCCGCCCGCTGGAAGGGATCCCCGAAATCGATCTGGTACTGGGTCAGGACACGGCCCTCCTGCCAAGCCCGCAGGATCGGGCTGTCCGCCGCGAAGCGAATGGGCAGGCACGGCCCGATCCCCAAGCCGGGAATCACCTCGGCCTCCATGGCGCCGTCGGGTTGCTCCCGGAACAACAAGAGGGCCCCTTGCCGGATCCCGAAGGCCTCCCCCAGGACGGCGAAGGCCCTCTGGGCCAGGGCCTGGGCGTCCAACAGGTTGCTGATGGCCTGGGCGTAGTGGCGGACCACGGCGGCGGGATCCTCCACCGACGGCAGCAGCCACCGCCGGAGCCTCCGCTGGAGCGGCAGGCCGATCCCCCGCACGACGGCAGCGACAAGCAGGGCCAGAAGCAGCCCGTCGGCCAGGCGGGCGGTCGTCGGCGGCCACTCCCGGCGCCAGGCCAGGAACCCCGCCATGGCCAGCCCCGTCAGGGCAAGCAGGAGGATCCCCTCTCCTACGGCTGCGAGAACCCCCCGGGCGATCGGGCGCAAGACCGGAAGTTCCATATGCCGCAACGGGAGCACTTGGAGGAAGACCCCCAGGGCCCGCAGGGCCCAGCCCGCCATGATCCCACCCCCCCGGGGGGTCCACGCCAGGGCCTCGCCAGCGACCACCAGCAGGGCCCCCAGCAGCATATACAGCAGCCGGTTGCGATGCAGCGGACGACGGATCCGGACATAGGCCGCTACCAGTTCCCGTAGGGCGAGGAGGGTGCCGAAGCCCCAGAGGAACTCCCGGACCGCCCAGGAGGCCAGGATCGGATCGGCCGGCAGCCGGGCAGCCCGCCATGCGGCGGAAACCCAGACCCCGGTCTCCGGCCGGTAGGGCAGCACCGTGGCCAGGAGCCCCACCAGACCAGCTCCTACCATCCCACCGGCCATCCGCCAGGAGAGGGGGCGCTCCAAGGCCGCGCGGAGGAAGGCCCACGCCGCCAGCGGTAGAAGGGCCAGTACCAGCCCCGCCCCGTTCCACGCATTGAACCGCAATCGCCCCGGTAAGCCCTCCCCCACAGCCACCGCCCAGAGCCCCTGCCACAGCACCCCCAGCCCCCCATATACCCCGAAAGCCCAGGCGTCCCCCCGGCGTCGCCCCCACCAACCCCACCCGAACCCCAGGGCATACAGGACAGCAATCCCCCCCGCCAGCACCCCGCCGATCGGGATCCCCCCCAGCACCGGAAACGGCGGATACCACTTGACCATCGTTGTTATCCCAACTCCGATTTGGGAAATTTGGGAAAACCGGCTCCGCGTCGTCCACCGGGTCCGGACCGGTGACCGGTCCGTCTGCCGGCCGATCGTTGATGAACCGGAACGTCCGGGTCGCTTTATTTCAGAATATAATATGTGCCCCTCTTATCACCAATTTTAAGCAAAATACCCCGACGGACCAAATCGGCCAGGTCGAGCCGAAGGGTTTCTGGAGAGACATCGGGGCAGAGTTGTTGGTATTCTCGGTTGGTGATGCGCCCGTGCTCCCGGACGTATTGCAGGGCTTTGAGTTGCCGCTCGTTCATCCCGGCCTCCCTGGCCGGAAGCGGCGGGCGTTCCTGGCGGTTGTAGAGGATCACGGTGAACGAGAAGGGAGTGGCCTGGAATTTGGGGGGCGGATGGCCCGCCCGGGCCATCTCTTCAATCATGCGATCGATCCCCAGTCCCAGTTCCTCGATGTAGCCCCAATAGAAGAGCCCGGAGACAATACGGGGGTTCCGCGAGTAGTGCTCCTGCACGATGTTGTCCAGGGTGATGTGGCCAGGCAGCCCGCCGGGGCTGATCACCTCCAGGCGGTCGGCGAACTTGCGGACCTCGATGCGGCGGCCCCGCAACCGGTAATCCCGGTGGCAGACGGCGTTCACGATGGCCTCCCGCACGGCGAAGGGAGGATACTCCGGCCGCTCCTCCCGCTCCAAGCCGCGGACCACCGCCCCGATCTGCATTTCCTCCCACACCACCTCCCACGCCCGTTCGATGATCCGCGCCAGGGGCCCCCCGATCTCCTCCCGGCGCGCGTAGCCGGGAAGCCCGCCCTCCCCCTGCAGGCTGGTCCCCGGGAATTTCACGAAGACGAGCCCGCTGTGCGGGAGGAAGCGCTGGGGCTGTTTGCCGAAGAGCAACAGGCCGGCCACTGTGGGCTGCCCTTGAGGGGTCAGGGCCCCGATTTCCACCAGGTGCTCGTCGACGGATCCAGCGATCCGCCGGCGCTGGCGGGCCTCGCGCTTGGCCAGGTATTCCGCGATGATCTCGTCGTCCAGATCCTCCCGCGTGGCCCCCGACACCGGCTCGGCCTCATGGTCGCCGACGGACTTGGTGGCCGCCAGTTGCTGGATCTCTCGGCCCTCCAGCGGCCGGTTCTCGGCCCCGCGCCGGATCAGCACTCGGCCATCGGCCAGGCTGTGCAGATCGGGGCTCCGAGGGACATGCAACAGGACTAGGGTTCTTCCCTCCCATTCCATCTGCTCCCAGCGGGTGACCACGGGCGGGCGGCAGCGGGCCAGGGCCCGGGCGAGGGCGTCTTCCGCCTCCTGGGGATCCACCCCGACCGGCTGCCCTTCCCGATCCATCCCCAGGACGAGGGTGCCACCATCGGTGTTGGCAAAGGCCACCAGGATCTCCGCCATCACCTCAGGATCCGGCTCGCTCAGGAAATCCTGGAGCGCGCCTGGCTTCCGCAGGCCATCGCCCATCGAACACCTCCCCCCACAGACGACTGCGCTTCCATGATACCGCCGACCGGGCGGCTTACGGCGCCGGGATGCCGTTCCTGAGGTCATCCTTGCAGGCACACGCCTGCTTGTACACCCCGCCCCGCACCAGTTCCCCTTCGTAGAGCGTCCGGCCCGGACGGGCCTCCCATCCGCCCAGCCGAAACGGCCGATCGTCGTCCGCCGGGATCCACTCGCCGTTCAGACGCCGCGCCAGGTGGACGTGGGCAGCATCGGCGAAGCCGCCTTCGCAGGAGGGATGCCCCAGGGGATCCCCCGCCCGCACCCGGGTCCCGGTTGGGACCCGGCCCTCGGCCGCCAGGTGCAGATAGACCATCACCCACCCGGTCTCCTCGCGGCCGTCGCCGTCGGTGTCCAGGACCACCAGGCCCTCCCCGGTCCGCACCACCACTCCGTCCGCGACGGCCCGGGCCCAGAACCGGGAGGGCGCGCAGCCTACCACATCAGGGGGAGCGAAATCCAAGGCCCCCCATGCCGCCCCATTTCCCCACCCGCCATGGGGCCCACCGGTGAAATACCATGTCTCTCCCTCGGCCCAGGGCAGCCACCAAGCCGGCTCTGGCGGCATCGGGACAGCCGGCTCGGGCCGGAAGGGGGTGCCGAAGAGGGCTTGATAGACCGTCGGGAACTCCCGGGTCACGGCGGCCCGCCACGCCTCCGGCGGAAGCACAGCGGCCATGAAGGCCTGGACCGCCGCCGTCCCCGCGTTGATCCCTGCAGCCACCCGCACCCGCTGCCCCTCGGGAAACCGCAGGGTCCACATGTGGCGGCCCTTGAAGCCGTAATAGCCGTCGTTGAGCCGGTCGGCGGCCCAGTTCAGTTGGCGGTAAAGGCCCTCGCTCCCAGGGCGAACCCAGCCCATGGGATAGATCCGCGCCCGCTCATCGCGGGGCTCTCCCCGGACCCATCCGCTCCGCCACTCCAGCAGGGCCATCAGGACCCGCGGCCCCACACTGTGGTTCCGGGCCACCTCCTCCAGGATCTGGGCCCCATCCAGGGTCCGCCCACCCACCGTCTCCTGGTAACGGCTGAGATAGCCGCCGAAGCGACGGACGACCTCCGCCACCTGGAAGTCCCGATAGGCCGGCCCGTAGACCAACTCGGAATCCGGGATCAGTTTGAGCGCCGGTCCCTCCGCCAGTGGCCCCAGAGGGATCCAGAGCGGCTGCCCCACCCACAAGCGCTCGGGGTCCAGGCCAGGATTTGCAGCCAGGATCGCTGCCACAGTGGTCTGGAACTGGGCGGCCAGCCCGCTCAGGGTGTCCCCGGGCTGGATCAGATAGAACTCCCGATCGGGGGAAACCCCCACCCGGGGCGGGTCCGGGGTGGGCGTCCCGAGGAAGGCCGCGGGAGCCCGGGGCCTCGACGTCGGGAAGGCCATCGCCTCCTCCGGCTTCGGGCGGGGCGCGCAGGCCGCCAGCCCCATCAGGGCCAGCCCGGCCATCGCCGCGCCCCATCCTCGACAGAGGGTCCTCGCCATACGGTCGCCCCCGCAGGTTCCTCGCCGCCGACCTGGGATGATGGGAACATATCACAGCCTTTTCTTGCCAGCCAAGGGGGAAGCCAGACTCCGGCGTCCGGGAGGCCGGATCCATGCTAAGATGAAGGGGCAATCTGCCTCGGGCCGGAGGAAGGAGAGCGATGGCGTTGCGTTACCAGGGGATTACAGATGTTCCGGGCATCCGCGTTGGCCACGCCCAGGACCTACAAGCCCTGACGGGGGTGACGGTGGTGCTGTGTGAAGGGGGGGCGGTGGCCGGGATGGACCAGCGCGGCGGCGCGCCGGGGACCCGGGAGACCGACGCCCTGCGGCCCATGCACCTGGTGCAGGAGGTGCACGCCGTGGTGCTGGCGGGGGGCAGCGCCTTCGGGCTGGACGCGGCCGCCGGCGTGATGCGGTATCTGGAAGAGCGGGGCGTCGGCTTCGAAACGCCCGGAGGGCGGGTGCCCATCGTCCCGGCGGCCGTTCTCTACGATTTGGGGATCGGCGACCCGCGGGTCCGCCCGGATGCGGCGATGGGCTACGCCGCGTGCCTGGCCGCCACCGACGGGCCGGTGCCGGAGGGCAATGTGGGCGCCGGGACCGGGGCCACGGTCGGCAAGGTCCTGGGGATGCGTTATGCGATGAAGGGCGGGCTGGGCACCGCCTGCCTGGAGATCGGCGAGGGGATTCGGGTCGGCGCCCTGGTGGCGGTGAACGCCTTCGGCGACGTTGTGGATCCCCAGACCGGCGCGATCCTGGCCGGAGCCCGCCGCCCGGACGGACCCGGCTTCGTGGACACGATGGCGGTGCTGCGGGCCCTGGCCGGACAGGTTTCTCTGGGCTTCCGCCGTACCATCCCCGAGAGCACCGTGATCGGGGTCGTGGCCACCAACGCCGCCCTGACCAAGGAAGAGGCCAACAAGGTCGCCCAGATGGCCCACAACGGCCTGGCCCGGACCATCCGCCCTGCCCACACGATGCTGGACGGGGACACCCTCTTCGCCCTGGCCACCGGTGAAAAGCCGGCGGACGCGAGCATCGTCGGCGCCTTCGCCGCCGAGGCGGTGGCCGAGGCAGTGGTCCGGGCCATCCGGGCGGCGGAGGGCGTGGCCGGCCTGCCGGCATGGCGGGACTTTTACGGCCAATGAGTCAGCGTCCTGACGGTTCGGAAAGGAGCCGAGCATGCCACGCTTCTCCCGCGGTTGGGTGGAGTTGTCCGCGCTGGTCGGCGGGGCGCTGGGCCTGGCCCTCCTGTGGAGCGCATGGCAGGGAGGGATCCAGGCCCGCCGCGTATCCGACAACCTGTTCTGGATCGCTGCGATCTATCTGCTGATCGCCGTCTTCCCGGTGGTGGCGGAGATGGGCGGCAACATGGCGGCGCCTTGGCAGGCGCTGCGGGAGGGGCGCGCGCTCCCCGAGGTGCTGCACGAGCAGCGCGCCCGTTACGAGCCCTGGCGGGCGCTCCCTGGGCGCTTCGGCCTGGCCGCCCTTCTCTGCATGGCCCTCGGCCTGGGCCTGGGCCTGCGCTGACCCGCCGAAGCCCCGGGATTCGATGGGGAGCGAGGGGCCTGGCGCAAAGGGGAGGCGAAAGGCCAGGGAAGCCCAGCAGCCCTGCGCCGCATTCGGCAGGCCCAGCAACGCTGCATCCCATGAGACGCGGGGGCCCGGAAAATCCATCCGCCCCCACACCCTTGAAAACCGGAAGACAAAAAGTTAGAATAAAGAGAACCCGGGAGGGGCCCAGAGGGGGTGGAAGATCCTCCAGCCCGGGCTTGTCGGTTTATAAATGGTAACCAGAGAGGCGGGGGCTCCGGCGCCGGCGGGCCCGGGGATCCTTTGCGGACCGTAAGGGGGGCCCGATGACCAAGGGGCGGATCCTGATCGTCGAGGACGATGCCGACATCGCCGCCATGCTGCGGATCTATTTCAGCAACCTGGGCTACGAGGTCCAGACGGCGGCCCGGGGCCAGGAGGCCCTGGAGAGAACCCGGCAGCAACTTCCCCATCTCATCATCCTGGACATCATGCTCCCCGACATCGACGGCTACGAGGTCTGTCGCCGGCTTCGAACCCACCTGCGCACCAGCCACATCCCCATCATCTTCCTCACCCAGCGTGACGAGCGCAGCGATCGCATCGCCGGTTTGGAGCTCGGGGCCGACGACTACATCACCAAGCCCTTCGATATCGAGGAGTTGCGCCTGCGGGTGCAGAACGCCATCCGGCGGGCGGAGCGGGAGAGCCTCACCAGCCCAAGCACCGGCCTCCCCAGCGGGCGCCTGATCGAGGACCAGTTGCGCGAATTGCTCCGTCGCTCCGGATGGGGGCTTCTCTACATCGGCATCAACGGCCTGGACGCCTTCCGTGAGGTCTACGGCTTCGTCGCTGCTGACGAGGTGCTTCGCTGGACGGCGATGCTGATCGGTGAGGTGGTGGACGAACTGGGAACCCCCCAAGACTTCATCGGGCACATCGGGGGAGACGACTTCATCGTGATCACGGAGGCGGACCGCACGGAGGCCATCGCCCGCGCCCTGCGGGAGCGTTTCGCAGAGGGGGTGGGGACCCATTACGCCTTCCCCGATCGCGAGCGGGGATATTTGGTGCTGGTCGACCGCGACGGGAATGAGCGGCGTGTCCCGCTGATGCGTCTGGCCATCGGGATCGTGCGGGCCGGCGAGCACATGTTCAGCGACATCCGGGAACTCACCGAACGGGCCGCCGAAGCCCGGCGCCGGGAGATGGTCCTTTCCTAAGCCGGATCCCGAAACGTGGGGCGGGCCATGGGATGGCCGGAACAGCTCCGACGGTGGCTCCCGCGCAGAGGCCGGAGAGGAGACGGGGAGAACCCATTGGCCCTCGTCGCCCTCCTGGACCGCTGGGCGGAGCCTGTGCTGTGGCTGGAGGAGGGCGGGGACCAGGTCCTCTTGAACGCGGCGGCCCGCGCCTGGCTGGGGAGCCCTCCCGCAACCACCCGCCGGGCGCTGGAGGCCCGCCTGCAGCCGCCCGGTGTCCTCCAGCGCTGGCTGTCTGGCGCGACGGAGCCGGCCGCCCTGGACGGACAGGCGCTCCGCCCGGCCCTCCTCCGCCTGACAATGGATGGGAGGCCCGGGGTCCTGCTGATGTTACAGCCTGCGAGGCCCGATGACCGCCCCCCATCCTCCGCGATGTCCTCCCCTCCAGCCCGCGAACTGGCGCTGGTCACCGGGATCGCCCGCCTCCTCAGCGCCTCCATGGAACTGGAGGCCACCCTAGAGGCGATCCTCTTCGCCCTTCAACAGGTGATCCCCTACGACCTCGCGGAGGTCCGTCTGTGGGAGCCAGGGGAGCGGCGGGTGCGGACCCGGGCACGAGGTGGGAATCCCCAGCTTCTGGCCCGCCTCCCGGAGCGCCGGGAGGGCGAGCGTCCAGAGGAGGGCCTGACCGGGTGGCTGATGACGAACCGCAAGCCCCTGCGGGTGGAGGATCTGCAGACCTTCTCGGCCGCCCGTCCCCATCCGGACCTGGAGGCGCTCCCGGCCCGCGCCTTCCTCGGGGTCCCGATGCAGATCGGCGGGGAACTGGTGGGGACCCTCGAACTGATCGCCCTGCGGCCCGGGGCCTTCACGGAGGACCACCTTCGCCTGCTGGAAGCGATCGGGGCCCAGGCGGCCGTCGCCATCCACAACGTCCGCCTCTACGAATCCACCCGCCGCTACGCCGAGGGCCTGGAGACCCTGTTCCAGGTGGCGACGCTGAGCGCCACCGCCACGGCGATGGAGGATTTCCTGGCCCAGGCCGTGGCCCGTCTGGCCGCCTGGTTCCAGGTCGAGCGGGTGGTGGTGCTGCTGTATGATCCGAACCGTCAGGAATTGGTCCCCCACCCAGCCGGGCTCTACGGTCCCTGGCCGGCGGACGCGTTGTCGTTCCGTCTGCCAGTCCAGGATCCTGTCTTCGCCGGCAGCGTTTTCCGCAGCGGGCGGCCCTTCCGCTCCAACCGGGCCCCCGAGGATCGGCGGGTGATCCCACCCTATCGGGAACTCGTCGCCCGGTTCGGCGTCCGCTCGGTCCTCTCCCTCCCGCTGACCACGCGGGAGCATCCCGTCGGGGAGATCCACCTGATCAACCGGGTCGCGGGACGCTTCACCCCGGACGACGAGCGGCTGGGGGTCGCGCTGGGGGTGGTGCTGGGCACCACCCTCGACCACTTGCGTCGGATCGACGAGGCCCGACGCCGCGCCGCCCGCTTCCAGACGCTGGTGGAGATCGGACGACGCCTGGCCTCTGCCTTGGACCCGGAGGCCATCTTCGAGACCATCCGGGAGGAACTGGGCCGCATCCTGGACGCCCGGAACATGTATGCGGCCCTCTACGATGCAGCCACCGACGAGGTCCTCTTCGCCTTCTACGTCCATCTGGGCGAGCGCCTGGCGGAACGGCCCCGGCGCCGTGGGGGGCGCGGCCTCACCGAATACGTGATCCGCACCGGGCAGCCCCTCTTCCTGCGGGGAGATGTGATGGCCCAGGCCCGGGCCCTGGGCATCGAGCCCGTGGGAGCGCCGGTTCGGGCCTGGATGGGCGTTCCCCTGCGCGTCGGTGATCGCATCCTCGGGATGCTGGCCGTCCAGCACGAGGAGGAGGGCGCCTTAGACGAGGAGGATTTCGAGCTCCTCCAGGCCATCGCCCATCAGGCGGCCATCGCCCTGGAGAACGCCCGACTCTATCAAGACGTGCTGAAACGCCTCGAGGCGCGGGTCCAGCAACTGGCCGCGCTCAACCGCATCGGCCAGGAACTCAACGCCAACCTGGATCTGGACCACATCCTCAACCTGGTGATGGACGCCGCCTTCCAGGCGACCGGTGCCGATTACGGAGAGATCCTGTTGTATGAGCCGGAGAGCGGCCTCCTGCGGCCGCGCCTGCTGCGCAACCTCACCCTGGAGCAACTGCGGAGCCGCGGGCTGGATCGCCAGCGCCCCGGGGAGGGGTTGATCGGCCAGGCCTTCCAGAGCGGCCGCGTGGTCCTCGTCTCCGACGTCCGGGAGGACCCCCGCTACCTCGCCGGCACCCCGGACACCTGCTCCGAGGTGGCGGTGCCCATCTGGTATGGGACGTGGGTGGTCGGGGTGCTGGACCTGCAAAGCCGGCGCCCCCACGGGTTCAGCGAGGAGCAGATCGCCTTCCTGGAGGCCCTGGCCGCCCAGGCGGCGGTGGCCATCGGCAACGCCCTCCGCCTGGCGGAGGAGGCGCAGCGCAGCGCCCGCTACCGACAGCGCATCGAACTCATGCGGGGGATGCTGGAGGTGGGCCAGGCCCTCCGCTCCGAGCGCCCGCTGGAGAACGCCCTGGACGCCGTAGCCCACACCATCCAGGAATCCCTGGGCTTCAACTTCGTGCTCATCAGCCTCATCGAGGGAGAGCCTCCGCGCCTGCGCCGGGTCGCCCAGGCTGGTCTCCCCCTCTCCGTCTTCGAGCGGATGCGCCAGACGCTCCAGCCGTGGCGCAACATGCAACTGCTGCTGCGGGAGGAGTTCCGCCTGGGAAGTTGCTACTACATCCCGTATGAGCGGCAGCCAGAGAACCTCGACGAGCTCCTTGATACCTGGACGGCCACGCCCACCCGGGAGCCGCGGCCGGACCCGACCCGCTGGCACCCACAGGACCTCCTGATCGTTCCCATCTATGGGACCGGCGGGCGGCTGCTGGGGATCATCTCGGTGGACGACCCGCGGGATGGCCGGGCCCCTACCCTCGAGATGGCGGAGATGCTGGAGCTCATGGCCAGCCAGACCGGGATCATCATCGAGAACGCCCGGCTGTATGAGGGCCTGAAGGCCCGTATCGAAGCGTTGACCCACCTCAACGAAGCGAGCCGCCTCATCGCCACCCGTCTGGAGGAAGGGGCCCTCCTGGAGGCCATCGCCCGGGCCGCCGCCCTTTTGAGCCACGCCTCCTGGGCGACTGTCTTGGAGCCCTCCGTCGACAGCGAGGTTCGAGCCCTGGCCCGGTTCCCCCTCGAGCCCGCCGAGACCCCCGCAGTGCCTTTGGATCCCGCCTGGGTGTCGCAGGTCCTGGCCACCGGACGCGCCCACTACTTGCGGGATCTCCCCGAGGCGGGCCGGGAGGCCCTTCGCGCCCGCTCGATCCTCCTCCTCCCGATCCGATCGGGGGCGGAGATCCTGGCGGTGATCGCCGTGGCCCATCCGGAGCCCAACGCCTTCGACGAAACCGAACAGATCCTGCTGCACACCCTGGCCGAACAGGCAGCGGTGGCCCTGGAGAACGCCCGCCTCTACGCGCGCGCCCGACGTTTCAACGAGGAACTGGAGCGCCAGGTCCAGGAGCGCACGGAGGCGCTGCAACAGGCCCTGGCCGACCTCTCGGCTCGCCACCGCCAACTGGAGCGGCTCTATCGGGTCACCCTGGAACTGACCGCCAGCCTGGAACTGGAGGCCACTTTGCAGCGGGCCATCTCCCTGCTGGCGGAGGAAGGGGAGACCATGGCCGTGGCGCTCCTGGATCCCGAGAGCCAGGTCCTGCAGGTGCGGGCCGGAATCGGCCCCGGGGCCGAGGCCCTGCGCGGCGCCGCCTGGTCCTTGCGGGACGACCCCGGATGGGTGCGGGCGGCCATCCGCCAGCGGCGGGCCCAGCGCCTGGAGGATGGAAGCCCCGAGGGATTGCCGCCCCCTTGGCAGGCCTTGCAACCGCGGTCCTTCGTGGCGGTCCCCCTCACCTTGGGCCTGGATGTGCTGGGGGTGCTGATGGCCGGCCATCCAGCCCCCGGCCGCTTCCCCCCGGAGCGGATCCAGCTGCTGGAGACCGTCGCTGCCCAGATGGCCCAGACCGTCAACAACGCCGCCCTCTACCAACTGATCACCCAACAGGCGGAACAACTGGGCAACACCCTGCGCACCGTCCAAGAGGAGGCCTCCAAGCGCCAGGCCATCCTGGAGTCCATCGCCGAGGGTGTGCTGGTGGCCGATGCCCGCGGGGTGGTGATCATGATGAACGCCGCCGCCGAGGGGATCCTGGGCCTGCGCCGCTCCGAGGTTATCGGCCGGCCCGTCAGCGATTTTGTCGGCCTCTACGGACCGGCCTGGCAGGAGTGGATGGCCTCCCTCCGCCGCTGGCTGTCGTCCCCCCGGGGCCAGCCGCCCCCCACCCTGTTTATGCGGCACGAGCTGCCCCCCGAAGGGCGCTTCATCACCGTCCACGCCGCTCCTGTGCTCATGGGGAACGAGTTCCTGGGCACCGTTTCGGTCTTCCGCGACATCACCCCGGAGGTCGAGGCGGACCGGGCCAAGGCCGAGTTCATCTCCACCGTCTCCCACGAACTGCGGACGCCCATGACGTCCATCAAGGGCTATGCCGACCTGCTGCTGATGGGCTCGGCCGGCCCGCTCTCCGAGATGCAGCGCCGCTTCCTCCAGATCATCAAGGCCAACGCCGACCGGCTCAAACTCCTGGTGGACGATCTGCTGGATATCTCGCGCATCGAGAGCGGACGGCTGCAACTCGACCTGCGGCCGGTGCCCCTGGAGGCAGTGGTGGAGGTGGTGGTGGCCTCTCTGAAGGCCCGCATCGACGAGAAGGGACAGCACCTGGAGATCGACCTGCCGGCCTTCCTCCCGCCGGTCCTGGCCGATAAGGATCGCCTGGTCCAGATCCTGATGAACCTGGTCAGCAACGCCCACAAATACACGCCCGAGGGGGGGCAGATCACCCTGCGTGCCCGGCTGCAGGGTCCCCAGATCCAGGTGGAGGTCAGCGATACCGGCATCGGGATCCCCCCGGAGGCCCTGCCGCGCATCTTCGAGCGCTTCTACCGGGTCGATGACCCCAGGGTCCAGGAGACGCCGGGGACCGGCCTGGGCCTCTCCATCGTGAAGGCGCTGGTGGAGATGCACGGGGGGCGGATCGAGGTTGAGAGCGAGGTGGGCCGAGGTTCCACTTTCCGCTTCACCCTCCCCATCGCCCCCGAGGCGGCCCGCCCGACCCCTGAGCCGGCCGCCCTGCCGGGCCCGCGCGCCGACGGCCAGGGGCCGATCCTCATCGTGGAAGACGACCGGGACATCGCCGACCTCCTGGTGCAGCATCTGGAGCGGGCGGGCTATCGGACCCTGGTGGCCCGCCGGGGCGAGGAGGCCCTGCGCCTGGCGCAGGAGCACCGCCCCCGGTTGATCACCCTGGACATCTACTTGCCCGATCTGGACGGCTTCGCCGTCCTGGAGCGGCTGAAGGCCGACCCCGCCACCGCCGAGATCCCGGTGATCATCGTTTCGGTCCTGGCCGACCGCCAGCGGGGAGTGCGCCTGGGGGCGGTGGATGTGCTGGGCAAGCCGGTGGACGTCGACTTGCTGCTCCGGGTCGTCGGGCAATACGCGCGGCGCCACGCCCACATCCTCCTGGTGGACGACGACGCCGGGACGCGGAGTTTGCTGGAGGAGACGCTGCGCGGCCAGGGGTTCGTGGTGACAACCTTCGGCAACGCCGTCGAAGCCCTGGCGTGGATCGAAAGCCATCTCCCCGACCTGGTGCTGATGGACCTGAAGCCAGCGGGGATGAGCGGTCTGGAGGCCCTGGCCCGCCTGAAGGCCAACCCCCGCACGGCCGACATCCCGGTGGTGATCATGACCGCCAGCGCCACCGACCCGGTGGGCAAGCGGCGGCAGGCCCTGGCCATGGGCGCCGCCGATTTCTTCCTCAAGCCCTTCGCCCTGGAGGAGTTCGTGGCCGCCATCCGCCGGCTGCTCGCCAGCGATCCTGAAACCGAGACGGACGGGGAATAGAAGGCCACAACCCGTCGCCTGGAGGAGGAGCGCACAGGATGGCCAAGATCCTGATCGCTGAGGACGAACGGGATATCCGGGAACTGGTCGTCTTCACCCTGGAGTTCGGGGGCTTCGAGGTGATCGCCGCCACCAACGGCCAGGAGGCTGTGGAACTGGCCCGCCAGCACCGCCCGGATCTCATCCTCCTGGATGTCCGCATGCCCAAGATGAGCGGCTATGAGGCATGCCGCCTCCTGAAGGCCCAAGAGGAGACCCGGACCATCCCGGTGGTTTTCCTCTCGGCCAAGGGGCAGGAGGCGGAGATCCGGGAGGGCCTGGCCGCCGGCGCCAACGCCTACATCCTCAAGCCCTTCGCCCCCGACGAACTGATCCAGCAGATCCGGGCCCTCCTGGACCGCCACGCCGCGCCGGGATCGTGAGGGGGAGAGCAGGATGAGCCTGGCCACCGTGGGGGAGCGCCTGGTCCATTACGAGGCCCTGGGCCGAGGCCAGCCGGTGGTCTTCCTGCACGGCTGGGCCGGATCATGGCGCTACTGGCTGCAGACCATGCAGGCCCTCTCCCATCGCTTCCGCGTGTATGCGGTGGACCTGCTCGGGTTCGGGGACTCGGCCCGGCTGCGGAAGGAAACCGGCCTGGCCTACCGCTTGGAGGCCCACGTGGAGATCGTGCGGGGCTGGATGGACGCGCTGGGGCTGGCCCGGGCCCATTTCATCGGCCACACCCTCGGGGCCATGGTGGCCGTCCGCCTGTCCCTGGAGGCCCCCGAACGAGTAGACCGCATCCTGACCGTAGGTTATCCGGTCTCCTTGGAGGCGCCGCGGGCGGTGCCGACGGCAGGGCTGCGCCAGGCCCTGGCCGCCCATCTCCTGCGGCTGGCCCAGGACTATCCCGAAGTGCGCCTGGAGCACCAGCGGGCCGACCCCGAGGCGGTGGGGGCTTGCCTGGAGGAGGCGCTGCGCCGACGGGAGGAACTGCTGGATTGGCTGCGCCGGGTCGACGTTCCCCTCCTGCTGGTCTACGGCGGGCGAGACCCCCTCACGCCCCCGCCCCTCTTCCTGAACGGCCGGCTAGACACCCACCTGCGCCTGCTGGTGCTGGAGAAAGGCCAACACTTCCCGATGCTGGACCTCCCGGCGCCGTTCCAGCGCCTGGCGGAGGAGTTCCTCACGCGGCCGGATCCCACCGGGATCGCCCTCAAGGAGGAATGGCAGCGGCGGTTCCGATGAGCGTCCGGCGGGCGCCCGCTGAAGAGGGCCCACGGCCTCCCCCTTCCCCAGGACCCCGCCTATACTTCTTCTGACCGAGGCCGCGGGCGGCGTCTCCGCCACAGCCGAGCCCGGAGCGATGGGGGAGGAACCCATGCAACCCTGGGCCTACCCGGTGGACCTAGCACAGGTGCAGGCGCGCTGGCAAGCGTTCGTGGAGCACCGGCGGCTGGACCCAGCGCTCGACCCCCTGGTGGCCGTCTCCTGGGAGCGCTGCGGCCGCCGCCTGAACCCCACCCTCGCACCGGCCCTCCCCTGCCTGGATCCGGCCACGCTGGAGCGTGTGCGCAACGCCCTCGCCGACCTGATCGCCACCGCCCGCCCGATGCTCGAGGATCTCTACCAGTTCACCGAGGGCTCGGGGATCGCCATCGCCCTGTTCGACGCCGCCACCTGCGTCCTGGACGTGCTGGGCGACCCCATGACCGTTCAGGCCGCCGAGGCGGTCGGGCTTCGGCCCGGCGTCTACTGGAGCGAGGGCCACGTGGGCACCAACGCCTTCGCCCTGGCCCTCTTGGAACGAACGCCTATCCAGGTGATGGGGGCCGAGCATTTTCTCCTTCTCTATCACCCGTGGACGACCGCGGCCGCACCCATCTACGGCCTTGACGGCCAGCCCCTCGGCGCCATTGGAGTGATGGGGGCCGCGGAACGGGCCCAGCCGGATACCTTGGGGATGGTGATGGCGGCCGCGCGCGCCATCGAAAACCAGATGCAGGCCGCCGCCAACCTCCAGGAAAGCCACCGGTTCCTGGCCGAACTCCAGGCCATCCTGGAGGCCAGCGACCAAGCCGTCTTGGTCCTGAGCCCTCAGGGGCAAATCATCCGCCTGAACCGCGCGGCGGCCCGCATCCTGGGCCTCGACCCCGCCGGGCTGCTGGGCCGCCCGGTGGGCGAACACCTCCGCCTGCCCTCCACCCTCCAGGCCGCCCTCGCCGACCCCCAGGCCGATCTGGAGAGCGAGGCCACCCTGCTGGTGGACGGCACGCCCCTCGAAGGCTGGATCCGCCTGCGGGCCGTGTCGGATGGCCCGCGGCACCTGGGCTTCCTCCTCACCTTTCGACAACGCGAACAGGTCCACCGCATGGTCGCCCGGCTGGTCAGCGCCCAAGCCCTGATGTCCCTGGCCGATATCCCCGGCCGCTCCCGGGCCATCCAGCAGGTTCGCCACCAGGCCCGGGCGGCCGCCCGCACCAGCCTCCCGGTCCTGCTCCTGGGCGAGCCGGGGACCGGGAAAAGCGTCCTGGCGCGGGCCATCCACAACGCCAGCATCCGCGCCGGTGGCCCCTTCCTCACGGTCTCCTGCCGGGCCATCCCGCGGGAGTTGCTGACGGTGGAACTGCTCGGCGTGGAGGGGGGAGCCTTCCGGGATGGCCCGGCGGAGGGGCGGCCCGGCAAGTTCGAACTGGCCCACGGGGGGACGCTCTATCTCGACGAGATCGAGGCGCTGCCGCTGGAGCTCCAGGCTGCCCTGTTGCGCATCCTGGAGACCGGCGAGGTGATGCGCCTGGGCGGGCTGCGGCCCATCCGCGTGGACGTGCGCCTCATCGCCTCCTCCGCCGTGGACCTGGAGCACTGGGTCGCCGAGGGCCATTTCCGGGCGGATCTATATCATCTCCTGGCCAGCACCGCCATCCTCATCCCGCCCCTGCGGGAACGGCCAGAGGACATCCCGGCGATCGTGGAAGCGGTCCTGCGCCGCCTCCGGCGGACCTCTGGGCGTCCCTACACCATCACCGAGACCGCCATGCAACGGCTGAAAACGTATCCGTGGCCGGGCAACGTCCGGGAACTGGAGAACACGCTGGAGCGGGCGGCGGCCTTGAGCGAGGACGGGCGGATCGACCTGCACCACCTCCCAGCCCGGATCGCCCGCGGCGTGGAGGCAGGACGTCCGGCGGATCCCATCCGCCCGCTGGAGGAACTGGAACGCGAGGCCATCCTGCAGGCCGCCATCCAGTATCGAGGACGGATCGGGGCCATGGCCACCGCCTTGGGCCTCAGCCGCACCACCCTCTGGCGTCGCCTGAAGCGCTACGGGATCGATCCGACAGCCTTCCGGGAGCGTCCGAGGGCCTCCCCCGGGGACCATCGGGTCGCGGCGCCCCCCGATCTCGCTGCCAAGCGCCCCCGCCCACGCTGAACCCGCGGAGGGAACTTTGGGGACCGATCGCTCCTTCCTGGCGCTCCTCGCCCTGCTCTACGCCATCGCGGCCGCCCTCTTCGCCACCCGGACCCCGCCCTGGCAGGTGCCGGACGAGCCGGCCCATTACAACTACATCCGGTTCCTCGCCACCCAGGGCCGCCTTCCGGTTCTGCAGCCCGGGGACTACGACCAGGAATACCTCAGCCGGATCGTCTCCCGAGGGTTCCCCTCGGACCTCCCCATCGATCCACTGCGCTACGAGTTCCACCAGCCCCCGCTTTATTATCTGCTCGCCGTTCCCTTGTTCAGGTGGTTCCATGGAGCCCTTCTCCCGTTGCGCCTGTTCTCCGCCGCCCTGGGCCTGGCGCAGGCCCTGCTGGCCTTCGCCGCCGTCCGTAGGCTCTTCCCGGAGCGCCCGGGATGGGCACGGGGGGTGGCCGTTTTCCTCGCCTTCCTGCCCCAACATCTGGCGATGAACAGCGGGGTCAACAACGACGCTCTGGCCGAGGCGATCCTCATGGGGCTCTGGGTGCTGCTGGCTGCGGAACGGAATGGCCATCGCGCGGCCCGGGGATGGATCGGCGGAGCGTTGTTGGGGCTGGGCTTCCTGACCAAGACGACGATCTACCCCATGGCCGTGGTGGTGCTCCTCGGCGTCCTCGCCTGGGCCGCCCAGGAAGGGGCCCCCTCCTCGGAACGGCTCCGGCGCCTGGCGCGCTGGCTCGGGCCAGCCCTGTTGTTGGGCGGTCTCTGGTGGGGGCGCAATCTGATCACATATGGGTGGCCCGACGCCCTGGGCCTGCGCCAACATGATCGCGTGGTGGTGGGGCAGCCCCGCACGACGGAGTGGATCGCCCGCTATGGCCTCGGGGCGACGCTGGAGCGCTTCCGGGTCTTCACCTTCCAGAGTTTCTGGGGCCAGTTCGGATGGATGGGGGTGGTGCTGGACGCCCGGCTCTATTTCCTCTTCGCCTGGCTCACCGCCCTGGGCCTCCTGGGGTTGGGGCTGCACCTGGGGCGCGCCCGACGGGGCTCTCCCCTCTGGGGGATGCGCGGGCTGTTGCTGCTTTTGAACGCGGGGCTCACCGCGGGCGCCTACATCGGCTACAACCTCTCGTTCGTTCAACATCAGGGGCGCTATCTGTTCCCGGCCCTCCTCCCCATCGCCCTCGGGCTCACCGCTGGGCTTCAGGCGTGGCTGGAGGGGCCTGCCGCCCGGGGGCTGATGGGGGCCTGCGGGCTGGGGATCGCCGGCTTCGCCATGGCCGGGGCGCTCTCCGGCGACCTCCCCCGCTTTCCGATGGCCGTCCTCGGAGGGACCGCCATGGCCGCCTACGGGATCCGCCGTTTCCCCGCCCTCCGACCATGGCTGGCGCCCGCAGGGCTGCTGCTCGCCTTCGCCTTGGACCTCTACCTGGCCCTGGGGGTCCTCCCCCGGGCCTTCCCATGATCGCTGGTGAAGACCTGGAAGGGCGCCTGGGCCCGCTACAGGGCTTTCCAGTTTTCTGGAGTTGGCTATTCTTTAAAGATACGGGATTGAAACCTAGTTGGTCGACACGGACTCCAGCGGCGGCACAGAGCGGCCGCGGGCCCGCGCCTCCTGCAGCGCCCGTTTGAGGGCATAGGCCATCACCGTCAGTTCCGCCTCGGCCTCCTCTGGCTCCGGCGCGGGAGAAGGCCGGGGGGGAACCGCGGGGCCAGCCTCCTTCTCCTCCTGCGGAGATGCCTCTGGCGCTGCCGCCTTCGCCGGGAGCAAGCCCCGCAGGCTCAGCCGGATCTGCTTCTTCTCCGGATCCACCAGGATGATGCGGGCCTCGATCTCCTGGCCCTCCTGGAGGACCTCCGCTGGGTCTTTGAGGTTGCGGATCCCGAACTCGCTGATATGAATCAGGGCATCGCGCTCGGCACCGATGTCCACGAAGGCGCCGAACTTCTCGATCCGGGTCACCTTCCCCCGGACCCGCTCCCCCACCTTCAGATCCTCCCAGCGCAAGGACGGCGGCGGGATCATGGTGAGGCGCAGCCGCCGCTCGCGGCGGCTGGCGTGGATCGCCCAGACCTCCACCGTGTCCCCGACCTGGAAGGACCCGATCGGATCCACCCGTCCCTCCTTGCGGATCTGAGAGGCAGGGACAAACCCCTCCACCGGCGCATCGATATCGACGTAGACCCCGTTGGGCTCCACCCGGGTGACCCGCCCGGTGAACGCGCGCCCGGGCTTCAATTGACCCCAACCCACGCTCGCCGGGCGGATCTGCGTGAGGCTCAGCAGGCCCTTCTTCCGGTTCACCTGCTTCACCCACGCCGTCACCCGGTCCCCTGGTTTGAACACCTCCTGGACCCGGAGGACCGGCCCGGGGATTTGCGAGATGTGGAGGAATCCAAGGACCTCTGCCCCGATGTCGACGAAAGCGCCGGCGGGGGTGACATGCACCACCACGCCTTCCACAGGCATCTTGGGGCGCAGGGACCGAAGGGGGACCTTTGCCGAAGCCTTTGTCTCCGAGGATGCCGCGATCACAGGGCTCGTTTCCATGGCCGGTCGCTCCCTCCTTTCAGGATGAGTCCAGACCCGTTCCTGCTTTCACAATTCTACGCCGGAGCCCAAAAAGGGGCAAACCGGGGCGGGGCGTGGGCGTTGACCTCCTCGCGTTCTGCCCGCGTTCCGGCCGCGGGGTAAAATGGGGGGGAGGCGGGGAGGGCGCGGGCACGATGATCGGGATCAATTGCGGACGCCTGGCGGATCTGCCAGCCCTTCGCGATTTTGCCGAGGTCCACGGCCTGGGCCTGGAGCTGCAGGAGTTCGCTTCCCCAGAGACTTTGGAGGGCGACTGGCGCGCCTTGATCCGTCGATATCGCCAGGCCCTGGCCGGGTTCGCCGGGCCGATCTCCCTCCACGGCCCGTTCGTGGATCTGTTCAGCGGCAGCATCGATCCGCGGATCGCTGCTGTGGCCATGGAGCGCTACCGCCAGGCGATGGAGATCGCGGTGGAACTGGGGGCCTGGCTGGTGAACTTCCATCTGAACTACAATCCCCTGGTGGACGAGCCATCCTATCGGCCCCGCTGGCTGGAGCGCCAGGCGGCCTTCTGGTCGGAACTGGCCGAGGAGGCTCAGGACGCCGGGGTGCGCATCGCCCTGGAAAACATGTGGGAGCCGGACCCCTTCCTTCAGGTCGAGGTCATCCAACGGGTGAATCATCTTTCGATCGGGGCGTGCATCGACATCGGCCACGCCTATCTGTATTCCCGCGTCCCCATCCAGGCCTGGATCAACATCCTGGAGCCGATTCTGATCTACGTCCACCTGCACAACACCAACGGGATCCAGGATCGACACTTGCCCCTGAGCCATGGGATCATCCCGATCGAGCCTGTCCTCAGCCGCCTGGTGCGCTGCATGAACCGCCCGGTGCTGATCCTGGAACTGCCCGGCCTGGCCGAGATCCAGGAGAGCCTCCCGATCCTGCAACGGATCCTTCAACAGACGTCGGCGTTCCCATGAGGACACCAGGGACGCTCCTGGCGGCCTTCGCCCATCCCGACGTTGAGGCCCTTGGCCCTGCCAGGACCCCCGCCTTCTATGCGCAGCGGGGGGTTGCTGTGCGCGGTTGCGGGAGGGCCATGACCCGCGCCACTTCCGGTGTGACCATGACATCGACCGGAAGGCGGCATTGGGCGCCGCCCTCCCGGTCACCACCCGTATCGATGTCCGACCGGTCCTCGCGCGGAAGGCCCGGGCGGCCGCGTGCTCTTAGAGCCAGGGCGACGGTTTCATGCAACGGTTCCGTCTGGCGGCGTTCCGGCAACGCGCCTTTTGGAGGACCGAGGTGTTCCACCGGGCCTTCCCACCTTTCCGAGCCGGCGGAGACCGACATCCTTCCCTCACCGGCCGCGGGCGGGCGAGGCCGCGGGACGGACCCGGCTCGCCAAAAAGACCGCGCGACGATCAGGAGATCCTAAATGGGCATGACATCACCGCCTTCGGGGATCCGCATCTGGGTGGTTCACGAGGGGGCCGCGGCGGACGCCCATTTAGTGGAGACATTGAAACGGCACCGGTTCATGGTGGAAACGATCGCCACCGATGCTCTGCTGCGGGCCCTGCGAAACCGGCGCGCCCACGGGGCCGCAGCTGGGGAGAAGCCCGCCCTCATTGTGCTGGATCGCCTGGATGCCTCCAGAGGGCTCGAACTCCACCAGCATCTCCGGCGCCGGCTGGGCCTCCCCGTGCTCCTCATCGTGGATCGGGAGGACGCTGCCATGTGGGGCCGCCAGGATGACGGGGTGCTAGTCGCCCCCTTCTCCACCCGGCGGCTACTCCACCGGATCCGGGCGATGGTGGCCGCCGGCCCCAAGGAGATCGTCGAGGAGGAGATCATCGAGATCGGCCCGTTCCGGCTGAACACCCTGCGGCGGGTCCTCCAGCGCGGGGACGCCATCTATTGCCTCACGCCGAAGCAATGCCGGCTGCTGGCCATCCTGATGCGGCGGGCCGGCCACGTGGTCCCCCGGCGGGACCTCATCCGATGGGTCTGGGGGGGCGAGACGCCCGTCCGCAGCCGCACCCTGGACGTCCACATCCGCTGGCTTCGCCGTATCCTGGAGGAGGATCCGGCCCACCCCCGCTACTTGGAGACCGTCCGCCACGTCGGTTACCGCTTCTCGGCCTCTGGAGGGAAGCCCGATCCGGATCCGCGGGGGGCCAAGGGGATGGCGATGTAAAACGTGCTGCCCCGCCCCAACTGGCTCTCCACCCACACCCGCCCCCCATGCCATTCCACGATCGAGCGCACCAGGGCCAGCCCCAGCCCGCTCCCTTTGACGTGAGCGGTCTCCTTGCGACGGACCCGATAGAATTTCTCGAAGATCCGCGTCTGGTCGGCTGGAGCGATGCCGATCCCCGTGTCCTGCACCCACACCAGCGCGGTGTCCTCCCGTTCCGCGAGGCCCAAACGGATCGATCCGCCCTCTGGCGTGTATTTGATAGCGTTGTCCACCAGATTGGCGATGGCGCGGCGCAACCAGGCCGCATCCCCCAGCACCATCCCCTGACCACGGATCTCCACGGCCATCCGCAACCCCCGCGCCATCGCATGAGGCCGCATCTCCTGGAAAACATCCCGGACCACGTCCCTCAGGCGGCACAGGGCCCGCTGCCCAATCCCTTCCTCGATCCTCCGGAGATCGAGCAGATCGTTGATCATGCGGGTCATCTGATCGATGCCCCCCATGATCTTCTCCACATACTCCTGCTGCCGCGCGGTCAGGGGACCGGCCAGCCCCAGCATGGTCACAAAACCTCGCATGGCCGTGAGCGGGGAGCGCAGATCGTGAGAGACCGCGGCGATGAAATCGGATTTCAGACGATCCAGTTCCTTGAACGGCGTGATGTCCCGCACGAGCAGAAGGCAGCCCACTTCCCGCCCATCCTCCATGCGGAGATCACACCGGCCCGCCCAGAAGGCTCGTCCGTCCGCCCGGCTGATCTCACGGCTCCGGATCTGCCCTGGCGGCACGGGCTCGCGAAGCAGATCCAGCAAATCCCCATCGTGGAGCACCGAAGCGGCGGGCTGGCCCAGGGCCTTGGAGACGGACAGGCCCACGAGACGCTCCGCCGCCGGGTTCGCGAACCGGAGGTCTCCCTTTGGATCGAACAGAAGGATGGCGTCAGGGCTGCTCTCCAGGACCGCCCGGAGCCGCTCCCGCTCCGCCCGCACGGCCTCGTAGAGCCGGACGCGGGCAAGAAAGCCCGCCGCTTGATCGAGGATCAGCCGAACCAATTGGCGCTCGGAATCCAAGGCCCGATGGGGCGGGTCAAAGAGCAACCAAGCGATCCCCTCCTCCCCCTCACCTCGGATCGGCAGGAGAGCCAGCGAACGATCCCAATGGCCCCGGAACAGCACGTCCGGGAGACCCGGTCGGCGCCCCTTGCTGATCCCCCATCGGGGGAGCGGATGTTCCCGAGCCCACGCCCAGCACACCGCATCCACCGGATCGGTTTCGGCCTCCCCTTGAGCGGTGAAGGCCCGCAGCCGTCCCTCCGGATCCTGGATCAGGATCCGTGCCCTTGAGGACGGAACAGCCTGCTCCAACGCGTGGGCCACCGCTGGGAGTCCCTGGTCGATGCCCTCCGCCTCCGCCAACCGCTGGTTTAACGCCAACAAGAGGGAGAGATCCTTCAAGCGCGAACGCAGGGCATGGCGCATCTGTTCCATCGCCGCTGCGAGGGCGCCCAGTTCGTCGACCGACTCGCTCGGGATGGGGTCCCCCAGATCGCCCCGCGCCATCCGAACGGAGGCCGACGTCAGCTGTTCCAGGCGGCGGGCGATGGGACGGCTCATCATCCCAAACGAGATCGCTCCTACCCCCGCGAGCCCCAGGAGGAGGGCCCCCAGCGGGAGGATCAGGATGACAGACCGTCGGATCAGGGCCGCGCGTGGGTAGCGGATCACCGCCCACCACTCGGTGCCCGTGAGCCGCCGGCCCCAGATCTGCTCGACCGTCCCCCGCGGGGAGATCCGGGCGAAGGCGAAAGATTCTGCCGGCCCGCCGGGCGGGAGCGGGAAGATCTCCCCCAGACGTCCCACGTCGGAGTGCAGGAAGATCCGCCCCTCCCGGTCGATGATCAGTCCCCGGGCCTCGGGAAGGCTTCCCTGCAATGATGTGAGGACCTCATGCAGGGCTGGGTTTTCCTCCACCCACACGCGGCCGATCAAGATCCCCGGGGGCGGATCCCCCTCCAGGGGGGCGAGGAACGAGATCCCAAAGCGCCCGTCCGGCAAGCGGTCGAACGCCGTATGCAGGGCGGCCCGAGCGCTCCAGGCCTCGGCCAGGGCCGAGCGCTCCAAGGTCGAGAGGCCCCACCGCATCGCCTCCGCAGGGTAGGCGGCCACGACCTCCCCCTCGCCATTGACCACCAGGAGGGCGTTATACACCGGTCCGGTCTGGACGAGCCGGCGCAGCCCCAGGCCGGTCGCCGGAGACGGCGCCATCGGCACCGACCCCAGGATGGCCAGGTCCGCCAGCAGGGTGTCGCCGGTGTGCAGAAAATGGGCCAACCGCTCGGCAGCCCGCTCGGCCTGCTGTTCCATCGCCTCCGCCCACTCGCTCTCGGCCCGGTGGATCGCCCACAGGAGAAGCCCACCGAACAGGGCGAGGATCAGGCCGGCGATCCATGCCCCGAACAAAGCGAGGAAGCGGATCTGGATGCGACGGGCATAGGACGGCCATGCCGCAGGGCGGCGGGTTTGTCGGAGGATCGGCCAGCGGTGATGGGCGGCCTGGGCGATCAGGCCGCTGAGCAGCGCCCCGAAACCGGAAGGCATGGCCACCGCGGTCGCGAGGGTCCACACCCCGTCCAGCGCCTCCCACCAGGAGGGATAGACGGTGGCCCAGGACAGCCCGTTGAAGAAGAGCCAGACCAGCCATCCGAGGACGGCGACGACCAAGGGCTGTCGGAGAAGCCGGAAGGGACGCCCGATCCAGTTCTGGGCCAGCGCCCCGCCGATCAGGGCCGCCTCCATGGCCACGATCCAAGGCCCGTGCAGCACCCGCCCGTCGATCAGGATCCCGGCCACCCCTCCCAGCAGCAGGCCGACCCACGCCAGCGCTCCTGGCCCCCAGCGGGCACCCCAGATCAGGTAAGGCAACCCCATCAGGGGGGTGAACGCCAACCGAAAGGGAAGATCCGGGAACCGATCTGAGGAGACAACCGGGGTCAAGGCGGTAAGGAAGGCAAGCAGGAGAAAGAGCCCGTCGCTGACCTCCGCGTTTTCCCGCAGCGCCCGAAGGTCTCTGCGGCCTGCGATCCCGATCCCCAAGGCCGCCGCGAAGCCCAGGGCAGCCAGCAGCCAGCCCCATCCCGAGCCAGGCCCTACCAGACGACCGGGAAGGATCAGGAGCTCCAGCCGCATCGACCTGTTCTCCTGGCGACGGCCTGGGCTCTCGCCGGCAGCCCGGCCCGCGCCCGCCGCACGGAGGATCCCCCGAACCAATGGTAGCGGGAACGCCGGAACCTCGCCAGCGGATGGCACGACCGATCCGGAGAGGAAAACAGATCCCTCCCCGGGGCCGGATTATAATGAGAGGGGAAATCTCTTCGCAGGACGCGGGGGAAGGAAGGGATACCCGCCACCGAGGGGCGGCGGGGACGAAGCCCCAACGGATCCTCAGGAGACGGAGGGAAAGCCATGCGGATCGTCGTGGGCAGCGATGAGCGCACCCATCTCACGGACGTGGTGATCGAGGAGCTGCGGCGCCGCGGCTTCGAGGTGGAGCCAGTGGGGCCCCTGGCGGGGGAGAAGGCCTACTGGCCCCAGGTGGCCCGCATCGTGGCCGAGAAGATGGCCCGGGGCGAGGCCGATGAAGGCATCCTGTTCTGCTGGACAGGGACCGGGGTGAGCATCGCAGCCAACAAAGTGCCGGGGGTCCGGGCCGCCCTCTGCGAGGACGCCGAGACCGCCCGGGGGGCACGCCTTTGGAACAACGCCAACGTGCTGTGCATGAGCCTGCGCCGCACCTCCGAGGCCATCGCCCGGGAGATCCTGGACGCCTGGTTCGGCACCCGCTACGTCCCGAACCCGGAGGATGACACCTGCTTGGCCCAGGTGGCCGAGATCGAACGGACCTACGCGCAGGCCTCTGGGCCGATCCCCTCGCCGGCCGGCGCCCCGGCGCCATGAAGCAGAGGCCGGCGCCCCCCATCCCGAGGCGCCCGCTGGCGATGGATCTGGAATCTGCGGACCCAGGCCGCCCTCTGGGAGCCGGCCGAGGAGGTCGACCCGAGCGGGCGGGCGGCCCCGACGGGCGGCCCCGAGGGGAAGCCCGGGTCGGCGGGCGCGCCGTCCGCCTGCTGAAGGTCCTCCTCACCTCCGCGTGCGAGCGGGATTGCTACTACTGTCCTTTCCGGGCGGGCCGCTTCTTCCGCCGGGCCACCTTCCAGCCGGACGAACGGATCCGGCTGGTGATCACGCTGGATCAGCGCGGGCAGATCGACGGGCTGTTCTTGAGTTCCGGGATCATCGGCGGAGGGATCCGAACCCAGGACCGCCTGTTGGCCGTGGCGGAACAGCTCCGGCGCCGCTTCGGCTATCGGGGATACCTGCACCTGAAACGGATGCCGGGGGTCGAGGCCGAGCAGGTCCGGGAGGCGATGCGCTGGGCCGACCGGGTTTCCATTGACCTGAAGTGTATTTCTCCTCCCTCCATCCAGGCCGGACACCCTTATGGGCGCCGCCCCTCGCCTCCAGCTGTCCTCAGACTAAGGATCCGAACAGTCCCGCATCCGCCCGCAACGGAGGCAGCGGAGCCGGCAGTGGATCTCAACCATCGGCGCGCCGCAGATCTCACACCGCCGATCCGCTTCCGGATCCGCCTCGAAACCGGCGGGCTCGCCCGCACCGGCGAGGGGACGCTCGTCCATCGCCTCGGAATCCTCTGACGAAAGCCGAACCGCTGCGCCGTCCACCCTGGAGAACGAAAAGGCCGCCTGCGCGGCGGCCTGGACTCCCCGGGGAGGACTCGAACCTCCAACCCGCCGGTTAACAGCCGGCTGCTCTGCCTGTTGAGCTACCGGGGAAGGTCATTTCAATTATAAAGAGACGGGCCTCCTCCGTCAAGGTGAGGAACCCGGACGGCTACCGGCGGATCCGGAGGCGACCGAGCGCTCCCGGAGACCGGCGGATTTGATCCAGCCCCTTCTTGATCCCGACGGTGGGCAGCAGAAGGACCGGGTAAAGCGTATACCGCAGGTCGCGCCCCAGCAGCAGGGGGAGCAACGGCAGCCAGATCATCCCGGCCAAGAGGCTCTCATCCCACCGACGGGTCAACATGTAAGCAATGAGGAAGACAGCAACGGCAAAAAGGGTCTCCCCGGGGAGGAGGGCCAGCATCACCCCGATGGTGGTCGCCATCCCTTGCCCTACCCGAAAACGCAAAAAGGGCGAGGTGTCATGGCCCAAGACCGCCGCCACGCCTGCCCAAAAAGCCTGGGGCTCGGCAAGGCCCAAGGCCTGGGCCCAGCGCACCGCGGCGTAGCCCTTCAGGATATCCAGGATGGCGACAGTGACCCCCCAGCGCCAGCCCAGGTGCAGCCAGACGTTGCGGGCCCCCGGGTTGCCGTCCCCTACCGTCCGGATGTCGATGCCCGCCCCTTGCCGGGCCACCAGGTAGGCCGTCGGGATCGCCCCCAGCAGATAAGCTGTGCCCAAAGCCGCCAGGATCGTCCCCATCGTCCCCCCTGCGAGCCGGTGGCGACCGGAAGACCCCTTCCGGGCGGCTTTCAGCGGCCCCCGGAGATCACCGCCACCAGGCGGATCTCATCCCCGTCCTGGAGGACGGCCTCTTCGTGCAACAGCTTGCCTTCGCGAACCGCCAAGGTGATCTCCGGATTCAGGCCCACCCGCTTCATCGCCTCCCGCACCGTCAGGCCAGGAGGGACCTCGAACACTTGCTGGCGATAGATCAGGCGGACCATGTTCCCCCCGTAGCGGCAGATCTGCCGTTGTTGTCCCTCTCTTATGATTTTATTATACTAGTGAAAAAGGCCTCTTCTTCATCGCCGCACGCATGGGGCCCACCGGCCCCGGCGGTCAGATGCCGATCCTTCGCCCCGCGCTACCCCAGGGACCCCGGGGTCGTGGTTGAGGGCCGGGCAGGTATTTTCGAAAGCGGGGCGGAGCCGGAATGAGGCGGGTGCTCTATTTCCTGGCGGCCCTAGGGATCCTGGGGATCGGGAACCTTTATGCCCTCCTCCTGTACTGGATCGGAGGATGGATGGGCACAGGGATCGGGCTGGCCCTCTGGCTCAGCGCCCTCCTCGGGATGTTCTTTTACCTCAGCCTCCTTTTGGCCCCCGCCTCGGGCCGAAGGATCCGTGATCTCCGGGGGTTCTTTGCCCTCTTCATCCTCCTCGGCCCCCGAACGATGGGAGCGGTCCGCAATGGCCGTCCCCGCGCCACACCGCCCTCGACCCGTGGCCCCGGGCTGTGGCTGCTGGATGCGCGCAGCGCGGCGGCCCTGGAGCAGGCCACCGGCCAGGTCCGGGTGGAAGGGCCTGGCCTGGTTTATGTAAGAGGGCTGAAATTGCTGAAGGTGATCCCATTAGAACCCGAGGAATCCATCGCCACCTTTATCGACCTACGCCCCCAGCGGGCCCCTGGCTCCAACACGCTGATCCGAACCCGCACCCGGGATGGCCTCTCCCTTGGCCTTCAGATCCGCACCCACGTCGCCTTCGCTCCCCAGCGCTGGAACTGCCAAGCCCCTTACATGCACCCGCCCCTCAGCATGCGCCATGCCATCCGCGCGGCTTTACGGGCGGCCCGGGTGGATGAGGACCGCGTGCTGGCCTGGCACGAGATCCCCCACGAGATCGCGAGAGGCGAGTTGCAGCTCCGGGTGGCCGAGCGCCATTCGGACGAACTGCTGGCCATCGACCGTCAGGGAAGCGGCCCGGACGAGCCCCCTCTGGTCCGCCTGCGGAAGGAGCTCCAGGCGGCCGTGGCTTCACGACTGACAGGCCTCGGGCTCCGTCTGGAGCGCCTGCGTCTGACGCTGGCGGAGGTCCCGCTGGAGGTCCAACGTCAGCGGGTGGCGGTGTGGCAGAGCCACTGGGCCCTTCGCCTGGCGCGCTGGCATGGATGGGCGGAGGCGAGGATCTTCGTCGAATACATGGGGGCCCGCCAGTTTGCCCAGGTGGAACTGCTGCAGGCGCTGAGCCAGGCGCTGACAAAGGAAGAGATCCATCTGGAGATCGTGCTCTGGCACCTGCTGGAGGCCATCCGCGCGGCCGCCCGCCGCGAAGGCCTCCCGCTGCCCGCCGAACTGGAGCGGCTCCGGGAGCACCTTCAGTCCCTTCCCTCCGACGCTCCCCCGTGAGGCGAACCGATGCTTCCCTGGGCGATCCGGGCGCTCTTCTATCTCCCCATCCTGATCAGTCTCGGGCTCGCGTTGGCGATCGGCCCGGTCCTTCCGGACCTGCTGGCGGGGAGAAGGCCCCCCTCCACGATGCTCGTTGCGGGTCTTCTCAGCGCGATCGTCCCCTTCGGTTTCCTCCTGATCCATGCGGTCGCCTTTGTAAAAAACCTGTATCACGTGCGCCGGCGCACGGCCCTCGCCTTCGTCCTCCGCATGGCCTTCCCGATCTGGCTGATCCCCATCGGCTGGCTACGCCGTCTGATCCTGCCCAAAGCCCAGGCCCGGGACGGCGATCTGACGCCGGAGAGCCGGACCTCCCCCGTGGCCCGCATCGGGGGGCCAGGGTTCCTGATCGTGCACGAGAGCAACGCCGTGATCCTCGAGCGCTGGGGGTCCTTCGCCCGGCTGGTGGGGCCCGGTGAGCATCTCCTGGAGCCCTTCGAACACCCCGCCATGGTCCTTGACCTCCGCCCCCAATCCCGCCACCGCACTGTGAACCCGTGGACCCGCGATGGGATCCGGGTGCAGTGCGGGCTCCGGATCTGGTGCGTCCTGGATTGGCAGGGCCCAGACGCTGAGAACCGCGAGCGCCTGATCCGGATGGCCTACCAACTGTATAGGCGGACCGAAGAGGAAAGCATGCAGGTGGATTGGGCCTCGGACCTGGCCGACGAGGCGGCCATCGTGCTGGCCCATCAGATCGCCGCCTACCCCTTCGACGCGCTGTGGTCGCCCTACGTGGAAGCAGGCAGCAGCCCCTCGGCACCCCCTCGGGTGTTGGGCGACTCACCGGAACGACAGGGGGCCTCCGAATTGCCGGACTGGGGGATCCCGGAGCGCCCGCCCGCCGACGCTCCGACGATGGTTCTCTGGGAGGACCTGCGCCGGCAGGTCCAGGAAGAGACGGAGCGGATCGCGAGGGAGATGGGGGCGCGCCTGCTTTACCTGAGCCTAGAACCCCCAGTCCCCCATCCCGACATCCGGGCGGAGGTGGAGCAGGCCTGGCTGGCACAATGGCAGGCGCCGTGGCGGGCATGGGTGGTTCACCAGCATGCCCGGGCGGTGAGCGAGCGGATGCGGTTCCAGGAACTGGCCCGGGCCCTGGGCCAGCGGGAGTTGCTGGAGGCCATGGCCAAGGCCGTGCGACAGGAGAACCAGGCCGGCGCCCCCCAACAACGCCTCCACCGCATCGCCCTGCGCATCATCGAGGTCATCGAACAGTGGGCACGCCCCCATGGGGAGGAGGCCACCCTCACCGAACTCGTGGAGCTGCTCCGCTACTTCGAGGAGAGGCTCCGGAGCGGCTCCGATCAGACCGCCGGCGGGAGGGGAACCCCATGAGACCTGCGTTCGGGAGGCCCGAGGAGGCAGAATTCCGCGCCCGGCGGATCCGGGGCCTGATCGAGCGGTGCGGCCTGGGAGAGGACCCTATTCTGAAGGCACTGACGCAACGGCTGGCCCACAGCGAATGGGAGCCGATCGTCCATGCCGCCTCCCGGCTGGCGGGGCTCGACCGCCGGGAGGGGCTGGCCAGTTTCGAGGTCTGTGTTCAACGGGTGTGGACGGAGGCCGCCTGGCGCCTGGGCAGGCTCTCTGCAGCCCCACGTCGCCGCCAGGCCTAGTGTCTCTGTCAACTCAGATGACGAAAACGGCTGGACCGCCATCAAGGCCGTTGGTGGCTGCGATCGGAGCACCCCCAGTTTGAGGACCTCGGGATCGTGCCCGGGAAGGACATGCGCTACCCAGTCATCGCCATCCTGAAGCCGACCCCGGCGCCGGGATGAGGATCCAGCCGATGGGTCCCCAGCCGTTGACCGGCGACGGCTCACCGCCGATGCAAGCGCACAAAGCGATCCGCCGCAGGGGTGCAGCGCGCTGGGCCGCTACGGTATGGCGGCGCGAGGCCCCCCGCGGGGTCAGTGGAGCCTTCGCCAGAAAGGGGGACAACGCCCCCCACTGGACCCTGGACATCGAGGCCTCAGGCCGGAGGATCCGGGGGATGCCGATCGGATCCCGGCGGGGCCTCCGTCCGGTCCTCCTGGAGGCCCCGCCGGAACTCCCGCACGCTCTGGCCCAGTTCGCGGGCGACGGCGGAGAGCCGGCCGGGCCCGAAGAGCAACAAGGCCAAGAAGAGAATGAGGAGCAGCTCCTCTGCACCGATCCGGATCACAAGCGCCTCCCCAGGGAGAACACGAAGCGCCCTTCAACGGGCGCGCCGGACCAGCCGGACGCGGGTGGCATACCACGTATCATCGAAGTGGCCGACGGCAAGGTCCTGGATGTCCCGGCCCCGCCGCGTCTGATCCCCCGGGCCAACGAAACGGCCAACGAAACAGTTCTGCCATCTTGCCCTCCAGGTCACCGGCTGGGCCGCTGGCCCGGGGGGTTGTGATGAAAACCGTCACCACAAACCCGCTCTGTTGAGCGGGCGCTGTCAAAGTCGGGCTAAAGCGTGCGCCCGGAAGACGGGACCAGTGTCGTCAAGCCCGGCCTAGCGCTCAACGAAGCGGATCGCCTTGACATCACCGGCGGCCCGTCGTCTTCCGGTTAGGGCGACGTGCTCAGCACGGGCGATACCTTGATCCACGTCTGCCCACCATCGTCGGTCTGGAACAGCGCGTAGTCGTAGGATTTCCGGTCCTGGGCCACCATCCAGCCGACATTCGGCGACACGAAGTCCAGTTCCCTCACGTTGAACCCCTCCGGGGTGGAAAAGCTCTCCCAGTGGCGTCCGGCGTCCTTCGTCCTCACCCCAAGGCTGCCGTCCGTGGTCGCTACCCAGGCATGAAGCCCATCAACCGCGAACGAGGTGGCGGTGCTGATGCTCCTCACTTCGTGCGTGAAAAGCACTTCCCACGATCCACCCGTGCTGTCCGAGGCGAAGATGGTAAGCTGCGGCCTATTGGAACCCTCCTCCACCGCGAGGAGGATGAGCTTCGACCCGAGCGGCAAGGGGAGGCCGACCCAGCTCGGCGCGCCGCCGGGGAGGTTGACCTTGTTCCATGTCTTTCCGCCATCTTCCGTTCTGTAGAGGGCGGCGCCGGTGCTCAACCAGCCGTGGCCCGCGTCCTTGAACCGCAGGTCTCCCGCCAGACCGCCGGCGTAGACCTGTGTCCACGTCCGGCCCCCGTCCGCGGTGGTGAAAATCTCCCCGCGGCTGTGGTGAGCGCCGCTCATGACTTCAATCCAACCATGCCGGCTGTCCGCAAAGGTAAGGACCACTCCGCCGTCGGCGATGATGTCCGGCTTGATCGCGGCGAGCCGCTCCCAGCTGTGGCCGCCGTCCGACGAGCCGTAGACCACGTACGTCTCCACGTCAAGATACCAAGCCTTGCTTGCACCCGCGAAAGCTCCGAGACCGCCGACGATAGATGGGGGCCTGTTGCCCACTTGGGACGGGGTGACATCGATCCACGTTTGGCCGCCATCCGTCGTGCGCAAGACACGGCCGTCGGCGGACATCGCCCACCCGGTCTTCTCATCCACCATGTGAATTGACGCGATAGCCAAGGGCGCTGCGGAGCCGCCCACCCCCGATCGGGAAGGCCGTGTCTTCCCGTTGGCTTCGGAGGGCAGATGTTGTGCACCCAAACTACATCCGGCCAGGGAAAGGCAAAACACAAGCGTAGCCACAAGCGAGAGACAAGACTTCATCGCGACGCCCCTTTGATGTGGAAAATTGAATCGCGCCGAGGAGCAGCGTGGCTCCACGAAGAGCAGCCGCTGCCCCTTGCGGTCGCACCACCCCTTACTGGGTCAATGGGTCGCGAGCGTGCCGGTGTTCACGTCGAAGGTGATGTGAGTGCCGTCGCTTGCGACCAAGCTGAGCATCGCGTCGTTGGCGCCGACCAGCGTGAGCGCGCCGTGCCCCTTCAAGGTGTACTCGGCGATCCTCTCGGGGATCGGCGTGCTGAAGCGGGTGGCTACGACGACGACGCCGACGGACTCGTCGCGGGCCAACGCGCCGGCGTAGACCAGTCGATCCCTGCCCAACCAGGTGCTCGTGAAGACGTACACCGATTGCGCCCAGGGTGGTGGGGTCAGGCCACCGCCGCCGACGATGCCGTACACGGGACCGCCTTGGGGCCCGCCGGCCGCAGGCGGGGGAACCTTCACGCCCTTTTGGGGAGCCGCGGCTGGGTGGGCCGCCTCGAGCGACTGGCAGTACTCCTGCACGACTGCCCGCTTGTCTTGAGGCAGATTCAACGACTGGACAAGCTTGCAGAACGGAAGTCCCGCGGGGGAGCCGCTTGCCATTCTGTACCCGGCACCGAGACCGGCAAGCAGGAGACCTGCGGCTGCAGCAACGAAGGCCTTCATACGCTTGCGGCGCGACTTCATGATAACCACCTCCGCTACTTATTCCACTTGATGTCTGTGGAGTACGGCAGCGACGACTGTGACGTCGGGCAAGGCGTCGACCCGTAGCAGTTCAGCGCGTCATAAAGTTGCTGCCAGCCCTGAGACGGCGTGTTGTCCGTCCCCGCGCAGCCGCCGCGTTGCTGGCACGCCTGGTACTGGGTCATTTCACCCGGGAAGTAAAGAGTCCTTCCCGACTGGTTGTAGTATCCGTAGAGGCTGATCTGCTGCCACTGCCGAGCGTTTGCTCCAGTAGTGTTATAGATCTGGGGCAAGGGCCATGCCGGGCTGACGCCCCAGGATACGTACCACACGTCCGACTGGCGCCAGCCATTGTTGCAGGTGCCGTCAATGCCGGGCCGTGTACCCGAAGTCGGGCACCCGTCGGCGCTCCCGAAGTCATAGTAGGGAGGCCGGCCGCTGACTCCCGCGTAACCGTCCGCCCAGGCGCAGGTGTTCGTCGTGCTGTTCCAAGAGGGCTCGAGGTCAGCTGCGCCCCACACCGTCACCTGGTCGCTGTAGCCCCGGTTGGAAACCCATGTCGCCACCGCCTTGGCCACGTTCGCCCAGTCGGCGCCAGTTCTGCTGTCGACGTAGGGCCCATAGTTATTAACGCCGATGCCGAGATTGAGGTAGATATTCGATGGTGAGCACGCCCACCAACCTGCCGCAAACCCCTCAGCCGCGCTCTCCACAACGGAGTATGGAACGAAGATGCCGTTCAGGGTGTAGACTCCATAAACACCGTTACGGATCCAATCAGGTCCTCTCCTTCTCTTAGCCGAGATCCACCAAAAAGAATAGTCCGAAGGGCCCACGTCTACCTGAAGGAGGGCCAAAGAAAGCCTTAAGGGAAGCTTAAAACAGCGATCCGAGGGGGATCAGCGGGAACGACGTAGGAACCGAACCGGGTGCCGGATCCGGTGGGTGGTCCCGCCGGCGGGGATCACGCTGATGGAGCCGTCGACCTCCAGAACGGCCATCTCGACCTCCTGGAGATCAGCGATCCCGTGCTCGCGGATCGCCGCCGCCAAGAGCGCGGGGTCCAGCCCTTCCCGCTCCAGGTTCCGCTCCAGCACCCGCCCGTGGAGCACGAGGAGGGTGGGTGTGCCCTCCAGCAACGCCTGCAGACGGGGCGAGCGCAGCCGCAAGCGGGCCACAAGGGCGTTTATGGTCATCAGCACCCCTGCCGCGAGGATCCCTCCCACAAGAGAGGTGTCCGGGCCGACCATGGCGTTCTGCACTGCGTTGGCCAAAAGCAACAGCAACACCAGATCGAAGAAGTTGAGGGAGCCGATCTCCCGTTTGCCGCTCAGCCGCAGGCCGATCAACGTAGCCAAATAGACGGCCGCGGCGCGGAGCACGATCTCCCATGCGGGAACGGCCAGATTCAGCATACGGGTTCCCTCCCTTCAGGGGCTGCAGGGACCACGAACGTGAAGGCGCTCCCCTTGCCCGGTTCGCTTTCCACCTCGATGCGGCCGCCGTGGGCCTCAGCGATCATGCGGGCCAGGAAGAGGCCCAAACCCAGACCGGGCCGCTCCTCCTGGCTTCCCCGATAGAACGGTTCGAACAGGCGAGGGCGTTCCTCCAGGGGGATACCCGGCCCGGTGTCCCGCACTTGGAACCAGACCTCCCGGTCCCGGACGCCGGCCCGCAGGGTCACACAGCCGCCGGGCGGCGTGAACTTGATGGCGTTGTCCACGAGGTTGTCCAAGGCCTGGGCCAACCGCTCCGGGTCCCCGTCCAAGCACGGAAGTTCCGAAGGGATCTCCTCTTGCCAGAGGAGGCCCCGCATGCGGGCGGCCGCGGCCCACGCCCGCGCGCGCTCCCGCAGCCAGGCGGCGGGCTCCAGACGCTGCCGCTTCAGCGGCAATGGCCCCCCCTGGGGAGCCGCATGGGCGAGGTCCTCGAGCAGACGGGTGAGATGGACCATCGTCTGAGACATCCCATGTAGCAATTCGCGGCGCAGCGCTGGGTCCTCAGCAGCCCCGCCCTGGAGGGCGTGGAGGGCGGCCTGCGCGGCGCCGATCAGCCGGCCGAACTCATGGACGATCCCCCGCAGCATCAGCCGCCGGGCTTCCTCGAGTTGGGCCCGCCGGGCCTGCAGGCGGTTGAAGGCGCGGATCAGCAGCCGAACCTCCTGGGGTCCCGCCTCCGGCAAGGTCTGGGCAAGTCCCTCCAGCGGGGCTGCGGCCATCGCCTGGGCCGTCTGCTGCAACGGGCGGCTGAGGGATTGGGCCAGCAACAGGGCGGCCAGGCCGCTGAGAGCCAGCCCTATCCCGATGATACCGAGGATCAGCCGACGGGCTGTGCGCAACCCGGCGGCGACGTCCAGAAGGCGACGCAGGAGCCGCACGTAGCCAGGCCGGCCGCCCTGCTCACCGGTGACCGGGATCAACACATCGATGGCGATGTCCGAATCGGCCCCACGCAGGGTCGCCTGCCAGGCCGGTGCCCCGCCCTGGGCCCGCTCGAAGAGGGGGCCCGCAGCGAAATCGCCAGGGGCGAATCCCCCTGGGGGGGAGACGGCCAGGAGCCGTCCCTTCGGATCCAGCAGGAGGACCTGCGTGGGCTGTTGGATGGCCAGGGCCTCCAAGAAGGCCTGGGCGGTCCCCGGGTCCGTCCAGATCTCCGGCAGCATCGTCCCCAGCCGAGCAATCAGGATCCCTTGGTCGACCATCTCCCGGGCCAGGGCGGGCAACAAGATCCGCTCGGGCACGAGTTCCAGCAGGGCCGAGCCCACCCCGAGGGCAACCAAGAGGAGGGGGAACATCGTGCCGAGGAAGAGGCGCCCACGGAAGGTGCGTGCCATCGTTCGGGCTCCTCACGCCGCAGGGACCAACTTGTAACCCACCCCGCGGACGGTGACGATCCTTCGGGGGTGATCCGGGTCCTCCTCGATTTTCTCCCGGAGCCAGCGGATGTGTACATAGAGGGTTTCCGGCTGGCCTGCGTACTCGGCCCCCCAGACCTGGGTGAGCAACTCATTGGTGGTGAAAACCCGGTTGGGGGCCGTGGCGAGGGTATACAGCAGATCGAACTCACGGGGGGTGAGGGCGACAGGGCGCCCGGCCACCGTCACGGTGCGCCCCGCCGGGTCGATGGTCAGGTCCCCGACCACCAACGGCGCAGCCACCCGCGAAGGGGAGGCCGCCGACGCGCGTCGCAACACGGCCCGGATCCGGGCGATCAGGACGTCGGTGTCGAACGGTTTGGTGATGTAATCGTCGGCCCCCAGCTCTAGGCCCAGGACCTGATCCAGTTCCCGCCGCCGGGCGGTGAGGAAGATCACTGGCACCCCGAAGGCCTCCCGGAACCGCTGCAACGCTTGCAGGCCATCCATCCCCGGCAGGCCGATGTCCAGCAACACGAGGTCCGGGCGCTCCCGAGCGGCGATGGCCAAGGCCTCCTCCGCGCTGGCGGCAGTGTGAACCCGGAAGCCTGCCCGCTCCAGGCTGAAGGCCAGGCTCCGCCGCAGCAAGGTATCGTCGTCCACCAAGAGGATCCGCGCGCCCATCGGCTCCCCCTGTAGGTCCAGCCATCGCCCCGCGGGCCCGAGATCCCCGCCCCCGGGGCGCCCCCAGGGGACCGGCGCCTTTATTGTAATCCTTCCCCTGGAAAGGCCACCCGGCAGGATCCGATCGACCCCTAGGCGGGTCTCTGCCCTTCCGCTTGGGCGGATGATGTTTGCCGGCGCCGCTGGGGGACATGGAGCGCCCGATCGGATCACCCCCACGTCCGGGGACGCCCCACCTCGTAGTTCACGTTGGGCGCCTCGAAGAAGTTCACTTGCTCGGGCAGATCGATCTCCGCGGCCAGCCAGCGGAAGGGGTTGGCCTCGTGGAAGTGGGGGCCCAGGCCGAGTTCCTCCAGCCGCCGGTCGGCGATATAGCGCACGTAGCGGTTCAAGGCCTCGGCGCTGAGGCCCAAGAGGGGGCGCGGCAGCAAGGCGCGGTTGTAGGCCTCCTCCAGCGCCACCGCCTCCAGGATCATTGCTCGAAGCGTGGCCCCCAGCTCCGGCGTCCGCACCTCCGGATGCTCCTGGAGGAAGGCGAGGATCAAGTGGAGGCCGAAAGAGAGATGCAGGCTCTCATCTTTGAGCACCCAATCGATCAGGGTGCACAGCCCCCGCAGCAGGTTGCGCCGTCGGAAGGAGAGGGCGAAGGCAAAGCCGGAATAGAAGAAGATCCCCTCGAGGACGACGAAGAAGCCCACCAGGTTGCGCAGGAAGCGTCCCCGCCCCTCCAACGTGTTCAGGTCGGGGCGATGGTGGAGGATCTCATCCGCCAGCCGTCGCTGGAAATCCGCCTTGGCGGCCGCCGCCGGATGGTCCTCCAACGCCCGGAACACCCGCTCCCGATCCACCGGCAAGGTCTTGATATAGGTCTCAAAGGCCATCACGTGATTGGCCTCCTCCCAGGCCTGGCGGGCCAGGTAGAGGCGCACCTCGGGGGCCGTCAAGTAAGGGTAGAGGGCCATCAGCAGGTTGCTGGTGACCAGGGATTCCATGGGGTTGAAGAACCCCAGCATCTGCTCGACGGCCTGGCGCTCCTCATCGCTGAGCCGCTCGTGCCAATCGCGGACATCGTCGTGGAGAGGGATCTCCTCAGGGAACCAGGTGTTGCGCTTGGCTTGTTGCACGTGGGCGTAGGCCCACGGATAGCGTAGCGGGAACAGCCGCGCCGGCTCCACAGGGTCGCCACCGATCAGGCCGTAGGCGGTGCGCATGGCCCTCTCCTCCGTTTTGAGGTTGAACGCCTGGCCTATTGGCAAGCCTCACACAGGCCGTCGGGGGAACAGAGGTCACCGGCCTGGAGCTGGCCCTCCGCTGCCACCACCCAGCCGGGGCGTTGAGCGGCCTTGTTGACCCGCAGGGTGGCCGGCTCCGGGCGCATGCGGGGGGCGATATACGCGTAGTAAGTTGCCTTCAACCCCATACGCCACGCCTGCAGGTAGATCTCGGCCAGCTCGTCGGGGCGCTCGACGACCAGATAAAGGTTCCGGCTGATCCCCATGTCGACCCACTTCTGGGCCCGGGCGGTGATCTCCAAAAGGGCCTCCGGCCGGATCTGAAAAGCCGTGGGGAAGCGCCGGCGCACCGGTTCGGGGATCTCAGCGATCGGTGCCAGATCCCCTTGGGTCTCCACCAGCCGCTCCCGCACCTGCTCCCACAGCCCCATCTCCTTGAGGGTCTTCACCAGCACCGGGTTGAACTCGATGAAGCGGCCGGAGAGGGTGGTGCGGGTGAACAGATTGCTATAGTAGGGCTCCAGGCTGGGGCTGGTGCCGGCGATCAAGGCGATGGTGGCGGTGGGGGCGATGGCCATCACGGCCCCGTTGCGGATCCCCTGCCGGACCGCCGCCCGCAGCTCTTCCCAATCGCGGCGCCGGCCGCGGTCCACAGGCAGGGGTGCTCCGCGCGCCCGCTCCAGGTCCTCCAAGGTGTCGAAGGGCAACCGCCCCTTGGCCCACTCGCTCCGGTCGAAGCGGGGGAAGGGACCCCGCTCCCGGGCGAGGGCGACGCTGGCTGCAATGGCCTCATAGGCGATGGCCTCCACCACCCGATCGGCCCGCTCGGCGGCCTCCGGGTCGTTCATCGAGAGGCCGAGACGGGCGATCCACTCGGCGAAGCCCATCAGCCCTAACCCCACCGGACGGTTGAGGAGGTTGCTCCGGCGGGCCCGCTCGGAAGGGTAAAGGTTGAGGTCGATGACATTGTCAAGGGCCCGCATTGCCGTGCGCACCGTGCGGGCCAACGCCGCCTCGTCCAGCTCCCCATCGCGGCCTAGGTGGCGGATCAAATTGACGCTGGCCAGGTTACATACTGCGATCTCGTCGACGTTGGTCGGCAGCGCCACCTCGGTGCACAGGTTCAAGGAATGGATGACCCCGATCTCCCGCAACATGCTGCGGATGTTGCTGCTGTCCTTGAAGGTGAGCCAGGGATGGCCGGTCTCCACCAGGGCGGCCAGGATCTTGGCGTAAAGGGCGCGGGCCTGCACCTTCCGCCACGCCCGACGCGGAAGCTCTCCCCGCTCGGCTGCCTCGATGTAGCCCTGATACCGCTGCCGGAAGGCCTCCCCATAAAGGTCCACCAAGTCCCCGACGTAAAGGGGATCGAAAAGATACCAGTCAGCGTCGGCCTCCACCCGCCGCATGAACTCGTCCGGGATCCAGAGGGCCGTGTCCAGGGAGGGCGTGCGGAGGTAGGGATCCCCGACGTTGCGGCGCAAGTCGAGGAAGGCCTCGACCTCCAAGTGCCAT
>NZ_PSLG01000001.1:58191-114792 GCF_040289485.1 Thermoflexus sp.
TAGAGATAACAAGAAGCGAGTTGATGATGGGGCGTCCCGCTGTTGAACAAGGTGGGGGTGCTGGGCAGAAAACGCAGGGTGCTGATGGCCTCATAGAACCGCAGGGCCCAGGCTTCCTTCTCCGGCTCCTGCAGGGCCAGGCCCATGGCCACCCGCATCCACATGAACTGGGGCGTCTCCAACACCTGTCGCGTCTCGGGGTCCCGCACCAAGTAACGATCGTAAAGGGTGGCCAGGCCTATGTAGGGCAGGAGCGCGTCCCGCTCCGGGCGCAGGGCGCCGGCCAGGCGCTCCAGATCGAAGGTCAAAAGGTCCGGATGCAAGGTGCCCCGCTCGACCCCTTTCCGGATATAAGCCGGAAAGGCCTGAACGCTGTCCGGCGCTTCCGCCCCGGTGGCCTCCAGGGCGATACGCCGACGCATCCAAGCGGCCGCAGCCCGCTCCCAGAGGGGATCCTCGACGATGCGGGCAGTCGCCAGCAAGATCAGCCCCTCCAGGGCGGTGGAAGGCTCCAAAGCCTCCAACCCGTGCGCCCGGGCCTCCTCCCAGGCCTGCTGCACAAGGGGTTCTGGAAGCCCAGCCGCACGCAGCCACGCCGCCAGCCGGGCATGACGAGTAGACCGCACGACCATGGCCGCCTCCGGTGCGGTGGGATCGTGCGGGAAGGCCGATCACGGAGGAAACCGTCGGGTCCCCAGCCGACGGGCGCCGTCGCCCTCCCGCGAGGCGATGGCGCAACGGGGCGGATGGGCCGGTCTTCGGGCTCCCGGATCGTCCTACTCGCCGCGCCTTCCCAGGGCAGGGCCCCAGTGGCGAGTCGCGCAGCCCAGCGGAGCGGCTACGCCCAGCGGCTTTCGTCCCCGGTTACCGCTGCGGGGCAGCGCCGGTCTCCCACCGGACTTCCCGCCACCCATCCGTCAGTCTCCTCGGCCTGGATCCAAAGATAGCACAAGATCCCCGCCGCCGCAAGGGGCCGGGGATCCTCTACCCGCCAGGAGGCCTCTTGACAAAGCCGCCCATCTGTGCTATAAACAAGGGCAAATCTCAGGGCCAGGGTGCTGGGTTCCGATGACGACGGTGCCGGTGGTTCTCTCCCTCGTCCTTATCGTCCTCATCCTTCGGGGCATCCTTCGCCTCGGGGAGGCGATGCCCGTTTGGGAGGGAGCCACCGCCGGCTAGCCCAGGTCTATCGCAACACAGGCACAGCGCATCCGGAGGGGGCCTCCCAAACGGGAGGCCCCCTCCACATTTATTCCCCGCCCGCCGAAAGGAGGAGCGCGATGGAAGCGACAACCGCCGTTCCCATAACGGCCCGGACCATCCGTCGGGAGCGCCGTCGGATGAAGACGGCGTGGGCGGTGATGGAGGCCCTGGTTCGGGAGGGCGTGGAGGTCGTCTTCGGGATCCCCGGCGGGGCTTCCCTCCCCCTCTATGACGCCCTGTGCGATTACCCCCAGATCCGCCACATCCTCATGCGCCATGAGCAGTGTGCGATCCACGCCGCCGAAGGCTACGCCCGAGCCACCGGACGCCCCGGGGTCTGCCTGACCACCTCCGGCCCTGGCGCGACCAACCTGATCACCGGGCTGACCGATGCCATGATGGACTCCACCCCCGTGGTGGCCCTCACCGGCCAGGTCCCCACGTTCTTCATGGGCGGCGACGCCTTCCAGGAGGCCGACGTCATTGGCCTTACCATGTCCGTGACCAAACACAACTGGCTGGTGCGGAAGCCGACGCAGGCCCTCGAGGCCGTCCATCGGGCCTTCCACCTGGCCACCGACGGTCGTCCTGGCCCCACCCTGGTGGACCTCCCGCGGGATGTGCTGCTGACCGAGGCGGAGTTCGCCCCGGACGATCCGGAGGCCTACCGGCCCGCCGGATCCACCCGTCGCTCCCCGGACGAGGGCCTCCTTCGGCAGGCGGCCGACCTGATCGCCGCCTCCCGGCGCCCCATCCTCTATGTCGGCGGGGGGGTCATCCACGCTGGCGCGGCGCCGGAGGTGCGCGCCCTGGCCGAGAAAGCCCGCATCCCGGTGACCACCACCCTGATGGGTCTGGGGGCCTTCCCCGAGGACCATCCGTATTCCCTCAAGATGCTGGGGATGCACGGGACCGTCTACGCCAACTTCGCCATCAATTTCTCTGATCTGATCATCGCCGTGGGCGCCCGCTTTGACGATCGGGTGACTGGAAAGCTCTCGGCCTTCGCCCCCCACGCGAAGGTGATCCACATCGACATCGATCCGGCGGAGATCAACAAGAACCGCAAGGCCGACATCGCCCTGGTCGGCGACGCCAAGCAGATCCTGCAGGCGCTGCTCCCCTTCGTCCGCCCGCCCGACACCGAGGCGTGGTGGCGGCAGATCCAGGAATGGAAGGCCCGTTACCCTCTGCGTTACCGCCAGGACGACCGGGTCATCAAGCCCCAGTTCGCCATCCAGATGATCTACGAACTGACCAAGGACTACCGGCCCATCGTCACCTTGGATGTGGGCCAGCACCAGATGTGGGCCGCCCAGTTCTTCACCTGGACCGAGCCGCGCACCTGCATCACCTCGGGCGGGCTGGGGACCATGGGGTTCAGCCTGCCGGCGGCGGTGGGGGCCCAGTTCGGCCGCCCTGACCGGCTGGTGATCAACATCAACGGCGACGGCAGTTTCCAGATGACCTTCCAGGCCTTGATCACCGCCGTCGAATGGCGGCTGCCCATCAAGGTCTTCATCATCAACAACCAGTATCTGGGCATGGTCCGCCAGTGGCAGGAGCTCTTCTACAACCGGCGCTACTCCGCCGTCTACCTGGCCAACCCCGATTTCGCCCGCATGGCCGAGGCGGTGGGCGCGGCCGGGATCCGGGTGGAGCGGCCGGACCAGGTGGAACCGGCCATCCGCCAGGCCCTGGCGATCACCGACCGCCCCGTGGTGGTCGACCTTCTCGTGGACCCCGAGGAGAACTGCTTCCCGATGATCCCCTCGGGGATGACGGTGCACGATATGCTGATCGCGCCGGGCGTGAAGGCTGTGCCGTGAGCCTTCAGGAGGGGATGACGATGCCCCACTGGCTGGCGTTGACCGTGGAGAACTCCGTGGAAAGCCTGAACCGGGTGTTCCATCTGCTGCGCCGTCGGCACTTGCCCGTCGGCTTCATCTCGATCTGTCGCACCGAGGACCCTCAGGATCTGCGGCTGGTCATCCCGGTGGATCCGGCCCAGGTCGATCCGGAGCGGGTGCGGGCCAACCTGGAGAAGCTGCTCTGCGTGAAGGCGGTGGAGGACTGGGGCGGGCAGCCCCTGGTGGTCCGAGACGTGGCCCTGGTGAAGGTGCAAGCCCCCGCCGAGGCTTGGGTGGAGATCGCCCAACTGGCGGAGTTCTACCGGGCGCGCATCGTCGATGTAGGCCCGGAGACCCTCATCCTGGAGGTGACCGGCTCGGCGGACAAGGTGGACTCCTTCATCGCCCGGTTGCAGCGCTTCGGCATAGTCGCCGTTACCCGGTCGGGCCCCTTGGCGATGCCGCGGGGCCACGCCGAAGCCGCCCCTCTCGATCGGACGGCTGAAGTCGTTCCATGAACCAACTCCGCGAGCCTGGAGGCTCCCATGGCGCGGATCTATTACGATGCGGATGCGGACCTGAGCCTGCTCAACGGGCGCCGGATCGCCGTCCTGGGCTACGGCAGCCAGGGCCATGCCCACGCCCTTAACCTCAAGGACAGCGGCTGCGATGTGTGCGTGGGACTTTACCGGGGCAGCAAATCCTGGGAGAAGGCCGAGGCCGACGGCCTGCCGGTCTATGAGGTGGCCGAGGCAGTGCGCCGCTCCGACATCATCGTGATGCTGGTCCCCGACCCCGCCCAGCCGGCCCTCTACCGGGAGGCGGTGGCCCCCCACCTGGCGCCCGGCAAGACCCTGATGTTCGCCCACGGCTTCAACATCCGGTTCGGCCAGATCGTGCCGCCGCCCGATGTCGACGTCAGCATGGTGGCCCCCAAGTCCCCCGGCCACCGCATGCGGGAAATGTTCCGGGAGGGCGGTGGGGTCCCCGGCCTGGTGGCCGTGCACCAGGACGCCACGGGCAAGGCTCTGGCCACGGCCCTGGCCTACGCCAAAGCCATCGGCTGCACCCGCGCCGGGGTGATCGAGACCACCTTCGCCGAGGAGACGGAGACGGACCTGTTCGGCGAGCAGGTGGTGCTCTGCGGCGGGGTCACCCACCTCATCAAGGCCGCCTTCGAGATCCTGGTGGAGGCCGGCTATCAGCCGGAGATCGCCTACTTCGAGTGCCTCCACGAACTGAAGTTGATCGTGGACCTCATGTACCAGGGCGGTCTCTCGTATATGCGCTACTCGGTGAGCGACACCGCCGAATACGGTGACTACCGGAGCGGCCCCCGCGTGATCGACGACCACGTGCGAGCGACGATGAAGCAGATCCTGGAGGAGATCCGCAGCGGTGCCTTCGCGGAGGAATGGATCGAGGAGAACGCGAAGGGCCGCCCGTGGTTCAACGCCAAGCGCGAGGAGGAGCGCCGGCATCCCATCGAGGAGGTCGGTCGCCGCCTGAGGGCCATGATGCCTTGGCTCAACCCCAAAGAGGTATGAGGGCCATTGCGTCCGGGAAGGAGGCGCCCATGGGAGATGATGTCGTCCGGATCTTCGACACCACCCTGCGGGACGGGGAGCAGTCGCCGGGGGCGACCCTCACGGTGGAGGAGAAATTGGAGATCGCCCGCCAGTTGGTCCGCCTGGGGGTGGACATCATCGAGGCGGGGTTCCCCATCGCCTCGCCGGGGGACTTCGAGGCGGTGCGCCGGATCGCCCGGGAGATCGGGCCGCTGGGGCAGGACCGCCCCAACGGCCCCCCGGTGATCGCCGGGCTGGCCCGGGCGAACCGGGAGGACATCGACGCTTGCTGGGAGGCGGTCCGGGAGGCCCCCCGCCCGCGCATCCATGTCTTCTTGGCCACCTCGGACATCCATCTCCAATACAAACTGCGGATGACCCGAGAGGAATGCCTGGCCCGCATCCGGGAGATGGTGGCCTACGCCCGCAGCCTGTGCGCGGACGTGGAGTTCTCCCCCGAGGACGCCGGGCGCACCGACCGGGACTTCCTGATGCAGGCCCTGACGGTCGCCGTGGAGGCAGGGGCCGCCACCCTGAACATTCCGGACACGGTGGGCTACACCACGCCCGAGGAGTACGGGAGCCTCTTCGCCGAGATCCGCCGCCGGGTCCCCGGGGTGGAGCGGGTGATCCTCTCCGCCCACTGCCACAACGACCTGGGCCTGGCCACCGCCAACACCCTGGCCGCCATCCGCAACGGCGCCCGCCAAGTCGAGGTGACCGTCAACGGCATCGGGGAGCGGGCGGGCAACACCGCCCTGGAGGAGGTGGTGATGGCCCTCCACACCCGCCGGGACGTCTTCGGGGTCCGCACCCACATCGACACCACGCAGATCTACCGGACCAGCCGCCTGGTGAGTGCCCTCACCGGCATCCCGGTGCAGCCCAACAAGGCCATTGTGGGTGCCAACGCTTTCGCCCACGAGGCGGGCATCCACCAGGACGGCATGCTGAAGAACCCGCTGACCTACGAGATCATGCGGCCGGAAACCGTCGGCGTGCCGGAGTCCCGGCTGGTCCTGGGCAAGCATTCCGGCCGGCACGCCTTCCGGGTCCGCCTGGAGCAGATGGGCTACCACCTCCCGCCCGAGGCCTTCGAGGAGGCCTTCCGTCGGTTCAAGGCCCTGTGCGACCGCAAGAAATACGTAACCGACTTCGACCTGGAGGCCATGATGGCCGACTTCACCGAGAGCGCCGGCCAGACCTGGCGGCTGGATGTATTGCAGGTGACCTGCGGGACGCCCCTCATCGCTACCGCCACGGTCCGGCTGGTGGGGCCGGAGGGCCAGGAGCGGGTGGCCACCGGGACCGGCAACGGGCCGGTGGACGCGGCCTATCGGGCCATTGAGGCCGCCCTCGGGGTGCAGGCCCGCCTGCTGGAGTTCAATGTGCACGCGGTCACCCCCGGCCGCGACACGATGGGTCGGGTCTTCGTCCAGGTGGAGGACCCCCAGACCGGCGAGATCGCCGGCGGCTTCGGGGCCGACACGGACATCGTGGTGGCCGCCGCCAAGGCCTACCTCAACGCCCTGTTGCGTCGCGCCCGCGCCTCTTCGGAGGCCCGCATGGCCCTTTCCATCCCTGTCCCTTGATCGACACCCTTCGCTGCGGAGGTCATCCATGGGGATGACGATGGCGGAGAAGATCATCGCCGCCCACGCCGGGTTGGAGCGGGTGGAGCCCGGCGAACTGGTCGAGGTGCAGGTGGACTTCGTGATGGCCAACGACATCACCGCCGCCCTGGCCATCCGAGAGTTCGAGAAGATCGGTGTGGAGGAGGTCTTCGACCGATCGCGGGTGGCCTTCGTGGCGGACCACTTCGTTCCGCCGCCGAACATCAAGGCCGCCGAGCAGTGCATGACGGTGCGCGCGTGGGCCCGCCGCAAGGGCATCCTCTACTTCGAGGGCGGCCGCGATGGGGGCATCGAGCACATCGTGCTGCCGGAGCAGGGGCTGGTGCTCCCCGGGGAGATCATCATCGGGGCCGACTCCCACACTTGCACCTATGGGGCCCTGGGGGCCTTCGCCACCGGCGTCGGCTCCACCGACGCCGCCGTGGCCATGGCCACCGGCCGGCTCTGGCTCAAGGTCCCGGCGACGATGAGGCTGTTCTACCACGGGACCCTGCGCCCGTGGGTGACGGCCAAGGATCTCATCCTCCACACCATCGGCCGGATCGGAGTGGACGGCGCCCTGTACATGGCCATGTATTTCACCGGCCCGGTCATCCGCGGCCTGAGCATGGACGGCCGCTTCACCATCGCCAACATGGCCATCGAGGCGGGGGCCAAGGCCGGCCTGATGGACGTGGACGAGAAGACGCTGGATTACATCCGCCCTCGGGCCCGGCGCCCCTTCACCGTCTACGCCGAGGACCCGGACGCCCGCTACGAGATCGAACTGGATTTCAACGTCAGCGATTGGGAGCCGGTGGTGGCGGTCCCGCACCTGCCTTCCAACGTGCGCCCCGTCGGTGAACTGAGCGACGTGCGCATCGATCAGGTGTTCATCGGCTCCTGCACCAACGGGCGGATCGAGGACCTGCGGCTGGCGGCTCGCGTCCTCCAGGGCCGCCGGGTGCACCCCGAGGTCCGCTGCATCATCATCCCCGGCAGCGGGCCCACCTACCGCCAGGCCCTGGCCGAGGGGTTGATCGATCTCTTTGTGGAGGCGGGGGCGGTGGTGGGGTTGCCTTCCTGCGGCCCGTGCATGGGAGGCTACTCCGGAGTGCTGGGTCCCGGCGAGCGCTGCGTCTCCACCACCAACCGGAACTTCATCGGCCGCATGGGCCATCCCACCAGCGAGGTCTATTTGGCCAACCCGGCCGTGGCCGCGGCCAGCGCCATCCTGGGCCGCATCGCCAGCCCCGAGGAGGTTCTGGCCGCTGTCCCGGCGTGAACGGGGAAACCGTTTTCGGAGGGGAAGCCATGGAGAGCCACCCGTATACCGATGAAATCTGGGAAGCCGTGCTGGAGGCCGCCCTGGCCGCGGAGAGCACCGCGGCCCCCCCAGACCCGGGGGATGACCCCACCGGATGGGTGGTCGATTGCATGATGGGTTGCTACAACTTCACCGAACCCGAGATCGAATAGGAGGGCCGGATGCGCTTCCACGGACGGGCATGGGTGTTCGGGGACAACATCGACACCGATGTGATCATCCCCGGCCGCTACCTCAACACCACCGACCCCCATGAGCTGGCGGCCCATTGCATGGAGGGGGTGGACCCGGAGTTCCCCCGCAAGGTCCGGCCGGGCGACATCGTGGTGGCCGGCCGCAACTTCGGCAGCGGCTCCTCCCGGGAGCACGCCCCGATCAGCCTGAAGGCCGCCGGGATCTCCTGCGTCATCGCCAAATCCTTCGCCCGCATCTTCTTCCGCAACGCCATCAACATCGGCCTGCCGGTCCTGGAATGCCCGGAGGCTGTCGAAGCCACCCAGCCGGGGGACGAACTGGAGGTCCGCCTCGACACCGGCGAGATCCTGAACCGCCGGGCCGGGACGGTCTTCCGGGCCAAACCCTACCCGCCCTTCATGCTGGAACTGATCCGGGCGGGAGGCCTCATCCCCTATACCCGGGCCCGGCTGCAGGCCGGCGCCCGCGCCGGTTAAGCCCAAGCCCTTCAGCGCGAGAAGGAGGCTCCATGGCGCGCCGCGAAAGGAGGTGGACCCGGACTGCCCTGGGCGGGGGCTGCACCCTGGAGGCCCTGGCCAGGGCCGTCCGCGCCATTGCCGCCGTCCTGGCGCCCTCTCGCTCTCAACCCATTCCCGTCCAGGAGGTGTGCAATGGTTCCCGTCGCCTTATACGATACAACCCTGCGCGATGGCAGCCAACGCGAAGGCATCTCCTTCACCGTTGAGGACAAGCTCCGCATCACAGAGCGGCTGGACGAACTGGGGATCCACTATATCGAGGGCGGATGGCCCGGCTCCAACCCCAAGGACGCGGAATACTTCCGGCGGGTCCGGGGCCGGACCTTTCGCCATGCCCGCATCGCCGCCTTCGGCATGACCCGACGCCCGGACCGCCGGGCCGAGGAGGACGAGAACCTGCGGGCCTTGCTGGAGGCGGAGACCCCCGTGGTCACCGTGGTGGGCAAATCGTGGGACCTCCACGTCCACCGGGTGCTGGAGACCACCCTCGAGGAGAACCTGGCCATGATCTGGGAGAGCGTGGCCCTCCTGAAGGCCCACGGGCGGGAGGTGGTTTACGACGCCGAGCATTTCTTCGACGGTTGGAAGCGCAACCCGGACTACGCCCTGGCCACCCTGCGGGCCGCGGCGGAGGGCGGGGCCGACTGGATCGTCCTCTGCGACACCAACGGCGGCTCCATGCCGTGGGAGATCGAGGAAGGGGTCGAGGCCGCCCGGCGGGCCGTCCCTGTTCCCTTGGGCATCCACGCCCACAACGACGCCGAACTGGCCGTGGCCAACTCCCTGGCCGCCGTCCGCCGGGGGGTCCGACAGGTCCAGGGGACCATCAACGGCTACGGGGAGCGAGTGGGCAACGCCAACCTGATCTCCATCATCGCCAACTTGAAACTGAAGATGGGCATCGACTGCGTGACCGACGCGCAACTGGCCCGCCTGACGGAGATCTCCCGCTTCGTGGCCGAGGTGGCCAACCTGCCCCACGACGCCCACCAGCCCTACGTGGGGGCCAGCGCCTTCGCCCACAAGGGCGGGATCCACGTCGCCGCCATCCTGAAGGCCGAGGAGAGCTACCAGCACATCGACCCGGCCCGCGTGGGCAACGTGAAGCGGGTCCTGGTCTCCGAGCTCTCCGGGCGCGGCAACATCGTGGCCAAGGCCATGGAGTTTGGCATCCGCCTGGACCCCGACGACCCGGCGGTGCAGACGGTGGTGCGGCAGATCAAGGCCCTGGAGAACGAGGGGTTCTATTTCGAAGACGCCGAGGCCTCGGTGATCCTGATGCTGCAGCGCGCCCGCCCGGATTACATCCCGCCCTTCCGGGTCCTGGATTACGTGGTGATGGTGGAGCGCCGGGACGGACGGAGCCCGCTGGCCGAGGCCGCGGTCAAGGTCCTGGTGGGCGGGGAGGTGGTGCACACAGCCGCGGAGGGCAACGGACCGGTCAACGCCCTGGACGCCGCCCTGCGCAAGGCCCTCCTGCCTTGTTATCCACAACTGGCCCGCATCCACCTCACCGATTACCGGGTGCGGATCCTCAACGGCGACGCCGGGACCGCCGCGCGGGTCCGCGTCTGGATCGAGAGCACCAACGGGCACCGGGTCTGGCGCACCGTCGGCGCCTCCACCAACATCCTGGAGGCCAGCCGCCTGGCCCTGGAGGACAGCCTGGAGTTCGGGCTGCTGTCCTGACCCAGGGCGCTGGGAACCTCACCTGGAAGCCGAGGGATCCACCGATGGGACGCTACGTCATCGCCGTGCTCCCGGGCGACGGCATCGGGCCGGAGGTCACCGCGGAGGCCGTCCGCGTCCTGGAAGCCGTCGGCCGGCGCTTCGGGCACACGTTCGAGTTCCACGAGGCCCTGATCGGCGGGGCGGCGATCGAGGCGACGGGCTCGCCGCTTCCCCCGGAGACCTTGGACCGCTGCCGCCGGTCCGACGCGATCCTGCTCGGAGCGGTGGGCGGCCCCCGGTGGGACGACCCCACCGCCCCGGTCCGCCCCGAGCAAGGGCTGCTGGACCTGCGCAAAGGCCTGGGGCTTTTCGCCAACCTGCGGCCCGTCCGCGCCTTCCCTGCCCTGGTCGATGCCACCCCCCTCAAACGGCATGTGATCCAGGGGGTGGATCTCCTCTTCGTGCGGGAACTGACGGGGGGGCTGTATTTCGGCCCCCGTCGAGAGGCCGGCCCCGACGGGGAAGAGGCGTATGATACGATGCATTATACCCGCCCCGAGATCGAGCGGGTGGTGCGGCTGGCGGCAGGATTGGCCCGCGCCCGCCGGAAGAAACTCACCTCGGTGGACAAGGCCAACGTCCTGGCCGCCTCCCGGTTATGGCGCCGGGTGACCGAGGCCGTGGTCCGCCGGGAGTTCCCGGACGTCGCCCTGGAGCACGTGCTGGTGGATGCCTTCGCCATGCACCTGATCCGGCGGCCGGCCGCCTTCGATGTGGTGGTGACCGAGAACATGTTCGGGGACATCCTGACGGACGAGGCGGCGGTGCTGGCCGGCTCCATGGGGATGCTGCCCTCGGCCTCTCTGGGCGAGACGCCCCCGGGGCTCTTCGAGCCGGTCCACGGCTCCGCCCCGGACATCGCCGGGCGCAACCTGGCCAACCCCATCGGGGCCATCCTGAGCGCGGCGCTGCTGCTGCGCCACGGGCTGGGCTTGGAGGCAGAGGCCGCCGCTGTCGAGCGGGCCGTCGAGGCCGCCCTGGCCGACGGCTACCGCACCCGCGACATCGCCGACGGGGAGGGACCTATCGTCGGCACCCGGGAGATGGGAGAGGCCATCCGTCAGCGGATCTGAATCGGTCGCAGCGGCGCTATGATCCCATCACTGGATCTTCTGCGGAGGCGAAACGATGGGCACCGTGAACGGACGAAAGCACCGCAGCGCAAAGGTCACGGAGGGCCTGGAGCGGGCCCCTCACCGCGCCATGTTCCGGGCCGTGGGCCTGCGGGACGAGGACCTCCGGCGGCCCTTCATCGGCATCGCCAACACCTGGTTCGAGATGCAACCGTGCAACCACCACCTGAACCGGCTGGCCGAGCGGGTCAAACAGGGGGTCCGGGACGCAGGAGGGACGCCCATCGAGTTCAACGCCGTGCCGGCCAACGACGCCATCGGCATGGGCCATGAGGGGATGAGGGCCTCCCTGGTCAGCCGGGAGCTGATCGCCGACAGCATCGAACTGGCCGCAGTCGCCTACCAGTTGGACGCCCTGGTGACCATCGGGGGCTGCGACAAAACGCAGCCGGCCTGTGTGATGGCCATGGCCCGCCTGAACCTCCCCAGCATTTACCTTTATGGCGGCAGCGTGCCGCCTGGAAACTGGCGCGGCCGCCGGGTGACCATCCAGGATGTCTTCGAGGCGGTGGGGGCGGTCTCCCGCGGACGCATGACCGTCGAGGAACTGCGCGAACTGGAGGAGGCCGCCGTGCCCACCTACGGCGCCTGCGGAGGGATGTTCACCGCCAACACCATGGCCTCCGCCTTTGAGGCCATGGGGCTGACGCTGCCCAACGCCGCCGCGCCCGTCGCCCCCAGCCCGGCCCGCGAGGCCCTGGCCTACGAGACGGGGCGGGCCATCGTCCGCATCCTCGAGGCCGGGATCCGCCCCCGGGATGTGATGACCCGGGAGGCCTTTGAGAACGCCATCGCTGTGGCGGCGGCCATGGGCGGCTCCACCAACCTGATCCTGCACCTCCTGGCCATCGCCCACGAGGCCGGCGTCCCCCTGACCTTGGACGATTTCGAGCGCATCAGCGAGCGCACCCCGCACCTGGCCGACCTCAAGCCGGCGGGCCGCTACGTGATGGCGGACGTGGACCGCATCGGCGGGTTGCCGGTGGTGATGAAGGCCCTCCTGGACGCCGGGCTGCTCCACGGGGAGTGCCGCACGGTGACGGGCGAGACCATCGCCGAGCGCCTGGCCGACGTCGTCTTCCCCGAGGGCCAGGACGTGGTGCGGCCGGTGCACAACCCCCTCCACCCCACAGGCGGCTACGTCATCCTACGGGGCAACCTCGCCCCAGAGGGCGGCGTGCTCAAGGTCACCGGCACCACCAAACGCTACCACCGGGGGCCGGCCCGGGTGTTCGACAGCGAAGAAGACGCCTTCCGGGCGGTCAGCGCTGGCCAGATCCGGCCGGGGGATGTGGTGGTGGTGCGCTACGAGGGGCCGAAGGGGGGGCCGGGCATGCGGGAGATGCTGGTGGTGACCGCCGCCCTGGTGGGCCAGGGCCTCAAGGACGAGGTGGCCTTGCTCACCGACGGCCGGTTCTCGGGCGCCACCCACGGCCTGATGATCGGCCACATCTCCCCAGAGGCCGCCGTGGGCGGTCCCCTCGCCCTCCTGCAGGACGGCGATCCCATCGTCATCGACGTGAACCGCCGGGTGGTGAACGTGGAGTTGCCCGAGGAAGAACTGGCCCGACGCCGAGCCGCCTGGACCCCGCCGCCGCCCAAATACACCACGGGCCTCTTCGTCAAATATGCGCGGCTGGTCTCCTCGGCGGCCCTGGGGGCCATCACCACCGGAGGATAAGATAGGGGCGCAGCGCCGCTGGGCCCCGGCTGGCTTTCCCCAAGAACATCCGCCCGTTCGGAGGAGGGAGATGGGACGGAAGCGGTTTCGGGTGGCGGTGCTGGGGGCCACCGGAATGGTGGGGCAATGGCTGGTGCATCTTCTGGACCGCCACCCGTGGTTCCAGGTGGTGGCCCTGACGGGCTCCGACCGCTCGGTGGGCCGTCCCTACGGGGAGGCATGTCGGTGGTTGCTCAGCGCGCCGATGCCGCCGTGGGCGGCCTCCATGATCGTGCAGCCCACCGAGCCGGGCTTCGAGGCGGACCTCGTCCTCTCCGCCCTGCCTTCGGAGATCGCCCGCGAGGTCGAGCCGCGCTTCGCCGCCGCAGGGTATTTGGTGGCCAGCAACGCTTCCGCCTATCGGATGGCCTCCGACGTCCCCCTGGTTATGCCCGACGTCAACCCCGATCACCTGGACCTGCTTTCCCGTCAGCGGGAGATCCGAGGTTGGTCCGGCGCCCTGCTCACCAATCCCAACTGCACCACCACCGCTGTGGTCCTTCCCCTCAAAGCCCTGATGCCCTACGGCGTCCGCCGGGCCCACTTGGTCAGCCTACAGGCCCTCTCCGGGGCTGGCTACCCCGGCGTCCCAGCCCTGGAAATCGTCGATAACATCCTCCCCTACATCGCCGGAGAGGAGGAGAAACTGGAGCGGGAGCCCCGTAAGCTCCTGGGGCGGCTGGCGAACGGAGCGGTCCGCGAGGCGGACCTGGCCCTCAGCGCCCAGACCAACCGGGTGCCCACCCTAGACGGACACTTGGTCTGTCTCTCCGTGGAACTGGCGGAACGCATCTCCCCCGAGGCGGCCATGCGGGCGATGGCTGCCTACCGGCCGCCGGAGGAAGTGGCGGATCTCCCCAGCGCCGTCCCACAGCCCATTGTGGTCCGGACCGAGCCCGACCGTCCGCAGCCGCGGCTGGACCGCATGGCCGGCGGGGGCATGAGCGTGGTGGTGGGCCGGGTGCAGCCCTGCCCCGTCTTCACCTTGAAGTTCGTCGCCCTCACCCACAACACCATCCGGGGCGCGGCCGGGGCCGCCCTCTTCAACGCCGAGGCCGCCCTCCGCTGGGCCGGGCGGGTTTGAGGGCGGTCCCACGCATCTCCCAAGAGGCCACGGGCGGTCTTCTTAAGGAAGGCGCTGGGCGGAGCCCGCAGGAGCCCCGCACAGCGCGCCAAACCCCCTAGGAGGAGGCTTCCCATGGGACAGCGATGGCACGTCGCGCTTTTGATCTTGGTCTTCGGCCTGGTCGGCTGGGCTCCCGGCGTCCCATCCCCTCGTGGACTTCCCCCCGGCCGTTACGTCCCCGATGAGGTCCTGGTGAAGTTCGCCCCCGGAGCGGACCCCGCCGCCCTGGCCCAGGCCTTCGGCCTGCGCCTCCACCGCCAGACCCTGCTGGGCGTCTGGGTGGCCAAAGTCCCGCCTCAGGCCCTCGACGCTGTGCTGGCGGCGCTGAGCCGCCACCCGATGGTGGAATACGCGGAGCCCAACGGGATCGCCACCATCGATCTGGATCCGAACGACCCCTACGACAACACCACCTGTTACAACTCCTCGAAGGCCGGCTGTGTCTCCCAATGGGCCTGGGGGAAAATCCAGGCCTACGCGGCCTGGGACCTCACCACCGGATCCAGCGCGGTGCGCATCGCTGTGGTGGATACCGGGATCGACAACCGCCACCCGGATCTGCCCCCCGTGGCTGCCCAGCGCGACTTCGTGAACAACGACAACGTGGCGGAGGATGACAACGGCCACGGGACCCACGTGGCGGGGACCATCGGGGCGCTGACCAACAACGGGATCGGGGTGGCGGGCATGAACTGGCAGGTCAGCCTGCTGGCGGCCAAGGTCCTCGACGCCAGCGGCTCCGGGACCTACGCCCAGGTGGCCGATGGGATCGTCTGGGCAGCCAACAACGGAGCGAAGGTGATCAACCTGAGCCTCGGCGGCTCCATCGGCTCGACCACGTTGAAGAACGCGGTGGACTACGCGTGGAGCAAGGGCGCGGTCCTGGCCTGCGCAGCCGGCAACAGCGGCTCCAGCGCCAAAACTTACCCCGCCGCCTACACCAACTGCATCGCGGTGGCTGCGACGGACGAGAACGACAACAAGGCCTCCTTTTCCAACTACGGCGCCACGTGGGTGGATGTGGCAGCGCCCGGGGTGCGCATCCTCTCCACGATGCCGGACACGCCGGTCTATCTGACCACCCAGTATGGCTATTTCACCACCTACGATGCTTTGAGCGGCACCTCGATGGCAACGCCCCACGTGGCCGGGCTGGCCGGCCTCATCTGGGCGAGCGGGAAGTGCGCCACCAACACCTGCGTGCGCCGGCGCCTTGAGTCCACCGCGGACCCGATCCCTGGGACCGGGCGCTACTGGTATTGGGGCCGCATCAACGCCTACCGGGCCGTCAGCGCCCCATAGGGCCCGGGGCCCCTTTCCGCGGGGGCGCGCCGCGCGCGCCCCCGCTGTTTTTTTGAGGGACGGACGGCGGTCCGGAACAAACCCATGGTAGAATTTCCTTAGAGGATGCCCGATCCGCACCTTGGCGATGGGGAGGGAGGAATTCGATGGCGGGGCATAGCAAGTGGGCGAACATCAAGCACCGTAAGGCGGCCATGGACGCCAAGCGGGGCCAGTTGTTCACCCGGCTGACCCGGGAACTGATCGTCGCCGCCCGCGAAGGGGGGCCGGATCCGGAGACCAACTTCCGGCTCCGGCTGGCCATCGAGCGGGCCAAGGCCGCCAACATGCCCAAAGAGAACATCGAGCGGGCCATCCGTCGGGGAGCCGGCCTGGAACGGGGGGAAGGCGAGCAACTGGAGGAGCTCTACTACGAGGGCTACGGGCCCCACGGGGTGGCCATCATCGTGAAGGTGCTGACGGACAACCGGAACCGCACCGTGGCCGAGCTCCGGCGGATCTTCGCCCGTCACGGCGGCAGCCTCGCGGAGTCCGGGGCGGTGATGTGGAACTTCGAGAAGAAGGGTTACATCGCCGTCCGGCCCGACGGGGCCGACCCGGAGAAAATCTTCGAACTGGCCATCGAGGCGGGGGCCGATGACGTGGAGATCAGCGAGGACCTGGTGGAGATCTACACGGCGCCCGAGGACCTCCAGGCGGTGCGCAACGCCCTGCTCCAGGCCGGCCTGAACGTCGACAACGCCGAACTGACGATGAAGCCCAAGACCCGGGTGACCCTGGACGACCACGCCACCACCGCGGTGATGTCCTTGGTCGATGCCCTGGAGGAACTCGACGACGTCCAACAGGTCTACTCCAACCTGGAGATCTCCGACGAACTGATCCGCAAATACGAAGCCCAGGCTGCCTGATGCGGGTGCTTGGGATCGACCCCGGGATCGCCATCACCGGCTACGGCGTGATCGAAGAACGGGACGGGCAACTGGAGGCCCTGGCCTATGGGGAGATCCGGACGCCGGCAGGGGACCCCCTGCCCCTTCGTCTGCGCCGGCTTTACGAAGGCCTTCAGGGCCTGATCCAAGCCCACCGCCCGGAGGCGGCCGCGGTGGAGCGCCTCTTCTTCGGCCGCAACGTGACCACCGCCTTCGCTGTCGGCCAGGCCCGGGGGGTGGCCCTCTTGGCCCTGGCCCAGGCGGAGATCCCCGTCTACGAATACACCCCCGCCGACGTCAAGCAGGCGCTGGTCGGCTACGGCAACGCCCCCAAGGCCCAGATCCAGGCCATGGTCCGGATGGTCCTACGCCTTCCCGAGACCCCCCGTCCGGACGATGTGGCCGATGCCCTCGCCGTGGCCGTCTGCCATCTCCACCACGCCCGGCTCTCCGCCATCCTGGGGTAGCCCGGTGGGGCTATGACCGGACCGGTTTGGATCGTCGAGGATGACCCGGCGGAGGCCCAGGCCCTGGCGGAACTGCTGGCCTGGGGCCGCCGGGCTGCTGTGGTGGCACTAGACCTCCGGACGGCCCGCCAGCGGCTGGCGGCGCTGCGGCCGGCGGTCATCGTCCTCGATCTCAACCTCCCCGACGGCGATGGGTTGGCCCCCACGACCTGCCGCATTGGAAAGGGGGATCGCGCGTGCTGGTCCGTCTGCATGGGATCGTGGAAGCGATCGGGAAGGACTGGCTGGTGGTCGGCTTGAACGGCCTCGGGCTTCAAGTCTACGTGTCGGCCGCTGTCCTGGCCCAGGCGCGGGTGGGGGAGCCCATCACGCTGCACACCACGTTGCTGGCCCGCACCGAGGGCCACGGCCTGACGCTGACCCTCTACGGCTTCGCCGATGAGGACGAGCGGACCCTCTTCGAGCAACTGCTGACCGTCAGCGGGGTGGGGCCCCGGGCGGCCCTGGCCCTGCTGAGCCTTTCCGTCCCCACCCTGCGGGCCGCCATCGCCCACGAGCAGATCGATGTGCTGCGCCGGGTCCCCGGCATCGGTCCGAAGACCGCGCGGGCGATCCTCCTGCATTTGAAGGACAAGATCCAGGCGGCCCCAGAGGCCGGCGTCCCGGCCGTGCGCGCCGACGAGACCGAGATCCTCGCCGCCCTGACCGCCCTGGGATACAGCGTGGTGGAGGCCCAGGCCGCCCTGTCGGCCGTCCCCCCCGACCCCAACCTCCCGCTGGAGGAGAAGATCCGCATGGCCCTGAGTTACTTCGCCCGGCGCCCGGGGCGCTGAGCCGGAGGAGGGTTGATCCCGGCGATAGGGGCACGGGGTCGGCCTCCGCGCCATAGGTCGCTGAAGCCGGAAGCGGACCATCCGCCGTTTCCTCGCGCCGGGCGCAACGGTTAGCGGATCGACTCCCGAAGGCGCGCGCTGAGGTAATCCATCGCCGAGACCACCGCCACGATGGCCCACACCGCCGTCCCCGCCTTGTGGTAATCCGTCTGGTCGATCCACAGCTTCAACTGATAGCCGATCCCACCGCCCCCCACGAACCCCACCACCGTGGAGATCCGGATGTTGATGTCCCAGTGATAGATGAGGAAGGCCAGGAACGGCAGGGTGATCTGGGGGATCACCGCGTAACGGATCACCTGCAAGGGGTGAGCCCCTGTCGCGGTCAGGGCCTCCACAGGACCGGGATCGATGGTCTCGATGACCTCGGAGAAGAGTTTGCCCAGGTTGACCACCGTGGCCACGGTGAGGGCCAGCACCCCGGCGAAGGGGCCGAAGCCCACCCAGGTGGCGAAGATGGCCGCCACCACCAGCGGTTCGATGGAGCGCACCACGTTGAAGGCCGTTCGCACCCCGTAGTAAACCGCTGTCCCGATGGGGCTCCGGGCGATGATGTTGCGGGCCGCCAGGAACGAGAGGGGGGCCGCCAAGAGCGTAGCGAACGAGGTCGCCATCAGGGCGAGGAAGATGGTCTGCAGCATCCCCTCGAGGGTCCGGGTCAGCGCCGGGCTGATCCTCCAGCCCCCCTCCCAACGGGCCTCGGCCTGGAGACGAGACCCGCCCTCCTGGACCACCAGGGGGCGGATCTCCACCTCGGCCGCGAAGCGGCCGTCCGGGCCTGTCCGCGCGCGCCCGATGAGAAGCTCCCCCCCGAGGGGCAACTGGGGGCTCGGGGCGAAGACCCAGCGCAACACCAGTTCGCTGTTCGGGCGGAAGCCCTCCCCCTGGATCGCCAGGCGGGCCCCTGGCGCCGCGCAGGGGGGGAGCCACAGCCGGGGGCCCTCGCCGACGGCCGCCGGCGCCGCCGAGGCCCCCTCCGGACACGGCACCCGCACGAATCCTTCCACCCGCTGAGTCCCCCGCTCGGGGATCAAGAACTCAGGCATCAGGAAGGCCGTGAGGATCTCCCGGGCGCGCCGGGCCGCCTGGGGCTCAAACAGCCTCCCCAGGTCGATCCCGACGGCCCGCCAGGACGCGGCGTAGATCAGAAGGGCCAAGATCCCCCCGCCGATCCGGACGAGCAGGCGCCGTCGTCGCATCGCCCTCCTCGAAGGTCGACCCGCCGCAGCCCTCAAACGATGCGGCGGCGGATCTGGGCGCTGAGGTAATCCAGGGCCATCACCACCACGGCGATCCCAATCACCGCCGTGGCCACCTGCCGGTAGGCGCTCAGCCGGATCCACTCGCTGAGCCGGAAGCCGATCCCCCCGCCGCCCACGAAGCCGATGATCGTGGACATGCGGACGTTGATGTCCCAGCGGTAGACGGCGAAGGAGACGAACTCGGGGATCACCTGGGGGATCACCGCGTATCGGATCACCTGGAGGCGATGGGCCCCCGTCGCCGTCAAGGCCTCCACCGGACCCGGATCGATGTGCTCGACCACCTCGGAGAACAGTTTGCCCAGGGCGGCCACGGAATGGGCCATGAGGGCCAGCATCCCCGCGAAGGACCCCAGCCCCACCCACACCACAAAGACGATGCCGAAGATGAGGGGCTCGATGGAGCGGACGACGTTGAAGAAAGCGCGCATGGCGTAATAGAGGAGGCGGGTGGGCCACGAGCCGCCCATCAGGTTGCGGGCGGCCGGGAACGACAACGGGGCGGCGATCAGGACCGCCCAGGTGGTGGCCAGCAGGGCGATGGCCACCGTCTCCCCCATCTTCTCAGCCACCTCCAGCAGGGCCTCGCTGGGCTGCGGGGGGCCGACCACCCGCACGGCGTGCACTTCCAGCCCGTGGGTCTGGGAACGGCCGGGGGGAGGCTCAAAACCCGGAGGGACGGCCCGAGGGGCGACGAACGCCACCTCGAACCGCCCGGAGGCGTCCGCCCGCAGATCCAACCGGCGCCCTTCCTGCAGGATCCGCTGCCGCTCGCCGATGGGGTTCACCCACCAGATCTCCAAGGGAACCCCGGCCGGGAATCCCTCGCCCTCCAGCGTCAACGGATCCCCCGCCTGGGTGCAACCGGCCGAGAGACGGAGCCGGGCGCCGTCCTCCAGCACAACAGGCTGGGGGGAATGGAGACAGGGGACCTCGATGGGGATCCGATAAACCTGGCGCTCGGTCGGGTAGGTCAGGAGATCGGGCTGGGTCAGGGCGATCAGATAGGGACGCATCTTCTCGAAGCGCACGAAGGGCGCCCGGAGATCGATCTCCGTGACCTCCCAGCCGACCGCGTAGATCACGGCCAGGGCCGCCAGGGCGGCAGGCCACCCGCGGGGCCGCCGGCCGGCCAGCCGCCGTGCGGCGTCGTGGATCGCCCCGAGCCACCAGAAGCCCCACCCGACCCAGAGCCAGGGATGGCCCCGCCACAGGGCCAGCCCGAGCAGGATCAGGGTGAGGCCTGCCCAGATCCCGGCCAGCGTCCGCAGGCCCAGGGCCCAGTAGGCCACGCCGGGGAGGAGGGCGGTCCCGCGAGGGACCCGGCCTTCAGCCGCCAATGCGCTCTGCCTCCTGCCCGTAGATCTCCTTGAACCGGCGATCGTCGATCTCGTCCGGCCGCCCATCGAAAACCTTGACCCCATCCTTGAGCCCGATCACCCGCGTGGCGTATCGATGGACCAGATCCAGGAAGTGCAGGCTGCAGAGCACGGTCACGCCATCCTTGCGGTTCAGTTCCTCGATGTAACGGAGGATGGAGTGCGCGAGGACGGGATCCAGGCTGGCGACCGGCTCGTCGGCCAGGAGCAGGCGGGGCTCTTGCATCAGCGCCCGGGCGATCCCGACCCGCTGTTGCTGACCCCCGGAGAGCTCATCCGCCCGCTTGTCCGCCAGGTCGGCCAGGCCGACCCGCTCCAGGGCCCGCATCGCCCGTCGCACCTCGGAGGGGGGGAAATAGCCCAGGAGGCTCAGCCAGAGGTTCACATAACCGAGACGGCCGGTCAGGACGTTGGTCAGAACAGTGGCACGCTTGACCAGGTTGAACTGCTGGAAGATCATCCCGATCTGCCGGCGGATGCGGCGGAGCTCCCGCGGGGAGGCGGCCGTGATGTCGACCCCGTTCCAAATCACCCGCCCCGAGGTCGGCTCGACCAGGCGGTTGATGCAGCGGAGCAGCGTGCTCTTCCCGGCCCCGCTCAGCCCGATGATGGCCACGAACTCCCCATCCTCCACCGTGAAACTGACCTCGGAGAGGGCCCGGGTGCCGTCCGGGTAGATCTTGGTTAGACGCTCGACGATCAGGGGCATGGAGGTCCCGCCGGGCTCTACATCCATAAGGGCGGGGGCGGCCTTAGAAGACCGCCCCCGCCCGCTCATCACTTGGCCGGCTTGACCAGGTCCTCCAGTTTGTAGCCCGAGGCGCTCAACTGGGCCCGGAACTCATCATAGAAGGAATCATCCACGGCTTGCAGGCCCTCGATCTGGTAAACCGTCTTGAGGGCCTTCTTCCCTTCCTCCGACTGGGCGATCTCCAGAAGGGCCTGGCGGATCTTCGCCCGCAGGTCCGAGGGGAGATTCTTGATCACGCTCACGTTGTCGTTCGGGATCTTCGCCGTGGTGGCCAGGACCACCACCTTCTCCTTCACATCGGGCAGATCCTTCTCCACCGCGCCCCGCGCGTCCACGTAGGTCGCCCCCGCATCGCAGTCCCCGTTGTAAACCGCCTTGACCACGTTGGGGTGGGAGCCCGCGTTCACCGTCTTGGCGAAGTCCCGGTCGGGATCCACCCCGTTGGCCTTGAGCAGGATGCGGGGCATCAGGTAGCCGGACGTGGAGAGGGGATCCACCCAGCACATCGTCTTACCTTTCAGGTCGGCGATGCTCTTGATGCCCGAGCCGGCCCGCACGATGATCTGTCCGGTGTAGTAGGTCTGGTTGAAGCGCACGGTGGCCAGGATCACTTCGACACCGTATTTCTCGTGGGCCAGCAGGTAACTCAGGGTGTTCAGCCAGCCAATGTGGGCCTGGCCCGCCCCCATCGCCTCGACCGCAGCGGCGAAGCTGCTGGCCAGGTTCATCTTCACCTTCATGTTCAGTTTCTGGCCGAGGAGCGCGGCGAGTTGCTCGCCTCCTCGCTTGATCTCCTCCGATTCCCCGGAGGGCACGAAGACCATCACCAGAGGATTCTGCTCGCTGCCCAACGGAGGCTTCTGGGGCGCACAGGCGCCCAGCGCCAGGCCCAGAACGAGGATCCCCAACACCCATCGAGGCGAAAGACAACGCATCGGCAACCTCCCGGAATAGGGTGGGGAAGGCCGGATCTCTGCCCCCATCTTAGGGGGAGGGCTCCCCCATGTCAAGGGCCCAACGGCCTGCGGCCCGCCGCATGGATGGAGATCCCCAACGGCCGTCCCGAGGCTTCGATCACGCCCGAACGACCACCGGATGATAGCCGCGGTCCCGCATCTCTTTCAACAGGCGGTCCAAAGCGTCCTCGTCGATGACCACCAGGTGGGGGGCCAGCCACCCGCGAATGGCCTCCCGCAGGGAGGTGGCCGCCAAGAGCTCCTGCAGCATCACCGGATCCTCGGTCTCCAGCAGGGTGACCTCTTCGAACACCTGGACCCGCCCCAAGCGGGCCCAGACCTCCTGCACCATGTGCGCCAATTGGGGGGTGGGGGGAAGGCCACAGGCCTCGAAAAGGGCCAGGATCTCCTCAGGGCGATAGCCCTCGCGGAACACCGCCTCGATCCGCTCCTCGTCGGCGGTGAACACGAAGGGGGAGCCGGCCGGCCGCCCCATGCGGGCGGACAGCCACAGCAGTTGTGCCGTCTCCGGCCCCGGCCGCACCGACCATGTCCGTGCGTCCACCCATCGGGTCTCCGGAAGCCCCTCCTCAGGAAGCCCTTCAAGGGGCTCCCCGCGCAACCATCGACGGCCCGGCTCTGTCAACCGGAAGGCCCGCAGGGTTCCTTCCTCATAAGCGAGAGAGACAACCCCCATCCAGAAAAGAGATCCCTCCAGATACGCCCGCAGATGGTCGGCGAGGGGGACCGGCTCGGCGGCCCCGCGGCCCCGGACCAACCGCCAGCGCAGGCCGTCGGAGGCTTCCACGAACCCAGGGGGACGCGCCGCCTCCAGCGCCCGGGCCACATCCCGCCAATCCACCCACCCTTCCGGCAACCCTTCCAGCAGGCGGAGGAGCGCCTGACGCCCCAGCCCCCATTCGTAATACAGCTGCGTCATCCCACTGGACCAGCCGAGCCATCGCACCAGGCGAAGGGTGGGATCCCGCCGCCGCAACCATGCGATCTCGAACAGCGTGGCGCCGCTCCGCCAGATCTCCGCGATCCGCGCCGTCGCCTCCGCCCCCTCGATCTGCGGGGGCGCCCAGCGGGCAGGGAGGGCCTCCCCGGAGGGGAGACCGGACAGATGCCACAATCCCTCCAGCAAGAAGGCGGCCCCCTCCCACGGCAAACCGAGGCCGCGGGCGACTTCCTCCACGGCCTCCGGCGCGAACCACTCCACGGGCACAGTCAACCACGTATCGGGCGGGGAGGACCATGGCCACCGGGCCAGGAGGCGCTCCACCTCTTCCGGATCGTGGGGCCATCCGCGCAGCCAAGGCAGCGCCGCCGCCTGCGGATGGGCCGACACAGCCAGAGGGATCGGCTTCCGGCGCAACCACCGGACGGTCTCCTGAAGCAACGGGGGAAGGGGCGGGGCGGTCACGATCTGCTCCCGCCGGAACCCCCGATGGAGCGTTACAGGAAAGGTGGGTGGAGGCAGATCGGCCACCTCCAGCGCCGCGGGCAGATGGGCGTGGGGTCGAGGGTGGGCTTCGTGGCCCAGTTCGCAGGGGAGCAACAGGCCCTTCTGAATCGCCCGGCTCCACGCCATCCGGAAGGCCCGGGCGTCCCGCCCCGTCCACCGGATCCAGCGCCTCTCCAGTTCCCCGCGGTCGATCCGGGAGGCCCCGAGCAGCCGGATGAGCCCCAGCAGGCGCTCCAGATCGGCATCGAGCCCCTCCCGCCACCGGCCCAGCCGATAGTGAAGCCAGAGCCGCGCGGCGAGGCGGCGCGCCAGCGCCGCCTTCCGCCCCCTGGAGAGGGGCCATCGCCAGCGGCGCGCCATCGCCTGCAGGGCCGCTGTCGTCAGGGATTCCAATTGGGCCTCCAGGCGCCGCATGCCTTCCGGGATCGGCTCCAGGGGCGGGTCCAGATCGAAGAGCAAGGCCAGCCAGGCCGCCGCTTCATGGGCGCAGACGCCCCGGGCCCCACATGGGCAGCGCTGCAGGCGGAGGGCGCTGAGATCCCATGGCCCACCAGGATCGGGGCGCCGCCACAGCAACTCGACCTCCCGCGATCCCCACGACACGGCGACAACAACCGGCCCGGCCGCGGCGGGGCGAAGGTGCACCTTCCCGGAGGCCCATCGGTCGAAGGCCTCCGTCAGCAACGAGCGGGGCAGACCTTCAAACAGCCGGTCCATGGTCGATGGGGGAAGGGATCTCTCCCTCCGGGGAAAGAGCCGGAAGCGCCCGCGGCCACGCGGCCACGTCCGCGACGGCAGGCCGGTAGGCGGCCACCTCCTCCGCCTCCAGGATCTCGTAGCGATAGCCCTGCTCGGCCAGGAAAGCCTGGCGCCGGGCAGCATAATCCTGGTCCACCGTATCCCGTGTGACCAGGGTGTAGAAGTGGGCGAGGATCCCGTTCCGCTTCGGGCGGAGGATCCGTCCCAGGCGCTGGGCCTCCTCCTGACGGGAACCGAAGGTCCCCGAGACCTGGATCAGCACGTTGGCATCCGGGAGGTCGATGGCGAAGTTGCCCACGCGGGATAGGACCAAGCGGCGGATCTCCCCGCGACGGAGCTGCTCGAAGAGCCGCTCCCGCTCGGCCACGGGGGTGCGGCCGGTGATGAGCGGGGCCCCGATCGCGCGGGCGATGCGCTCCAGTTGGTCCAAATATTGCCCGATAATGAGGACAGTGTCCTCACGGTGTTTCTCCAGGAGCAGGCGGACCATCGCCTCTTTGGCCAGGTTGGTGGCCGCCAGGCGATACCGCTCGGCGTCCTCCGCCGCCGCATACCGGACCCGATCCTCTGGGTCCATGGGGACCCGGATCTCGTGGCACTCCACGGCAGCGATCCAGCCGCGGGCTTCCAGTTCTCGCCATGGCGCCTCATATCGTTTGGGCCCGATGAGGGCGAAGACCTCCCGCTCCAGCCCATCCTCCCGCACCAGCGTGGCGGTCAGCCCCAGGCGGCGGCGCCCCTGGAGGAGGGCCGTGATCCGGAAGACAGGGGCCGGCAGGAGGTGGACCTCGTCGTAGATGATCAGCCCCCAATCCATGGCGCTGAAGAGACGAAAATGAGGGAACTGCGCCAGCAAATCCTCCCGGAAATCCCGCCGGGGCCGATGGGTCAGGATCTGATACGTGGCCACGGTCACCGGGCGGATCTGCTTGCGGTGGCCGGTGTATTCCCCCACCTGCTCGGGGCTCAGATCCGTCTTGTCTAGGATCTCCGCGACCCACTGCCGGGCGGCCACGGTGCTGGTGGCGATGATCAAGGTGGCGGTGCGCAGACGGGCCATCACCGCCAGGCCAACGATGGTCTTGCCCGCCCCGCAGGGCAGCAGGACCACCCCGTTGCCGGCGCTCAGAAAGGCCTCGGCCGCCGCCTCCTGATAAGGGCGTAGGCGGAAGGGCTCCCCCGTCGAGCGCCGTGCCGTCCGCAGCCGCAGATCCAGGCGAGCCCCCTCGATGTAGCCCGCCCGGTCCTCCGCCGGATAGCCCAGATAGACCAGGGCCTGCTTGAGGTGGCCACGGGCCCGGGGCTCCACCTCCACCCGATCCCCCTGCGGCGCCCCCCGCAGGAACGGCTGCAGCACCGGCTCTTGCGCCAGCCGGCCCAGGAGCCCCGGATCCTCCGCCACCAGCCAGAGCCGGCCGTCCGCCATCTCCAGACGGAGGCGCCCGTAGCGGGCCATCCACTCCCGGATCTCCTCTCGCAGCCGCTCGGGGACCCGGCCGCCGCTGAACCGCTCCAGGTCGGCCAGGATGGCCTCCGCCGTCAGGCCCAGCGCCGCCGCGTTCCACACGGACAGCGGGGTGATCCGGTAGCCATGGACTGGCCCGGCGCTCCGCTCCAGGTCCGCGAAACGGGCCAGGGCATCCCGGACCTGCTCATACGCCGGATGCCGGGTCTCCAGCCACACCACACGGTCTTCCTGGATCGTGATGGGATGCCCCGGATAGGCGGCCATCGGACGTGTCCCGAGAAAGGGTAGGCTTTCTATTTTCGCTCCATTTGTCCGCCATGGCAACCTCGGGGCGCACAAAGAACCGGCCATCCGGCCACCCTTTTCATCATATAACGGGGAAAACCCACCGGTGACCGCGGGGCCCAGCGGTGGAAGGACCCGGGCCCGTGCGGGAGCGAACCGGCTCGCGGCTTGCCCCCGCACGGGGGATCCATGGAGGGATGCCGGCCGTCCTTATGTGCCCTCCTCCCAGGAGGCCAGGTAGCGCTCCTGCTCGGGGGTGAGGGTGTCGATGCGGATCCCCATGGTTTCCAGTTTGAGGCGGGCCACCGTCCGGTCGATGGCCTCCGGCACGGGGTAGACCTGCCGATCCAGGGAGGGGCCGTGGCGGACCAAATACTCGACAGAGAGGGCCTGGTTGGCGAAGGACATATCCATCACGGCGCTGGGATGGCCCTCGGCGGCGGCCAGGTTCACCAGCCGCCCCTCGGCCAGCACATAGAGCCGGCGGCCGTCCGGCAGCGTGTATTCGTCCACGAACGCCCGCACCCGACGGGGCTCCCCTCCGCTCAACGCCCGCAGGGCCGGCAGGTTGATCTCCACGTTGAAGTGTCCGGCGTTGGCCATGATGGCCCCGTCTTTCATAACCATGAAGTGGGGCTGGTCCAGGACGTGGATGTTGCCGGTGGCGGTGATGAAGAGATCCCCCTCCCGGGCGGCCTCGGCCATGGGGAGCACGCGGAAGCCGTCCATGGCCGCCTCGAGGGCCCGCAGGGGATCCACCTCCGTGACGATGACGTGGGCCCCCATGCCCCGGGCCCGCATGGCGATGCCCCGGCCGCACCAGCCGTAGCCGGCCACCACCACCGTCCGGCCGGCCAGCAGGATGTTGGTCGTCCGCATGATCCCATCGATGGTGGACTGCCCGGTGCCGTAGCGGTTGTCGAAGAGGTGCTTGGTCCGGGCGTCGTTGACGGCGATGATGGGATAGGCCAGGACCCCCTCCCGGGCCATGGCCCGCAGGCGGATCACCCCGGTGGTCGTCTCCTCGGTCCCCCCCACGATCTGCGCCATCCACTCGGGGCGCTCCTTGTGCAGCGTGCTCACCAGGTCCGCCCCATCGTCCATGGTGATGTGGGGGCGATGGGCGAGGCAGGCCTGGATATGGCGGTAGTAGGTCTCCGTGTCCTCCCCCTTGATGGCGAACACGGGCACCTCAAAGAAGCGCACGAGGGCGGCAGCCACATCGTCCTGGGTGCTGAGGGGATTGCTGGCGCACAGGGCAACCTCCGCGCCCCCAGCCTGGAGGGTCCGGATCAGGTTGGCGGTCTCCGTCGTCACGTGGAGGCAAGCCGCGATGCGGACCCCGGCCAGAGGGCGTTCCCGTTCGAAGCGCTCCCGGATGCGCCGCAAGACCGGCATCTCGCGGTCGGCCCACTCGATGCGCTGGAGCCCCTTCTCCGCCAGGGAGAGATCTTTCACGTCGAAGGCTTTCGCGCCCATCCGCTCCTCCGCCTGGGGTGAAGATGCGCATGCCGGTATTTTATACCGTCGGAAGGGAGCCGACAGCCCCCCCGGATTTTACCGGAGGCCGACGCCCTACGGTTACAATTCCCTGAGAAAAGCCCTCTGAGACGGAGGTAGGAGCCGTGGCGCCTGGGCTCATCGTGGTGGGCGGGGGCCTGGCGGGGTCGGAGGCCGCGTGGCAGGCCGCCCAGCGGGGCGTCCGCGTCCTTCTGTATGAGATGCGGCCCCATCGGCTCACGCCGGCCCACACCACCGGGTGGCTGGCGGAGATCATCTGCTCCAACTCCCTGGGCTCGGACGAACTGGAGAACGCCTCGGGGCTGCTCAAGGCCGAACTGCGGTTCCTTGGCTCGCTGCTGATGGCCTGCGCCGACCGCACGGCGGTGCCCGCGGGGAAAGCCCTGGCCGTCGACCGGGAGCTCTTCGCCCGCTGCGTCACCGAACACCTCGAGCGCCACCCGAACATCACCATCATCCGGGAGGAAGTCACCGAGATCCCGGACGCCCCCTGCATCCTGGCCACAGGCCCCCTCACCTCCGACGCCCTGGCGGCCGCCGTCCAACGCCTGACCGGACAGGAGTACCTCTACTTCTACGACGCCATCTCGCCCATCGTCGCCGCCGATTCCATTGATATGTCCATCTGCTTTAAGGGCTCTCGCTACGGGCGCGGGGAGGAACCGGACGGGGATTACATCAACTGCCCGATGACGAAAGAGGAATACGAGGCCTTCGTGGACGCCTTGATCCATGCCGAGACCATCCCGCTGCGAGACTTCGAGCGAGAGGACCGACGCTTCTTCGAAGCCTGCCTGCCCATCGAGGTCCTGGCGCGGCGGGGGCGGGAGGCGCTGGCCTACGGGCCGCTGCGGCCCACCGGCCTCATCGACCCCCGCACCGGTCGACAGCCCTACGCCGTGGTCCAATTGCGTCGGGACAACCGGGCGGGGACGATGTATAGCATGGTGGGCTTTCAGACCAACCTGAAGTGGCCGGAGCAGCGGCGGGTCTTCCGGATGATCCCTGGCCTGCAGAACGCGGAGTTCCTGCGTTATGGCCAGATGCACCGCAACACCTACATCAACGCCCCGGCCCTCCTGGAACCGACGATGCAGTTCCGCGGGCGCCCCGATCTTTTCTTCGCCGGCCAGATCACTGGGGCGGAGGGCTATGTGGGCAACATCGCCACCGGGTTGGTGGCCGGGGTGAACGCCGCCCGCCTGCTCCAGGGCCGGCCGCCCCTGACCTTCCCGATCACCACGATGATCGGGGCCCTCTGCGACTACCTGGCCCACGCGGACCCACGGGATTTCCAGCCGATGAAGGCCAACTTCGGACTGCTCCCGCCCCTGGAGCGGCCCCCCCGGGATCGGCGGGAGCGGGCCCTGGCCTACGCCCGGCGGGCCCTGGCCGACCTGGAGCGGTTCTGGGCTGCAGTGGGAGCGGAACGCCTCGGCCTCGCCCCGGAGGCCCTCTGATCCCGGCCCGCTCCCCCTCCACGAGCCGGAGGCGACGAGGCGCCGGCTCAGAGCACCTGCAGCGCCCGATAGATCGCCGCCCGCTGCCCGGGCTCCAATGGAGGAAGATGCTCGATGTGGAACAAGGCGCCTACCGGGCGGGGCTCGCGGGCCAGCCGGCAGGCGTAGCGGAGGATCATCCGCCAGCGCCCTTCCTCGGAACGGGAAGCCGCCTCCAGGATCACGGGCTCCTCGACCTCCACCCCCGCCAGCGCCATCAGATGGCGCCGGAGGCCCTCCACCGGCTCCTCCCCATACGCCAGCGGTCCCCCAGGCAGCGTCCAGCCTCCATCCTCCGACGGGACCAGCCACACGGCCTCATCGGCCAGGGCCACCGCCTCCACCCAGATCTCCACCGAGGCCATCATCTGCCTCCGCGCCCATACGGCTCTACGAAAGGGCCGGGTCCGGCCCCGCAGTGGCGAGGACCATGCGATCGGGGTCCAGGTATTTGCGGGCCGCAGCCTGAACCTCGGCGGCGGTCAGGCCCACGATGAGATCAGGATATCGCTCCAGGTAGTCCAGGCCCAGTTCGAAGAGCTCCATATCCACTAGGACGCCGGCGATCCCCTCGTTGGTCTCCAACCGCAGGGGCAACGAGCCGATCAGGAAGGACTTGTTGTCCTCCAGTTCCTTGGCCGGCACCCGCCGCTCGATGAGGCGCCGGATCTCGATGCGGATCCCCTCCACGGCCCGGGGGAGGTGCTCCGGGGCCACCCCGGCGATCACGCTCCACGGCCCCGGGGCCAGCCCCGCGTCCAGGCGGCTGTAAACGTAATAGGCCAGCCCATCCCGATCCCGGACGTGATCGCCCAGGCGACCCATCATGCCGAACACCCCAAGGACGCAATTGGCCAGGGCCGCGGCATAGTAATCCGGATCGGTGCGGGCCAGCCCCACCGTGCCCATCACCAGGTCGATCTGGCTTTTGCCCGGGATGGGCGTGTGCACGTGGATCCAGCGCTCCGGCCGGGCCGCTGCTGGCACAGGGGGCGGCTCCGGACGCTCCCCTTCCCAATCCCCGAGCATCCCCTGGATGGCCTGGATCGCTGCCTCGGCCCGCAGAGCGCCCACCACTGCAATGATCATCCGCCGGGGGCTGTAAAAGCGCCGGTGGAAGCCGATCAGGTCCTCCCGCGTGATCGCCTGCACCGTCTCCGGGTAGCCGTCCACGCTCCGTCCGTAAGGATGGGCCTGGAAGAGGGTTTCCCGAAAGCGCAGGGCGGCCATCCGCCGGGTGTCGTGGGCCCGCTCCCGGAGATCGGTGAGGATCTCACCACGGACCTTCTCCACCTCCTCCTCCGGAAAGACAGGGTGGCGCAGGACGTCGGCCAGCACCTCCAGCAGGGCCGGCAGGTCTTCGGCCAAGGTCTTCAGACTGAAGCCGGTGGTGTGATAACCGGCCCCGAACTCCAGACTGGCCCCCACCGACTCGATGGCCTCGTAGATCTCATAGAAGGTCCGATGGGCGGTCCCCCGGGTCAGCATCTCTGCGGTGAACGCCGCCAGCCCGGCCCGCTCCGGGGGTTCATCCAGGGCCCCCGCCCACAGCAGGCCGGAGAGGACCACAGAGGGGCTGCTGAAGTTCTCGTAGGCCAGGACGACGATGCCGTTGGGGAGCACCTCCCGGGCGATGGTGCGGGGGCCCGGCACCGTCCACGCCCGGGCCCGCGAGGCGAGCGGCCGGCGTTGCGTTCCCTTGGGAGCCATTCTCCCTCCCGTTGGAAAGACATCGTGTCGGGGGCGGGCTCGGCGGCGCCCGCGCCGCCCCGCAGCCCTTCGGATCGCACCTCGGATTTTATACCGGCATCCCATCGGACGCGGCAGTTGCCGGAAGGGGACGGCCCGCCTATAGTAGGGACTCCCGGGGCGATGGCGGCCCCGTCGGAAGGCCCATGGCACATGGCAGAGAAAAGGGAAGGAGACCGCAGGCATGGTGGGCGACCTTTCAGAGCCGCTGGTTCTGCTGGTGGTCGGATCCGCCGTCCTGGTCCTGGCGCTCGATGACTGGCGCCCGATGGTGGGGGTGTGGGCACTGACGGCCGCCGCCAGCGGCCTGTTGCTGCAGATCCTCGCCGGGGTACCGGTGGAACTGGCCGGCCTCCAGATGCTGAGCGGGGGGCTCCTGGCCGGGGTGTTCTATCTGGTCGCCTGGCGGGCCCAGCGGACAGCGCCCTCGGTCCTCGGCGCCCGCTCCATCGTCCCATGGCGCTTCCGGGCCCTGGCGGGCTTTTTCCTCTATCTTTTGGCCCGGCTGCTGGCCGCGCGCTTCCCCCTGCCGTTCCTTCCGATCCCCTTGCTGGCCATGACCTACGCGCTGATCGGGATCGGCCTGCTGATGGCGACGTTGAGCCGATCGCCCCTCAAGGCCGGGCTCGGCGTGTTGACGATGTTCAGCGGCTACCAGGTGTTCTATTTCGCGGTCCAGGACAGCCTGATCGCCATCGGGCTGATGGCCGCCATGAGCCTCGTGGTGGCCTTCTTGATGGCGGCCCTGACCCTCATCCGCCAGGAGCGGCTCCCGTGAACCTCCCGCTGCTTGCCCTCCTCGCCCTGCCTTTCCTGGCCGCGCCGCTGGCCTATCCCCTCCGGCGGACCCCCCTGGCGGCCCCCCTGGCGGCGATCACGGCGGGGCTGATGCTGGTCCTCCTGTGGGGGGTTCCATGGCCCCGGGTGGCGGCGGGGCCGGACCAGATCACCCTCGGGGCGCCGGTGGTGGTTCTGGGACGAACGATCCGGCTGACCGAGGCCGATCGCTGGGCCCTCACCGCGCTATGGGGGGTGGCTGCCCTGGCCTTCCTGACGGCGTGGCCGTTCCCCTTTGAGCGCCGCCTGTATCCCATCGGCTTGACGGCAGCCGGGCTGTGGACAGCGGGCCTGTTGATCCGCCCGGTGGGCCTGGGGGCCTTCGCCATCGGCAGCGCGGCCTTGTTGCTGGCGCTGACCGTGCTCGGGGAGGGCCATGGGATGGCAGGGGCGATGTCCTATCTGATCGCCGCCAGCCTGGGCGTTCTGCTCTGGACCACCGCCGCATGGGCGGCGGAGCAGGCCGGATTGAACCCCGGACAGCCCCTGTGGACCCTCCTGACCCCGACCATGATCCTACTGGCCCTGGCGCTCTGGCTGGGGGTGTGGCCAGCCCACCGGTGGGTGCCGCTCCTGCTGGGGGAAGGCGCCCCGGTGGGCGGGGCCTTCACCTTGTTCCTCCTCCACGCCGGAACGTGGCTCTGGCTGCCGGCGTGGATCCAGTCCTTCCCCTGGCTGGCCCTCTCCCCGCTCTGGACCGTGGGCCTTCAGGCCATCGGCGCCATGATGGTCCTGAGCAGCGCCGCCCTGGCCCTGCCGGAGACCGGATGGGGCCGCCTGGGAGGCTACGGTTGGCTGGCCTCGAGCGGCCTCTCGTGGCTGGCCCTGGGCCTTGGCACCGCCGAAGGAATCCACCTGAGCGCCTGGAGCATGGGGATCCGGGTGATCCCGCTGCTGGGGATGGCCTTCGCCCTGGCCGCCTATCGCCGGATGGCCAGGTCCACCGCCTTCGGGCAGGTGCCGTTGGCCCAGGGCCCGTGGGTGATCGCCCTGCTGCTGGGCAGCGGCCTCGCCCTCGTCGACGCACCGCCCTTCCCCGGCTTCGCCGGCCGATGGGCTCTGCTACGCTGGTTGCTGCCGGGGCGGCCCGGGCTCGCCCTGGCGTTGATCGCGGTCACCGGGGCCATGGGCTGGACCTTCCTACGGGGTCTGGTGGCCGCATCGGCAGCGGAGCGGCCGCTGCACCCGATGCCCCGCTCGGCCCGGTGGTTCGGCCTCGCATGGTGGACCGCGCAAGGAGTCCTCTGGCTGGCCACCCCGTGGCTGGGGTCCTGGTTGGAGCCTCTGACCGCCGGCTGGACCCGCGCCCTTCTGGGTTGAACCGGCGCGCGGATATCTCTCCAGGCGCCTGTAGCGATCGCTGACCCTTCATCCCCCTCCCCGCGCAGCGGACGATCCCGCCTTTTGATCTTTTCGCGCGCCCGGATTTACAATATTCTCTGGACCGGGATTTGCTTCGCTCTCGCGCCTCCGAGGGATCAGAGACCGCTGGGGTGCTTCATTGACCGACGGTGGGACGTCTGCCCCCCGATGATCCCGGCCCAGGGCTGGAAAGGAGGGTGCGATGGGAGGTGTCCGGCGTGCCGTGCGGCCGCCTTCTCGAAAGTGGGATCCCCGTCTGTGGGCCAGTTGGAAGCCCTTCGGGATCGGGGAGCAACGGCCCAACAACTACCTGGAGATCCTGCGCGCCCTGTGGGAGAACCGGGATCGCCTGGGCTACGCATGGCGGATCCTCCGCGACGGTGTCTGCGACGGCTGCGCCCTGGGCACCACCGGCATGCGGGACTGGACGATCACCGGCATCCACCTCTGCAACATCCGCCTGCGCCTGCTGCGCCTGAACACCATGCCCCCCTTCGACCCCGCCCTCCTGCAGGACGTGCGGCCCCTCTCCGGCCGCTCCGGCCGGGCCCTGCGGGCCCTGGGCCGGCTGCCTTGTCCCTTTATCCGCTTCCGGGGAGAAGCGGGGTTCCGGCGGATCTCGTGGGAGGAGGCCTTGGATTTCATCGCCGAGCGCATCCGCCAGAGCGCTCCGCACCGCCTGGCCTTTTACCTCACCAGCCGGGGGCTTCCCAACGAGGCCTATTACGTCGCCCAGAAGGCGGTGCGGGCGATGGGCACCAACAACATCGACAACGCGGCGCGGGTTTGCCACGCCCCCAGCACCCTGGCCCTGAAGGCCGCCCTCGGCGTGGCGGCCACCACCTGTTCCTACAGCGACCTCATCGGCACCGACCTCGTCGCCTTCTTCGGCTCCAACGTCGCCAACAACCAGCCGGTGATGATGAAGTATCTCTACTACGCCCGGAAGGCGGGCACCCGGGTGGCCCTGATCAACCCCTATCGGGAGCCGGGGATGGAGCGCTACTGGGTGCCCTCCGACCTGGAGAGCGCCCTCTTCGGCACACGCATCGTCGACCGCTTCTTCCAGATCCGCCCCAGCGGGGACATCGCCTTCATCCATGGGACCCTCAAGCATATGATCGCCAACGGCTGGATCGACGAAGCCTTCATCCGCGCGCACACGGTGGGCTTCGAGGACCTGCGGGCCTTGCTGGAGGCCACCCCGTGGGAGGACCTGGAGGCGGGCGCGGGGGTCTCCCGGGAGGACATGTTGGATTTCGCGCGCATGCTCGCCGCGGCCGAACGGGCGGTCTTCGTCTGGAGCATGGGAATCACCCAGCACCCCTTCGGGGAGGACAACGTCCATGCCATCATCAACTTGGCCCTGAGCAAGGGGTTCGTGGGCCGCGAGGGGTGCGGGCTCATGCCCATCCGGGGCCACTCCGGCGTCCAGGGGGGCGCGGAGATGGGGGCTTACGCCACGGTCTTCCCGGGCGGCCTCCCCATCAACGAGGAAAACGCCCGCCGCCTCTCCGAACGCTACGGCTTCACGGTCCCGGCGGCCCGGGGCCTCACCGCCCCCGAGATGATCGATGCTGCCCGCCGGGGGGAACTGGACCTCCTCTTCAGCGTGGGCGGGAACTTCCACGAGGTGCTCCCCGACCCCGCCGGCGTGCGGGAGGCCCTCGAGCGGGTCCCCTTGCGGGTTCACATGGACATCGTGCTCTCACCACCGATGCTGTTCGAACCCGGGGAGGCGGTGGTGCTCCTCCCGGCAGCCACCCGGTATGAGGGGCCGGGAGGGGTGACCGAGACCACCACGGAGCGGCGGGTGATCTTCAGCCCCGAGATCCCTGGCCCCCGCGTCCCCGAGGCCCGGCCGGAGTGGTGGGTCTTCGGGGAACTGGCCGCCCGCGTCCGCCCCGACCTCGCCTCCCAGGTGCGCTTCCCGGACACCGCCACCATCCGGGAGGAGATCGCCCGGGTGATCCCGATGTATGACGGGATCCAGCACCTGCAGAAGAAGGGCGATGCCTTTCAATATGGAGGGCCGTTGTTGTGCGCCGGCTGGCGCTTTCCCACCCCCGACGGCAAAGCCCGCTTCAAGGCAGTCCCCCTCCCCGCGCGGGAGATCCCTCCCGGGGCCTTCCAGGTGACCTCGCGCCGCGGCAAGCAGTTCAACAGCATGGTCCAGGAGGAGGTCGATCCCCTCACCGGCGCCCCGCGGGACGCCGTGTTCATGCATCCGGAGGACGCGGCCCGGCTGGGCCTGCGGCCGGGCGACCGGGTGCGGCTTTGGAACCGCTACGGGTCCTTCGAGGGCCGGGTGGTCGTGGCCGAGGTCAAACCAGGCACCCTCCAGGTCCACTGGCCAGATGGGAATGTCCTGGCCGCGCCGGAGGCCCGCTCCCCCCTTTCCGGGATCCCCGCTTATAAGGCCATGGTCGCCTACCTGGAGCCGCTTCCGCCCGGCCAGGAGACCACGAAGGAGGGACCATGGGCCGCGGCGGCGCGCTGAAGGGTTGGCACGCATGGGAGTGGCAGGAGGAACAGCCGGCGCCACGGATGGATTGGATCGTCGCTGAGGAGCCCCTCGAGATCCGGGTGGCCTTCCCGGACGAGGCGGCGGACGCGGACTTCCCCGTCGCGGTCACCATGCGGACGCCGGGGGAGGACGAGGACCTGGCGCTGGGCTTTCTATACACGGAGGGCCTGATCGACGACCCCGACGGCTTCCCCCGGATCCGGACGGAGCGCCCGGCCCCCAACGTCCTGCGGGTCGTCGTGCCTTCTGAGATCCCCTTCGATCGACAGCGGCTGACCCGCCATTTTTCCATGACCAGCAGTTGTGGCATCTGCGGGAAGGCGGCCATCGAAGCCGTCTTCGCCCAGGGCTTTCCCTCCCTGCCGGAGGACGGACCGGTGATCCCGGCCGCCCTCCTCTATGAACTCCCCCGGCGGCTGGAAGGGGCCCAGGCCCTCTTTCGGCACACGGGGGGGCTGCACGCGGCGGCGGTCTTCGACCTCGAGGGGCGGCTGCTCTGGCTGCGCGAGGATGTAGGCCGGCACAACGCGGTGGACAAGGTGGTCGGCGCTGCCCTCCGGGAGGGGCGCCTCCCCCTCCACCGGGCCCTGATGCTGGTGAGCGGGCGGGCCGGCTTCGAGATCGTTCAGAAAGCCCTGCGGGCCGGCATCCCGCTGCTGGCGGCCATCGGCGCGCCCTCCAGCCTGGCCCTGGAACTCGCCCAGGCCGCGGGGATGACCGTGGTGGGCTTCCTGCGGGGGCAGCGTTGCAACCTCTATACCGCTCCCTGGCGGATCCAGGGCGGACCTGCCCCTCAGGAAAGCCCGCTCAGCCGGATTTCTCCACGATGAGGGTCTTCAAGTAGAGGGTCTCCGGGATCTGGAGGACCCAGGGGTGATCTGGGGGCTGGTAGGTCACCTCCCGGACGAGCAGGCGACAGCCCGCGTCGGCCGCTCCCAGCCGCAGCGCCTCGATGAGATCCTCCAGGCCGACCGGATAGGCACATGAAGAGAAAAAGAGAAGGCCCCCCGCCTCCAGCAGTCGGAGGGCCAGGCCGGCCAGGGCCACGAAGCGCCGTCGCACGCTCCGCTCCCACTCCGTCCGCCGCTTGACCATGGCAGGCGGGTCCACCACCACATGGGTGAACCGTCGGCCCTCGGCAGCCAGGGACTCCAGCATCTCCAGGGCCTCCCCCAGGCGGACGGTGATCCGTCCCCCCAGGCCGTTACGGGCGGCGTTGCGCTCCGCCTGCCCCAGCGCCCAGGGGTCCTTGTCGATCACCACCGCCGTGGCCCCCGCTGCCGCCGCGTGCAGCGCGAAGGTCCCGATGTATCCGTAGACATCCAGCACCCGATCTCCCGGCCGCACCCATCGGCGCAGCCGCCGCCGGTTGTCCCGCTGGTCTAGATAAAAGCCCGTCTTCTGCCCCCGCACGACGCTCGTCTCGAAGACCAGCCCGTCCTCGATCACCTCGATGGGATCCGGCACCTCCCCCCAGAGCACGCCGACCCGCGGCGCCAGGCCCTCGTCCTCCCGCGCCTCGACATCGCTGCGCTCATAGATCCCACGGGGGGCGAAGAGCCCTCGGAGCAGATCGACCAGCAACTCCCGCCGGCGCTCCATCCCCAGGTTGCGGATCTGAACCACCAACATGTCCCCGTAGCGGTCCACGATCAGGCCAGGGAGGCCATCCGCCTCCCCATGGACCAGGCGCACGGCGTTCGTCCCCTCGATGCCGCGGCGCCGCTCGGCGGCCGCGAGCAGGCGGCGTCGGAACCATGCAGCGTCGATGGGCTCATCCCCCAGGGAGAGCATCCGCAAGGGGATGGCCGCCTGGGGGTTGTAGAAGGCCTGGCCGACCAGCGCCCCGGAGGCCTCCCGCACCCATACGATGGCGCCGGGCTCGGGGTCGCCCACGACCTCGGCGATGTCGTCGTGGAAAGCCCACGGGTAGAAGTTGCGCAGTTTTCGCTCCGCCCGCGGTTTGAGGATCACCCGCGCCTGCACCAGCCCCCTCCGTTCACCCGGCCTCGGCCTCCGCCGTCGAGGGCTCCCGGGCGCCAACGGAGACGAGGAAGGTCTCCAGGGCCACCCCGTCCGGGATCTGCCCGGTCTTGATGGCCAGGTCCAGTTCCGCCAGGCGACGGTAGAAGGCCTCCAGTTGCGACATCGTGAAGCCGGCCGTCGCCTCAGCGATCTTGCGGGCGGCGTAAGGATGGAGGCCCAGCCGGCCCCCGGCCTCCGCCGGAGAGTGGCCGGCCTCCAGCAGTTCCTTCATCAACAACATCAGCCGGAACTGGCGGACGATCATGCCGAACAGGCCCAGAGGATGCTCGCCCTCCTCCAGCAGGCGGCGCAGCGCCGTCAGCGCCCGGCGGACCTCCCGCCGGCCCAGGGCCTCGGTGAGTTCGAAAATGCGAATGGGGGCCGCGTAAGGGACCAGCCGGTCGACGTCCTGAGGGGTGACCGGCCGGCCGGCGGCCCAAAGGACCAGTTTGCGGATCTCCTGATCCAGCAGCCGGAGATCGGTGAGCAGAGCCGCCAGGGCTGAGGCCGCCTGGGGCGTGAAGGCCCCCCCATGCCGCCGGGCCCGTTCCATCACCCATTCCGGCAGCGCATGGGGCGGCGGCAGGGGGAAATGCCGAACCTCGCCGGCCTCCGGGTGTTCGGCCAGCCAGCGCCGCACCGGGTGATCTTCGAGGAGGGTGCGGGCCTCCACCAGGACCAGGCGGGTGGTGGGGGGCACCGCTGCGAGGGCCTCCAGGAAGGCGGCCTCCTCCTTGGCCCGCCGCCGCTCGCGGGCGAACAGGCCGTGGACGATGACCAGGCGCTGGGCGGCCAGGAAGGGGAGCGCCGCGCACGCGTTCCGCAACTCGGCGGGGGAGATCCGCTGCCCGTCCAGCACGATCACGTTCAGGGACTGGGCGGCCGCATCCCCCACGGCCTCGCGGAGCGCCGCCAGCGCCTCCTCGATCTCCAGTTCGTTCTCTCCGTGCAGCAGGACGATCATGGGGCCCTTAGCCGCCGCGGGTCTCCACGAAGTAGGTCCGGACGAAGCCGCCGGGGAGGGCGCGCACCCCGACGATCTCCATATCCCCCGGGTCGGCCAGGGTGGTCACGCGGTCTTGCAGCCACGGGCCCAGGGGCTGGGCCGCGATGAGGGCGAAGACGGTGGCCAGGATCACCAGCGGCAGCACCTCGGGGCGGCGCCGGTGGGGGAACAGGCCCAGGGTGAGGAAGGCCGCCAGGCCGGCAGTGGTGCCCGAGGCCACATAATTGGTGCCGCAGCCCGGATGGATGGCCCAGTGGCGCTCGCCCCGGTGCAGGCGCTCCAGCGCCTCGTGGGCGGCGGCGACCACCGCCTCCATCGGCACGTTCCCGTAGAGATAAAATCCGGAGGGCGTAGAACGGCCGGCCATGGGCTGCCCGGGGAACCGCTGGCTCAGCAGGTGCACCGTTGCGTGCTCCAGGGCGTGGTTGCGCCGGATCCGACGCACCGGGGACCACTCCAGAAGCCCCATCGTCTCCCTCCATCTAAGGCTCGATCCCGTGCGGGGAAACCGCCTCCCCCCGCTCCGCATCCCCATCGAGGGGCCGGGCCACGACGATCAGCCGGTGGGTGTTGCCCGTCGGCGGCCAACACGTAACCAGCGTGAGCCGCTCCTCCCCCGTCGGGAGGATCCACTGCAAATGGCGCTGGCGGATCTCGAGGGGTTGCCCCTTTTCCAGCAGGAGGTGGCGGGCGACCACCTCGTAAACATAGACCCGCCGGCAGGTTTCCACCTGGATGCGATGGCCGGGCCTCAGCCGGTGAAGATCCTTGAAGACCATGCCGGCGATGTTGTGATGGCCGATGAGGACCACGTTATCCCCCTGGCCCGGCACCGCGGAGGTCACCAGCCACCCCGCGGCGAAGCCCCCCGGGGCCTCCCAAGTGATGAGGGTCCGCCCGCCCTCCTCCTGGGCGATCAACCCTGTCGGGACCACGGGCGCATCCAGCCCGATGGCGGGAATGCGAAGGCGGAGCGGACGGTCGCCGACGGCTTCTGTCCCCGCCGGCGCAGGATCGGGAAGGTCCGCTCCCCCTGCCGAGACCGCGGCCGCGGGAGCCCCGCTGGAGCGGGGATCCGACCGCATCGCCCTCAATGGCTCCGGATCCTCCCGGGGCGGGGCGGCCGGGGTCAGCGGGGCGACGCCGAGGAGGAGGGCGATGCCAGCGCCCATCAGGAAGACGCTCAGCCCTCGGAGGGCACCGCGGCCTTCGTCCATGGCGCCTGTTCCAGATAGCCGTCGATCATCGCCAACAACGTCTCGTTGTGGAAAGCCAGGACATCCCGGTAGACCTCCCGCCAGCGCTCTGGCGCGCCGCCCATCTCCACCATGCGGAACACGCTCTCCAGCAGGTAATGTCCGAAGTGCAGGTAGGCCCGGACCAGGTCCCCCAGGCTCAGGCCGGCCGCCAGGGCCTCCGCGACGTAGCGCAGGCCCACCGCCCGGGGGCGCCTCGGATCCCGATCCCGGATGTAGGCCTGAAGCTCCTCCAACAACTGATAGCAGATGGCCTGGAAAGCCTGGGCGATCTCCCCACGCATCCGCTCGAACCATGGGGCCTGGGGGGTCGCCCCCCGGGTCAGTTCCATTCGCAGCTGCCCCAGGGTATAGGCCACCAGCATCTGGACCCCCGGCTCTGCCCCGTGGGCCTGGAGCCAGGCCTCCAGATCCCGCCGGGCGAACCGGCGATGCCCCCCTGCCGTGCGGCGGGAGGGGATCCGCCCGGCGTCCGCCCACACCCGCAAGGTCGCGGGGTGGACCCCCAGCATTGCCGCCGCGTCCTTCAAGGACAGCCACTCGCCGCCTGGCTCCACCGCCTGCTTTCGACGGGGCATGCTCCCTCCTGCGGCGCGGCCTGATCGGTCATCCACCGCCCCGGGGGGCGGCTGCCGTCTGGCGAAGGTAGGCCTCGATGAAATCGTCCAGTTCACCATCCAACACCCGCTCCACCTGGCTGGTCTCGTGCTCCGTGCGATGGTCCTTCACCAGCTGATACGGATGGAGCACGTAGGAGCGGATCTGGTTGCCCCACTCGGCGCTGACGTGCTCCCCCTTCAGGGCGGCGATCTCCGCCCGCCGCTTCTGCTCCTCCAGTTCCGCCAGCCGCGCCTTCAGGATCTTAAGGGCGGTCTCCCGGTTCTGGGTCTGGCTGCGCTCGTTCTGGCATGAGACCACGATGCCGGTAGGGATGTGGCGGATGCGGACCGCTGTCTCGTTCTTCTGCATGTGCTGGCCGCCGGCCGTGGAGGCCCGGAAGGTCTCGATGATGAGGTCCTCGGGCCGGATGACGATCTCCGGGCTCTCCCCCATGTCCGGCCAGACCTCCACCAGGGCGAACGAGGTGTGGCGCCGGTGGGCGGCGTCGAAGGGGGAGAGGCGGACCAGGCGGTGCACCCCTTTCTCCGCCTTTAGATAGCCGTAGGCGTAGGGGCCTTTCACCAGCACCGTCGCGCTCTTGATCCCCGCCTCCTCCCCGTCGACCTTGTCCAGCAACTCGGTCTCCCAGCCCCGCCGTTCGGCCCACCGCAGATACATCCGCAACAACATCTCCGCCCAATCCTGGGCGTCGGTGCCGCCGGCCCCCGCGTGGATGGCGAGGATGGCGTCGTTGCGATCGTAGGGTCCGGACATCCAGACCTCGAACTGGTGGCGGCGGACCTCCTCCTCCAGGGCCTCGACCTCGCGGGCCAGTTCCGCCGCCAGGTCCTCGGCGCCCTCCGCCTCGGCCAGATCCAGCAGTTCGCGGAGCTCATCGGCCCGCTGCCGCAGGCGGAGCCAGGCCTCCACCTCCTCCCGCAGCCGGCCCAGCCGCTTCATGACCTCCTGGGCCCGTCCGGGCTGATCCCAGAAATCCGCCCGGGCCGCCGCCTCCTCCAGTTTCCGGATCTCGGCTTGCTTGCCCGGGATGTCAAAGACGATCCAACAGATCCTCCAGCGTCACCCGCAGATGATCCAAGCGTTCCCGCAACGCCTCCATGGTCTCGCCTCCTTGGTAGAGAATCATCGCTGGCGCTCCTCGCCCGAAGCCCGGCCTCCCCACCTCAGGTGGCCGCCGACGCCGCGTCCATGAAGAGCCCTTCCACAAACGCCGTCGGGTCGAAGGGCAGCAAGTCCTCCAGCCCCTCGCCCACCCCGACGAACCGCACCGGCAGGCCCATCTCGCGGGCGATGGCGAACAACGCCCCGCCCTTGGCCGTCCCATCCAGTTTGGTGAGGATGAGCCCGGTGACCCCCACGGCCCGGTGGAACTCCCGGGCCTGGGGGAGGGCGTTCTGGCCGGTGGTCGCATCCAGCACCAGCCAGACCTCATGGGGGGCCTCCGGGACCACCTTGGCGGCCACGTTGCGGATCTTGCGCAGTTCCTGCATCAGGTTGTATTTGGTGTGCAGGCGGCCGGCGGTGTCGGCCACGACCAGATCATAGCCGCGGGCCCGGGCGGCCTGCAGGGCGTCGAAGAGCACGGCCCCGGGATCGGCCCCCGGCTGCCCGCCGATGCAGGGCACCCCCGCCCGCTCCGCCCAGATCTCCAGTTGCTCCCCGGCGGCGGCCCGAAAGGTATCGGCGGCGGCCAGCAGCACCCGGCGCCCCTCTTGCTGGAAGCGATGGGCCAACTTGGCGGCGGTCGTCGTCTTGCCGGAGCCGTTGACCCCCACCACCAGCACCACCTCCAAAGGATGCCGCCCCAGGTTCAACGGCGGGGGATCGCCCAGGAGGGCCCGCAACTCGGCCTGGAGCCGCTCCCGCAAGATCGCAGCACGGGTGATCCCCTCCCGGCGGACCTGCTCCCGCAGGCGGGCGAGGAGGGCCTCCGTCACCGCAACCCCTACATCGGCCTGCAGGAGGGCGGCCTCCAGTTCCTCCCACAGGGACTCCTGGATCTCCGTCGCCCCCAACAACTGAGCGATCCGCCCGAAGGCCGCCTGGCGGGTTCGGGCCAATCCCTCCCGGAGCGAGCGCCACGCGTTCGACATCATCCCTCGGACACTCCTTCCGGTTCCTTTCAATTATAATGTAGAGACGGTTGGGGCTGTGCCCATGCGCACCATTCCCCAGGGGAAGCCGCCATGGGAAGCGCGGAACATCGTGGGCGGAGCGAGACCCATGGGTGGGGCTGGGGGGTGGGGTTGAACGCCCTAGCCGCCCTGGCCGCGTTGATCCTGGGGATGTGGGCATGGGATCGCCTGCGCCCCCTTCCCTCACGGCCGACGCCTCGGCCGACCGCTCCCCCGCCGCCGACCCCAACGCCGCGCACACCTTTCACCTACACGGTGCAACCCGGGGACACACTGTCGGCCATCGCCGCCCGCTTCGACGTGTCTCTGGAGGAGCTGCTCCAAGCCAACGGGCTGTCGCCGGAGGCGGTGATCTATCCGGGGCAGGCCCTCTGGATCCCGGCGGGGAGCCCAGCGCCCCCCACGCCGACCCCCGTTCGCCTGCGCCTGGTGCAGGCGCGGGCGCCGGGCGATCTCCTTCAAGAGGCCCTGGTCCTGGCCAACGAGGGGGACACCCTCAGCCTGGCCGGGTGGCGCCTCCGGGATGAAGCCGGTCACGTGTTTGTCTTCCCGGCGCTGACCCTCTGGGCGGGCAGCACGGTGACGCTGCACACCCGGGCCGGGGAGAACACGGCGACCGACCTCTATTGGGGACGGGAGGCCCCGGTCTGGCAGCGCGGCGAGCGGGGGATCCTGGAGGATCCCTCGGGGCGATCCGTCCTGGAGTTTCAGATCCCTTGAGGGATCACGGGCGTTCACATCACCCGCCAGCAAGCCACCCAATGCTCTCGCCCGGGGGCGCCCACGTTAACGAGGGGCGGTTCCTCACGGGCGCAGTGGGCCATGGCCACCGGGCAACGCGGGTGGAACCGACAGCCCGAGGGAGGATTTAAGGGGCTGGGGACATCGCCCTTGAGAATGATCCGCTCCCGTTTGAGTGTGGGATCGGGGATGGGGACAGCAGAGAGGAGGGCCTGGGTGTAGGGATGGAGCGGGTTGCGGTAAAGCTCCTCCCGGGAGGTCAGCTCCACGATCTTGCCCAGATACATCACCGCCACGCGGTCGCTCACGTGCTCGATCACGCTGAGGTTGTGGGCGATGAAGAGATACGTCAGCCCGAACTCCTCCTGCAGTTCCTTGAGCAGGTTGATGATCTGGGCCTGGATGGAGACGTCGAGGGCGGAGATCGGCTCGTCGCAGACGATGAACTTAGGCCGCAGGGCCAGGGCCCGCGCGATGACGATGCGCTGGCGCTGGCCCCCGGAGAACTCGTGCGGATAACGCCGGGCGTGGTAGTCCTCCAGCCCGACCTTGCGCAGCAGGTCGATGACCATCGCCTGGCGCTCTTTGGGCGTCCCGATGCCGTGCACGGCCAGCCCCTCGGCGATGCTGGCCCCGACCGGCATCCGTGGATCCAGGGAGGAGTAAGGATCCTGGAAGATGATCTGCATCTCCCGACGCAAGGCCTTCAGTTCGGCTTTGGAGAGGGCGAGGAGGTTGCGGCCCTCGAAGTAGACCTCGCCGGCGGTAGGCTCGATCAGGCGCAGGATGGTGCGACCCACGGTGGTCTTCCCGCATCCGGACTCCCCCACCAGCCCCAGGGTCTCCCCCCTTCGGATCGTGAAGCTCACTCCGTCGACGGCCTTGACCCAGGCCACCACCCGTTGCAGCAGCCCCCGCCGCACCGGGAAATATTTCTTCAGGTCGCGGACCACCACAAGATCGCGGTCGGCGGCCGTCGCCGTCACGGTCTGCGGTTGCATCTTGGTCAGGGCCATGGGCGGCTCCTCATCGAAGAGGATCACGCGTAGAGCCAGCAACGGACCGAGTGGCCGGGCTCGGTGCGGAACAGCGGCGGGTTTTCCTCCAGGCACCGGTTCCCCAGCCGGGCCTGGTTCTCGAGCCGGGCGCGGCAGCGCGGGGCGAAGCGGCACCCCGGCGGCAGGTCGATCAGGTTGGGCACCGTCCCTGGGATGGTCTCCAGCCGCGGTTTCACCACCCCCATCACCGGGATGGAGCCCAGCAGCCCCCGGGTGTAGGGGTGCTGGGGGTTGGCGAAGAGGGTGCGCATATCGGCCTCCTCGACAATCTGCCCAGCATACATCACCGCCACCCGGTCGCACATCTCGGCCACGATCCCCATGTCGTGGGTGATCAGGATGATGGAAGTGTTCAGCCGCCGCTGGAGCCCCCGCATCAGGTCCAGGATCTGCGCCTGGATGGTCACGTCCATGGCGGTGGTGGGCTCGTCGGCGATCAACAACTCAGGGCCCAGGGCCAGGGCCATCGCGATCATCACCCGCTGCGCCATGCCCCCGGAGAGCTCATGGGGATACGAATGGGCCCGACGCTCCGGATCGGGGATCCCCACCATGCGCAGGAGATCGATGGCCCGGCGCCATCCCTCGGCCCGGCTCAGACCCTCGTGGGCCTGGAAGACCTCGGCGATCTGATCGCCGACCTTGAAGACCGGGTTGAGACAACTCACCGGCTGCTGGAAGATCATGGAGATCCGGCTGCCCCGCAACCGCACCATCTCCGGCTCGGGGAGCCTTAACAGATCGACCCCGTCGAAGAGCACCTCCCCGCTCAGGATCCGGCCCGGCGGCGCGATCAGGCGCATGATGGAGAGGGAGGTCACGCTCTTGCCGCATCCAGATTCGCCGACCAAGCCCAACACCTCCCCACGCCGCACCTGGAAACTGACCCTGTCCACCGCCTTCACCACGCCGTCCTCGGTGAAGAAATAGGTGCGCAGATCCCGGACGTCCAGCAGGATCTCGTGATCGTTCCGGCGCTCCAACGGTCCCACCTCCGGATCAGGTTAACCGTCCCAACAGGAAGCCCCTTCCTGGTTGTCCTCTATTGACAGCCTACCGTTTCAGACGCGGATCCAAGGCGTCCCGCAGGCCATCCCCTACGAAATTGAAGGACAGCGAGGTCAGGAAGATGCAGAAGCCGGGGACAATGGCCTTGAAGGGCTGGGTCCACATATCCGCTTGGGCGTTGTTGAGCATGTTGCCCCAGGTGGGCACGGGCGGCTGGACCCCGAACCCGAGGAAGCTGAGGGCCGCCTCAAGGATGATCACCGTCCCCAGGGCCAGAGTCGCGCTCACGATGATCGGGGCCATGGCATTGGGGATCATGTGGCGGACCACGATCTGAAGGTCCGACATCCCCAGGGCCCGGGCGGCCTCCGTGAAGGCCTGCTCTCGCAGCGAGAGGACCACCCCCCGCACCAGGCGGGCGGTGCCCATCCAGCCGAAGGCGCTCAGCACAAAGATGATGAGGACCACACTGCTCCACTCCCGGCTCAGACCTGGGATGGTGACATCGCTGAGCAGGGCTGAGATGGTCAACAGGAGGGGAAGCAGCGGAAGGGTCAGCATGAAGTCCACCACCCGCTGGATCAGGTTGTCCACCCACCCCCCGAAGTAGCCCGAGATGGCACCGATGAGGGCCCCCGCGGTCTGGCTGATCAGGACCACCACGAAGGCCACCGTCAGGGAGATGCGGGCGGCGTGCATCAGCCGGGAGAGCACGTCCCGGCCCAGTTCATCCGTCCCCAGCCAGTGGGCGGGGGATGGGGCCGCGTTCTTCCGTTCCAGGTTCTGGACGTAGGGATCATAGGGGGCGATCCATGGGGCGGCGATGGCGATGAAGATGAAAAAGAGGAGGACCGCCGCCCCGGCCAAGGCCACCCGGTGGCGGCGGAACCGCCGCCAGACGATCTGGAGGTAACGCTCCTCGCGAACGGTGAGGAGGGCTTCCGCCCGGAGCTCCGCCGTCGCCATCAGCGCCTCCTTCACTCCAGCCGGATCCGCGGGTCGACGATCGTATATAGGATATCGGCCAGAAGGTTGGCGAACACCACCAGCAACGCGGTGATGAACAACAGGGCCATCACCACGGGCCAGTCATCCGCCTGCAGGGCGTCGTAATACAGGCGGCCCATGCCCTTGTAGTTGAAGACCGTCTCGGTGATCACCGCCCCGCTGAAGATGCCCGGGATCTCCAGGGTGAGGATGGTCACGATGGGGATCAGGGCGTTGCGCAGGGCGTGCTTCATGATCACCAGCCGTTCCACCAGCCCCTTGGCCCGGGCGGTGCGCACGTAATCCTGGCGCAGCACCTCCAGCATCGAGGAGCGGGTGTAGCGGCTCCAGCCGGCCATGTAAAGCAGGCTCAGCACCAACGTGGGCAGGATCAGGTGCACCGCCCGGTCGAGGGCCGAGCCCGGCGTGGCCCCCAACACGTAGAGGAGGCTCCCCGGCGGTGGCGGGCGCAGGCTGAAGGTGTTGCCCGTGGGCAGATACGGCAACCCCAGGACCTGATGCCATGGGGAGCGCGGCCCGCTGACGAGGAAGATCGTCATCAGACCGAACCAGAAGACCGGCATCGCCGTCCCGAAGAAGGCGAAGGCCGTGGCCGCGTAATCCAGCATGGAATACTGTCGGACCGCCGAGTAGATCCCGATAGGGATGGCCACCACCAGGGAGAGGAGCGTCGCCGAGGTCATCAGCAACAAGGTGTTGGGGAGCCGGAACCAGATCAGGTCGATGACCTTCTGCCCCGCCGCCAGGCGCCAGGAGTCCCCGAAATCGAAGCGGATCACCCCGCGGGCGCACTCCTCCGGGATCCTCTGGCAACTGGTGCGCTGCAGGTGTTCTAGCCCGACCTTATCCAGCCAGTCCTCGCCCAACAGCCAGACGATGTAACGCCAGTGCAGTGGGCGATGCAGGCCCAGGAACTCTTCGATCCGCCGGATCTCCTCCACGCTCAGCCGGCTTTTGCGATCCGCCCCCAAGTTGATCCCGCTGAGGGGCCCTCCGGGCGCCAGGTTCATGATGGCGTAGATGGCCATGGAGGAAAGGAGGATGACCAGCATCATCTGGAACAGACGCCGGATCAGGTAGTTGACCATCGCTCCCCCTCCCTGCAACTGCCCATCCAAGATCCTCAAATAACCTCAACTATTATGGCTCAAAACAAACGGGACAACCAAATCGAAGGCAGCGCCGTCAGCGGGGCACGGCGGTGCGCCGTTCTATCGCCCGGACCAGCAGGGAGAGCAGCAGGGTCATGGCCAGGTAGAGCAGGGCGACGGTGTTGTAGACCTCGAAGTAGCGGAAGGTGCCGGCCGCCCGCTGACGGCCCACATACATCAGTTCCGGGACGGCGATGGCCGAGGCCAGGGCGGTGTCCTTCAGCATGGCGATGAAGTCGTTCCCCAGCGGGGGGAGGATGTTGCGGATGGCCTGAGGAAGGATGACAAAGCGCATGGCCTGCCCGTAGGTCATCCCCAGGCTGCGGGCGGCCTCCATCTGGCCCTTGGGGATGGATTCGATGCCGGCCCGATAGACCTCGGCCAGATAGGCCCCGTAGCCGATGGCCAGCCCAGTCACCGCCCGCCCCATCTCGCTCCGGATCAGCCGGCCCAGCTCCGCCAGCGCCGGAACCCCCCAGGCCTGACCCGCCCCGATGAAGGCGTCCCCCAGGGGCGGCGCCGCTACGAAGGCCACGTAGAACAGGACCACCAGCAAGGGGACCCCCCGGATGAACTCGACATATAGGGTGCTCAGGTTGTAGAACAGCACGTTCCGGGAGACCCGGCCCAGGCCGGCGATCAGGCCCAGGACCAGGGCAATGGCGTAGGCGGTCACGGTGAGTTGCAGGGTCACCGGGATCCCCCGCAGCAGGAACCGGGCCGTGGCCTGATAATCAGGGGACTGGAGGACCGCCAAGGCCGTCCACATCCCGAAGGCGCCCAGCAGCACCGCCCACCACGGCCAGGACCGCCAGTCCCATCCGGCCCGCCGGGGCGGCCGGACGGAGGGGGTCACTGTTTGGGTCTCCAACGAGACTGCCATCCTCCACTTCCTCTTCCATCGAGGTTGTCCCGGGGGCCCACCGGCCCCCTATAAACGGGGATGGGCCGCGGGGATGCCGCGACCCATCCTGATCGGAACCCTGCGTCCTTTCCCCGGCTCCCTCACTGGCCGGGCTTGAACTCAACGAACCACTTCTTGTACAGCCGCTCCAGCGTGCCGTTCTCCTTGAGGACCTTAAGGGCAGCATTGAAGGGGGCGACCAAGTCGCTGCCCTTGGGGAAGCAGAGGCCCAGGTCCTCGCTGGTGAAGGGCTGGCCGGCGATCTTCAGTTGGCCGGGGTTCTGGGCTATGAAGCCGTCGGCTGCCGGGCTGTCGATGACCACGGCGTCCACGTCCTTGGCCAGCAACGCCCGCACGGCCAGGTCGAAAGTGTCGTAGCGCTTCAGCTGCTTGGCCTCGTTGGCTACCAGCGTCTTGGCTGTCTCCTCATTGGTGGTCCCGATCTGGACCCCCACGATCTTGTCCTTGAGGTCGTCCTTGCCCTTGATGCGCTCCTCGTCAGCACGGACCAGGACCACCTGCCCGTAGCGGAGGTAGGAGTCGGAGAAATCGAACTTCTGCTTGCGCTCTTCGGTGATGGTGATGCCCGAGGCGGCCAGGTCGAACTGCTTCTGCTCCAAACCGGCGAAGATGCCCTCCCAGGCCGTGGAGATGATCTTCGGCTTGCAGTTGAGCAACTTGCAGATTTCATTGACCAGATCGACGTCGAAGCCGACCACCTCGTTGGTCTTGGGGTCGACGAACTCGAAGGGCGGGTAGGTGGTGTCGCTGGCGATCTTCAACTCCCGGCCCTTCAGGTCCGGCAGTTGGGCCCCTGCCCTCGGTGCCGGGGTCGGCGTGGCCGCGGGCTGGCACGCGGCCGCCAGCAGGGCAACGATCCAGATCACCCACAGCAGGCGCCTCATGGATCTCCTCCTGAAACGGCGTTTGTCCAGCAGCCTTCAATGCATCCCCAGGTAGGCGGCCTGGACCTGGGGGTTGTCGGCCAGCTCCCGGGCCGTCCCGTGCAGGACGATGCGCCCGGTCTCCAGCACATACCCCCGGTGGGCCACCTGGAGCGCCATATGGGCGTTCTGCTCCACCAGCAGGATGGTGGTGCCCTGCTGGTTCAACTGGCGGATCACCTCGAAGATGCCCTCCACCAGCAGCGGGGCCAGCCCCATGGAGGGCTCGTCCAAAAGCAGGATGCGGGGCCTCATCATGAGGGCGCGGGCGATGGCCAGCATCTGCTGCTCCCCGCCCGAGAGGGTCCCCCCCTTCTGATGGAGGCGCTCCTTCAAGCGGGGGAAGATCGAGAACACGAACTCCATACGCCGCTCGATCTCCCGCCGGTCCCGGACGGTGTAGGCGCCCATCTCCAGGTTCTCCCAAACGGTGAGGCGGGGGAAGATCCGTCGGCCCTCCGGCACGTGCCCCACCCCCCGGGCCACGATCTCGTGGGGCGGCAGTTGGGTGATATCCTCGCCGTCCAGCAGCACCCGGCCGTGGCGGGCCCGCACCAGGCCGGAGATGGTGCGCAGGGTGGTGGTCTTCCCGGCGCCGTTGGCGCCGATGAGGGTGACGATCTCCCCGGGCTCGACCCGAAACGAAATGCCCTTCAGCGCATGCACGTGCCCGTAATACGTGTGGACATCGATCAGTTCGAGGACCGCCATAGCCCCCTTGCCTCCCATTCAAGGGATGGCCCCGATGGCCACGCCGCGGCCCAGGTAGGCCTCGATCACCCGGGGATTGCGCCGCACCTCCTCCGGCGTCCCCTCCGCGATCTTCTCCCCGTAGTCCAGCACCGTCACCCGCTCGGAGATGCCCATGACCACGCGCATCTGGTGCTCGATCAGGATCACCGTGATCCCCAACTCGTCCCGCAGCCGCCGGATCAGCCGGGTGGTCTCCGCCGTCTCCTGAGGGTTCATCCCCGCCGTCGGCTCGTCGAGGAGGATGAGTTTGGGCTTGGCGGCCAGGGCGCGGGCGATCTCCACCTTGCGCTGCTCGCCGTAGGGGAGGTTCTTGGCCAGTTCGTCGGGGGAGGCCCGCAGGCCCACGAAGCGGATCAACTGCAGAGCCTCCTCCCGCAGCCGACGCTCCTCCTCTCGATACCGCCGCGTGCGGAAGACGATGTCCAACGGGGTGGCCTGGTAACGGGTGTGCATCCCCACCAGCACATTCTCCACCACTGTCATGTTGCCAAACAGCCGGATGTTCTGGAAAGTCCGGGAGATCCCCATGGCAGCGATCTGGTCCGGCCGCAGCCCGACCAGGGAGCGGCCCTCAAAGAGGATCTCCCCCTCGTCCGGCCGGTAGATCCCCGTCATGATGTTGAAGAGGGTGGTCTTCCCCGCCCCGTTAGGGCCGATGATGCTCACAATGCGGCCGGGCTCCAGAGTGAAGTCCACCCGGTTCACCGCCACCAACCCCCCGAACCGCTTGGTCACCCCCTTGAGTTCCAGCAGGTAAGCCACCGCCTGCCTCCTCAATCGCGCATCGGCTTGGCCTCAGGCGCCGCCACGACCGGCGGGAGCTCCTCCTCCACCGGCAGGCGCTCCGCGATGGCTTCCTCCCGGCCAAGGGCCTCGGCCAGTTCCATCCGATGGCGCCGCTCGGGGATCAGCCCCTGCGGGCGCAGGATCATCATCAGGATCAACAGGATCCCGAAGATCAGCCGCTCATATTTGGCCGGCTCCAACTGGGTGGGCCACTGGCTCAGCGGGAAGTTGATCAACGGGACAACGAAGCCAGCCTGGCGGAGCTTGCTGAGCATCAGGGAGAGGCCCTTGAGGATCTGAAGGTTGAGGATGGTCACCACTGTGGCCCCTACGATGGCCCCAGGGATGCTCCCCATCCCGCCGACGATGACCATCACCAGGATCCCGATGGACTCCATGAAGGTGAAGCTTTCCGGGTTGATGAAATACTGCTTGGCGGCGAAGATCATTCCCATGGCGCCTGCGAAGGACGCTCCGGTGGCGAAGGCGGCCAGTTTCATGCGCACCAGAGGGATGCCCATCACCTGGGCGGCCAGCTCATCCTCGCGGATCGCCGTCCAAGCCCGGCCCACCCAGGAGTCCTCCAGCCGGCGGGTCAGCAGCACGGCAAAGCCGATGACCAAGAGCACCAGGAAATAGAAATACAGACCGTAGAGGACCGGCTCGTCCAGACGGATCCCCACCGTCTCCAGCCACGGCTTGAAGAAGAGCGGTGGGCGCTGGATCGGCCGGATCCCCTGGGGGCCGTTGGTAAGGTTGATGGGCTTGTCCAGGTTGTTCACGATGACCCGGATCACCTCCCCGAAGGCGAGGGTCACGATGGCCAGGTAGTCCCCGCGCAGGCGCAGCACCGGCAGCCCCAGGAGGATCCCGGTGAGGGCCGCCACCCCCACCGCCAGGAAAAGGAAGACGAAGAACCATTCCGGCGCCAGGGGGAAACGGTTCGTCCCGAAGGCGACGTTGGCCTGGGGAGAGCCGAAGATCGCCCACAGGTACGCCCCCACGGCGTAGAAGGCCACATACCCCAGGTCCAATAGCCCGGCGAACCCCACCACGATGTTCAAACCCAGGGCCATGGCCGCGAAGATACCCACCTGGGTGGCCACCTCCAGCAGGAAGGTGTTCCGGACCCCCAGGACCGGCAGCAGGACCAACAAGGTCACCGCGCCCAGCAAGGCCCGGACGGCCCCAGCCAGGGAGACGTAGTAGATCAAAAGGAGAGAGGCCAGGAAGGCCGCGAAGCCCAGCGCGGAGATCAGCGGATACCACGGGGCGTCTCGCAGGCCGGGCTGGCTGAGCCAGTTCATCAGGAGCAGGGCGGCGACAATGTAGAGGAGGACCCCGGCCAGGGCTCCTTCTCGGCCGTTCCGGATCCGCCCCACCAGCGCCTTCGCTTTCGCCCCGATCATCTCCCACCTCGTGAACGCAACTTACGCCTTCTGCCCCACCGCCTCGCCCAACAGCCCTGTTGGGCGGAACATCAGAATGAGGATCAGGATCAAGAAGGCGAAGATGTCCTTATACTCGGTCCCGAAGGCCCCGCCGGTGAACTGGGAGAGGTAGGCGCCGGCGAAGCCCTCCAGCACCCCCAGGACGATGCCGCCGAGCATGGCGCCGGTGATGTTCCCGATGCCACCCAGGACGGCCGCGGTGAAAGCCTTGATCCCGGGGATGAAGCCGACGTAAGGATCGATGCGCCCGACGCGGATCCCGAAGAGCACCCCAGTGGCCCCGCCCAGCGCCCCGCCGATCAAGAAGGTCAGCATGATGATCCGATCGACGTGGACCCCCATCAGGGCCGCCGTGGGGCGATCCTGGGCCACCGCCCGGATGGCCCGCCCCAGCCGCGTAGCGTTCACCAGATAGTTCAACCCGGTCAACATCAACAGGGAGGCGGCGATGATGAAGATCACCTTGGCCTGGATCTGCATCGGGATCGGCTGACCGGCGATGTAGAGGGTGGCGATGGGGACCTGTTCGTTCAGGATCGGGAAGGAAGGATAATTCCGATAGAAGGCGTTGTTGAGCAACCCCTCGATGGCCCGCACCGCGTCCTGCAGGAAGAAAGAGACGCCGATGGCGGAGATCAGCGGCACCAGCCGGGGCGCCCCGCGCAGCGGCCGGTAGGCGATCCGCTCCACAGCCACCGCCAGCAGGCCACTGCCGACCATCCCCGCCACCACCGCCAAGAGGATGCCGGCCATGATCAGGGTCAATGGGGCGGTGGAAGGGATGGCCAGGGCCAGCATGAGCTCCACCCCGATGAAGGCCCCGACCATGAAGATCTCGCTATGGGCGAAGTTGATGAACTCCAGGACCCCGTAGACCATCGTGTAGCCCAGGGCGATCATCGCGTAGAGGAAGCCAATGACCAGTCCGTCGATGGCCACCTGGGGGAGCGTGCGGACCACGAACTGGAGGAGGGTCATCCCACCGGCCACAGGGCGGTTGAAGAGGACGGCAAGGAAAAGCGTGATCGATCCGATCACCAACAGGCTGATCACGACGAAGAGGATCAGCTGAAGCAACGGGACCGCTACCGCCTGGTAAAGAACCGACTCGCGCAGCCGTCGCATCTGCCGCCAGCCCGTTTGGGGATCCCTATGCGGTGGGGAGGGGCCACGGCCCCTCCCCACCGGCTTGCCTCATCCCATTCCGAATCACTTCACTCCACACTTGGCTTTGAGCTCCGGCGTGAACGGCGGCGGGGCCAGTTCCAGAGTCTTCACCAGCTGGTTCTTGCCCCAGTCCTCCGGCTTGCTAGAGACAACCTTGATCACGAAATACTTGGCCTTGACCGGGTCGCCCCGCTCGTCGAAGGTGATCACCCCGGTGATCCCCTGGAAGTTCTTCGTGGCCCGCACCTTCTCCGCCACGGCCTTGCGGGACGGCTTCTGGCCACCAGCCTCCTGGATAGCGGCCTCGATGGCCTTCAGCACGATGGCCGTGGCGTCATAGGCCTGAGCCGAGAAGGGCTCCGGGTCCTTTCCGAACTTGGCCTTGTAATCCGCGATGAACTTCTTGGCCCCCTCGTAGACCGTGGGCGGCGCCGCCACCGTGGTGTAATACATCCCCACCACGGCGTCCCCGGCGATCTCGGCCAGCTTCGAGGAGTCCATCCCGTCCGGGCCCAAGAAGGTGGCCTTGACCCCCTTCTCCCGGGCCTGCTTGAAGAACACCCCGGCCTGGTCATAGATCCCGCCGAAGTAGATCAACCCGGGGTTGACCGCTTGGATGGCCGTGATCAGGGGATCGAAGTTGGCCTTCTCCTCGGTGCCCTCGAAGCCCAGGACCTTGCCGCCCAGCTCTTCGAAGCGCTTCTTGAAGAACTCGGCGACGCCCTGGCCGTAGGTCGTCTTGTCGTGGATGACGAAGGCGGTCTTGACCTTCAGCTCGTTGAAGGCGAACTCGGCGCCCACCGCCCCCTGCACGTCATCCCGGCCGCAGACCCGGTTGACCACCAGATAGCCACGGTCGGTGATGCACGGGTTGGTGTTGGCAGGGGAGACCATCACCAGGTCGTAGTCCTTGTAGGTCTCCGAGGAGGGGATCGCCACGCCCGAGTTCAGGTGGCCGATCACCGCCAGGATGTCCGGGTCGTTGACCAACTGCTTGGCGTTGGCCACCCCGACATCCGGCTTGGCCTGGTCATCGAAGGGCACCAGCTCCACCTTGAAACCCAGCGCCTCAATGGGGCCTTTGAGCTGCTCGATGGCCAGCTGGGCGCCGTTCTTGAGGCCCTCGCCCAAGGCCGCCTGGCCGCCCGAAAGCGGGCTCTGGGTGGCGATCTTGATGGTGCCCTTTACCGCCGGGGTGGGCGTGGCCGCTGGCGCCACCTTCGTGGGGGTGGGCGTGGCCGCTGGCGCCACCTTCGTGGGGGTGGGCGTGGCCGCCGGCGCCGCGCAGGCCGCCAGCAACAGGCTGAACGCAGCAAGACCCATCAACCATTTCGGAAACCTCATGGCCTCCTCCTTTTAGCAAGATAGTGATTCCTGTGCGCCGCGTTTTGGAACCCGCGCACGCACAGGTCACTGCCCGCCCTCGGGATGGAATCATCAATGGAAAGAAGGCGGCGCACGGTTCCCTGGGCCCCGCCTCTCCTTTTCCGCATCAGGCCCAAAGGCCCGCTTGTCCCAAATTTTAGGGGTCCCGGTCGGTTCTGTCAAGGCCATGCGCAGCCTCTTTTCTGAGATATGGATGCGCTGTTGTTGGCATCTTCTATCCACCAGCGTCCGTTTCGGGCCCCGAGGGAAGCTCCGCGGAGAGGGTGGCGCCCCCGGGGATCAGGCCCAAGCGGAGGAGATCGGCCCGGGGCACGCCCAAGGCCTCTGCTTCCTCCTGGAGGTTGAACCGAAAGCGCTGCAGCCAGAAGATAGGCACCTTGAGATTATAGGAAAATACCAGTTCGTTGAGCTCGACGATGCGCCGGGCGAAGGCCCGCAGCGCCCGCTCCCATTCGGCCTCCACCCACGCCCGCTCCGCTCGGCTGGAGGGATCCTCCCGCCCGGCCAAGGCCTGCAGGCGCTCCGCCCGCCAGGCCATGGTCCGCCGCAGGTCCGCGCGGGCCTGTTCAATCCCCCGCCGGATGGCCAGGTCCGCCTCGATCCACTCCGGCCGGGCATCGTTTTGATGCAGAAGATGATAGGCGATGGCGAGACCAGGCTCCAGGAAGGGATTCTCCTCCAGGTTTAGGGGCTTCCCCTTGCCCGGCAGGTTGTCGAACTCCCCCCGGCGGATGGCCTCCAGGATCCTCTGCTCCAACCACTCCCCCCAGTCCATTCCTTCCCCTCCGAGATGGTGCCACCGGATCCATGGAGCGCCCTTCAGGCCCAGTTCTCCAGGACCGCCTTCACCTTCCCCATGAAGGCGTCCGCCTGGGCGCCGTCGATGATGCGGTGATCAAAGGTGAGGGTGAGGTAGACCATCGGGCGGATGGCCAGGACATCCCCCTGGGGGGTCTCCAGAACCACCGGCCGCTTGTGGACCCGGCCGACGCCCATAATGGCGCACTGGGGTTGATGGATGATCGGCGTGGCGAAGAGGCTCCCGGAAACCCCGTGGTTGGTGATGGTGAAAGTCCCCCCTTGGACCTCGTCGGGCTTCAACTGCCGTCGGCGGGCCCGCTCGGCCAGGTCGTTGACCGCCCGGGCCAGCCCGATGAGGCTGTAGGTGTCGGCGTTCTTGATCACCGGGACGATGAGGCCTTCCTCCCCCAGGGAGACGGCGATCCCGATGTGATAGACCTTGTAGACCCGGATCCCCTCCTCGGTCCAGGTGCTGTTGAGGATCGGGTAGGCCTTGAGGGCCGCCACCGCCGCCAGCACGAAGTAGGGCGTCAGGGTCAGCCGCACCCCCTCCCGTTCGAAGGCTGCCCGGTGGGCCTCATAATGGGCCATCACCCGGCCCATATCGACCTCGAAGACGGTCGTCACGTGCGGGGCGGTGTGCTTGGAGCGGACCATGTGCTCGGCGATGGCCCGGCGCATCGAGGTCAACGGCACCACTTCGTAGGGCATGGCGGGCACGGCCGGAGGAGGCGGGGCCGGCGGAGGCGCAGCGGGCGGGGCCGCCGGGGCCGTCCGAAGCACCTCCTCCGTCGGGCGGAACAGCTCCCCGGTTCCCGGCTGCTCCCAGGGCGGCAACGCTGCCTCCCGGGCCGGTGCGGGCCCTTCCACCGGCTGGAGTTTCATGCGCTCGATATAGGCCAGCAGATCCTTCTTGGTGACCCGGCCGCCCTCTCCTGTCCCGGGGACCTTGGAGAGGTCGATGCCGTATTCCGCAGCCATCCGGGCCACCACCGGCGA
>NZ_PSLG01000120.1:0-2344 GCF_040289485.1 Thermoflexus sp.
GAACCCCCGCCAGTCCTCCGGCGTGGCGACGCCCCGGTGGATGCCCGTGCGGGCCGCGGCGGCGTGGCCGAAGGAGCCGCTCCCGTGGCCCACCAGAAGGCGGAGGGCCGGGCGTTGGGCCAGGGCCTCCCGGATCTCGACGGCCAGCCGCCGGATCCGCCGGATCCGCGCCCGCCGCTCCCGCCGCTTGTCGGTGATCAACGAGCCGCCCAGTTTCAGAAAGACCCGCTCCTCCGCCATCCGGAGACCTCCCGCCCCGTTACCCTTCCAGCCGGTGCAGGCGACGGACCTGGGCGATGAGGGACTCGATGGGGGGCTCCTCCGGGCGCGGGGGCGGGCCCAGGGGATCCAGGACGTCCGTATGGCCCAGCCAGAGGCGGAAGGCCGCCAGGACCCCATACGCCAGGGCCTCCCGATGGTAGCCCCCCTCCAGCACGAAAACCAGGCGCCCCCCGCACAGGGCGTCGGCCAGTTCCGTCAGCCCCCGGGTCAACGCCGCGAACCCCTGCACGGTCATGGTCAACCCGCCCAGGGGGTCGCCCCAGTGGGGATCGTAACCGGCTGAGACCAGGATGAGATCGGGCGCGAAACGCCGGGCGGCAGGAACGATCACCGCCTCCAGCAACCGCTGAAACCCTCGGTCCCCTACGCCCATCAGCAGAGGCAGGTTGAGGGTGGTCCCCTCCCCCGGCCCTGCCCCGATCTCCCGCCAGCCCCCAGTCCCTGGGTAGATCCCCCACTGATGGGTTGAGAGATAGAACACGGTGGGGTCGGTGTAGAAGATCGCCTGGGTGCCGTTCCCGTGGTGGAGGTCGAAGTCCACGATCATCACCCGCCGGGCGCCCAGTTCGTCCCGGGCGAAACGGGCCCCCAGGGCCACGTTGTTGAACAGGCAGAACCCTTCCCCATGGTCCGGGAAGGCGTGATGGCCTGGGGGGCGGACCAGGGCGAAGGCCCGCTGGGCGCGCCCCTCCCAGACGGCGGCCACCGCCGCCTCGACCGCCCCGGCCGCCCGTAAGGCGGCCTCGAAGGAGCGCGGGGCCACATAAGTCTCATCGCCCGGAAAGTTCAGGCCCCCACCGCCCCGCTCCGCCAGCCGGCGGACCCGCTCCACATACTCCGGGCGGTGGACCCGCGTCAGGCGCTCCAGGGGGATGGGTGCCACCGGCAGGGCCAGGGCCTGTGCCAGCACCCCGTGAGCCTCCAGGACGGCCATCACCCGCTCCAGACGGTCCCGCCGCTCAATGTGCTGGGGGTCGTCGTGCTCGAGGAAAAGGGGGTCGTAGGCATACGCCACGGCCATCGCCACGTCCTCCTTGGGATTCCCGCGCCCTTGAGGATACCGGCGAAACGCCTCGCCCGCAATGCGTGTATCATAGTAGAAAGCGATCCGTAAGGAGCGTCCCTGCCCGAGGGAGAACGCCATGGCTGAGGACGAACGGCGCGCCGTGCTCGCGGCGCAGCCCCTGTTCCGGCGGCTGGACCCGGAGGACCTGGACCGCGTGGCGGCGCTGGCCCAGCCGGTCACCCTGGCCCCGGGCCAGGAACTGTTCATCGAGGGGGAGAACTTCCCTGCCTATTTCATCCTGCGGTCCGGTCGGCTGGTCCTCCTGCGCATCGGGGCGGACGGGGTGGAGCGCCTGGTGCGCCATGTCCAGCCCGGCGAGGGCTTCGGGGTGCGGGCCCTCTTCCTGAACGAGCCCCGGGACGTCACGGCCCTGGCCCTCTCGCCGGTGGAGGGATGGCGGATCGACAAGGCTGCCTTCGACGCGCTGCTGGCAGCCCATCCGGATCTGATCCACCGCTTGGCGCTGCCGCCCGACGTGGAGGCCCGCCTGCGGGCCCCGCGCTTCCCCTGGCTGGAGCCCGAGGAGCAGGTCCTGGCGGCCATCCACCGCCACTGGATCAGCCTGGTCCCGGCCCTCCTCCCCCCCATTGCCCTCCTGCTGGTCACCATCGTGGTGACCACCTTCTGGTTGGCCCAGTGGAACGCGTGGCCCGCCCTCCTCCTGAACTTCCTCCCCCTCGCCCTCCTGGCCGCTCAGGTCTGGAACTGGTGGGACGATCAATACATCCTCACCACGCGGCGCATCGTCCACATCGAACGGGGGCGCTGGCTCTACGTGATCCCCGGCCCGGAGGCCCGCCAGGACATGCCCCTGGACCAGGTCCAGGAGGTGCAGATCCTGCGGCGCAGCCCCCTGGCCAGTCCCTACCTGCTGGACTTCGGGGACATCGAGGTCGAGGCCTTCAGCGGGCGGGTGGGTTTCTCGAACCTCCCCCAACCCGACGAGATCCGGAAATTGATCTACGAGCAACTGGATCGCCTCCGGGCCCACCAGCA
>NZ_PSLG01000121.1:0-2311 GCF_040289485.1 Thermoflexus sp.
GGAGGTGCGCGGATGACCTGGCATGGGCTGACGCCGTTTGAGTTCTACGCGGTGCTGGCCGTGCTCGGGGTGGCGGTGGCCAGCCTGGCCTTCGCTGGGTGGCTGCGGGCCGAGGTGATGCGCCAACCCAAGGGCACGCCGAAGATGCAGGAGGTCTGGGAGGCCATCCGGGAGGGGGCCGAGGCCTACCTGCGGCGGCAACTCATGAGCATCCTGCCGTTCATGGGATTGCTGAGCGTCCTGCTCTTCCTGAGCGTCTACATCGTCCCACCCTCCCCGGAAGCCCGGGAGGTCTTCCCCCAACTCGATGAGAACACGCTGCGGCTGGTGATGGGACTGGGCCGAGCCATCGCCTTTATCCTGGGCGCCGGCTTCTCCCTGGCCGTCGGCCAGCTGGGGATGCGCATGGCGGTCCAGGGGAACATTCGGGTGGCCGAGGCGGCCCGGACCCGGGGGTATGAGGCGGCCCTGCGCCTGGCCTATCGGGCCGGCACCATCACCGGGATGCTGACCAACGGCCTGGGGCTGCTGGGGGGGTCCCTCATCTTCCTGATCTTCGGCATCGCCGCGCCGGACGCGCTGTTGGGCTTCGGGTTCGGCGGGACGCTGCTGGCCCTCTTCATGCGGGTGGGTGGCGGCATCTACACCAAGGCGGCGGACGTGGGAGCGGACCTGGTGGGCAAAGTGGAGATGGACGTCCCCGAGGACGATCCGCGCAACGCGGCGGTGGTCGCCGACCTCGTGGGGGATAACGTCGGCGACTGCGCGGGGATGGCCGCCGACATCTTCGAGTCCTACGAAGTGACCATGGTCTCGGCGATGATCCTGGGCCTGGCCGTGCGGGCGGTGGACCCCAACCACTCGATGGTGTGGATCGTGTTCCCGCTGCTGGCCCGGGCCGTGGGGGTGATCGCCTCCATCCTCAGTACCTACACGGTGGGTGGGGTGGCGGGCCGGCGGGGCGACGCCCTGCGGGCCATCAGCCGGGGTTTCTTCGTCGGGGCGGTCCTCTCCTTCATCGGCTTCGGGGCCATCGGCCTGCTCTACGCCCGCGACTGGCGGGTGGTGGCCTCGACGACGGTGGGCCTGATCCTCTCCATCGTCATCGAGCGGCTCACGGACTATTTCACCAGCACGGAACGGGCCCCGGTGGGGGAGATCGAGAAGGCCACCCGGGCCGGGCCGGCCACCACCATCCTCAGCGGGCTGGCGGTGGGCTATGAATCCACCGTGTGGGCCATCGTGGTCATCGCCCTGACCATCGCCACCTCCACCCTGATCTACTGGGGCCTGCCGCCGGTCTACGTGCTCTACGGGGTCTCCCTGACCGGCATCGGGCTCCTGATGCTCACGGGCAACGTGGTGGGGATGGACTCCTACGGCCCGGTGACGGACAACGCCGGCGGGATCGCGGAGATGGCCGGGCTGGAGGAGGAGGCCCAGGCGGTGCTGGCGGACCTGGACGCGGTGGGCAACACCACCAAGGCCACCACCAAGGGCCTGGCCATCGCCACCGCGGTGATCGCCGCCGTGGCCCTCTTCGGCTCCTACCTCACCGACGTGAGCAAGGTCCAGGCGCAACTGGGCCAGGTCCCCACCCTGCAGGACATTGGGATCCGCATCGACCAACCCCTGGTGTTCGTGGGGCTGCTGCTGGGCGGGGCGCTGCCCTGGCTCTTCTCGTCCTTCGCCATCCGCGCGGTGAGCCGCGCCGCCACCCTGATCGTGGAGGAGGTCCGGCGCCAGTTCCGCATCCCCGGCGTGCTGGAGGGGACGGTGAAGCCGGACTACGCGCGGGTGGTGGGCATCTGCACCCTGGCCGCCCAGAAGGAGCTGCTCTCCCTGGCGTTGCTCTCCGTGGCCACGCCGCTGGTGGTGGGCCTGATCCTCCAGGTGGAGGCCCTGGGGGCCTTCCTGGCCGGCGCCATCCTGGTGGGGCAGCTGCTGGCGGTCTTCATGGCCAACGCCGGCGCGGCGTGGGACAACGCCAAGAAGCGGGTGGAAAACGAGCCGCGGGACCCCGCTCGCAACTTGGGCAAGGGGAGCGAGCGCCACAAGGCCAGCGTGGTGGGTGACACGGTGGGCGACCCGCTGAAGGACACGGCCGGCCCGGCCATCAACCCGATGATCAAGGCCGTCAACCTGGTCTCGGTGCTGGCCGCCCCCATCATCGTCCAGTTCCGCGGGGCGCTCTCCACCGGGACCCTCCTGGCCATCGGGGCCGCTGTGCTCATCCTGCTGGGCGTGCTGCTGTGGGTGGTCTGGCAGAGCAAGCGGGAGGTGCCTGAACTGGCGGCCGCCCCCACCACCG
>NZ_PSLG01000122.1:0-891 GCF_040289485.1 Thermoflexus sp.
TGGCGAGGTGGAGGAGGGTGCAGTCCGGCTCACAGAGGTCCACCGCTTCCCCAACGGCCCCGTCCGGGTGCCCACGGGCCTCCACTGGGACGTCCTGAGGTTGTTCCAGGAGGTCACGGTGGGCATCCAGCGCGCATGGGCCTACGGGCCTCTCGCCAGCGTCGGCCTGGACACGTGGGGCGTGGACTTCGCCCTCCTGGACCGCACGGGCGCGCTCCTGGAGAACCCCTACCACTACCGGGACCCCCGCACGGAAGGGATGCTGGAGGAGGTGACCCGGCGCATCTCGCGGGACGAGCTCTACCGGCGGACGGGCATCCAGTTCCTGTCCATCAACACCCTCGTCCAGCTCACCGCCATGGCCGTCCGCCGCGCCCCGGCGCTCGAGGTCGCCTCGACGTTCCTCATGGTCTCCGACCTCATCAACTACTGGCTGACGGGTGAAGCCGTCTGCGAGTACACCAACGCCACCACGACCCAGTGCTACGACGCCACGGGGGGCACGTGGGCGGAGGACCTCCTGGACCGGCTCGGGATCCCCGCCCACATCTTCCCCCGGATCGTCCCCCCCGGCACCCTCCTGGGGACTCTGCACCCCTCTGTCTCCGAGGACCTGGGGGTCCCCGACGTCCGGGTCATCGCGCCTGCCTGTCACGACACGGCGTCGGCCGTGGCCGCCGTGCCGTCTTCGCATGTCCCCTTCGCCTACATCAGCTCCGGCACCTGGTCTCTTGTGGGCACGGAGCTCGCGCGTCCCCTGATCACCCCCGAGGCCCAGGCCGCGGGCTTCACCAACGAGGGCGGCGCCTTCGGCACCATCTGCTTCCTCCGGAACGTCCAGGGTCTGTGGCTCCTGGACGAGTCGCGCCGCCGGTGGGCCCAGGAGGGAGA
>NZ_PSLG01000122.1:992-1210 GCF_040289485.1 Thermoflexus sp.
AATCCGCCCCCCCGGCCGTCGCCCTCATCAACCCCGACGACCCGCGGTTCCTGCGGCCCACCGACATGCCCACCCGCATCCGGGAGGCGTGCCGGGCGACAGGACAAACGGTCCCCACGACCCGGGGCGAGGTGGTGCGGTGCATACTCGAGAGCTTAGCGTTGCGCTACCGGTGGGTCCTGGACCGCCTGGACGCGGTCCTGGGCCGGCGGACGGAG
>NZ_PSLG01000122.1:1302-2289 GCF_040289485.1 Thermoflexus sp.
GGAGGCCGGGCCCGTGGAGGCCACGGCTCTCGGAAACGTGCTGGTCCAGCTCCACGCCCTGGGGGAGGTGGACCCGGAGGGGGCCCGTGTCCTGGCTCGGCGATCGGCGTCCCTCACCGCCTACCATCCTCGGGACCCCCAGCGGTGGGAGGACGCCTATGGCCGGTTCTGCCGGATCGTGGAGGAGGGAGGAGGACTGTGATCCCCGATGCCCCGCAGGTGAGGAGGGACCTCGTGAGGCTGGCCCGGCATGCGGAGTCCCTGGGACTGGTCAGCTACGCCCAGGGGAACTTGAGCGCGCGGATTCTCGGGACCGACTACGTGCTCATCACCCCGAGCGGCGTGCCCTACAGCGAGCTGGAGCCCCAGGACATCGTCACCGTGGACCTGGCAGGGCGCCCGGTGCACGGCGCGCTGGAGCCCTCTTCAGAGACGATCGTCCACGTGATGACCTATCAGGCGTACCCCCAGGTGGGCGCCTGCGTGCACGTGGAGCCCCCGTACCTCAACGCTCTCGCTGTGGCCAACGTCCCGCTCCCCAACGTCCTCGGCAACTTCGTGTACCTCTTCGGCGGACAGGGCCTGGGGGTCGTCCCCGCGCTTTGCAGTGGGACGCGGGAGTTCGCCGAGCGGTCGGTCCAGGCGCTGGCGCACCACTTCGGTGTCGTGTGGAAGAACCACGGCCTCTTCTGCGTGGGCCAGGACCTCGGCCATGCCTTCAACCGCTGCGTCGCCGCCGAACAGGCGGCTCGGGTGTACTACCTGGCGCTCTTGCTGCGGCAAACGTCCCCGGATCTCATCCCCCGGGACGTGGAGGAGGAGATGGTGGAGATCGCCCGCGCCCGGGGGTGGGCCCGCCCCCTGTGAGACCATCGACACGCGAGGAATCAGGGGCTCCGTCGAACAATGTACGGACGGACAGTGTAGAAAAGGGAGGTACCATCAAAGGGTGTGGAAATACGCTGAGGGCGGTGTATCCTGCCTCCT
>NZ_PSLG01000034.1:0-22400 GCF_040289485.1 Thermoflexus sp.
TGGCCGCCCGCTTGGGACGCGCGCCCCGCTGAGCGGAACCGACCGCCCGCTGCCCCCGCTTTCCTCTCCCGGTTCTTCGGTGTTGTGGCCGCGTTGAAGGCGCTGCGCCCTCTCGCCCTGGGGGGTTTCTCCAAGCCACCGCACAAATCCCCCTCCAGGGGTGGGGGATAGAGACCCTCGCCTCATCGGAACCGGAAACCACGGGAAGGAGGTCTGCCATGGCGACGTATGCGGATCCCTTGGCTTTGGTGGACACTCAGTGGGTGGCCGAGCATCTGGAGGACCCGAAGGTGCGGATCGTGGAGGTGGACTACGATCCGGCCAGCGCCTATGATCTGGGCCATATCCCGGGGGCGGTGCTCTTCGACTGGCGCAAGGACCTCAACGATCCGGTGCGGCGTGACATCGTAGGCAAAGAAGCCTTCGAGGCCCTCAACAGCCGGGCCGGCATCGCCAACGACACCACCGTGGTCCTCTACGGGGATTTCCGGAACTGGTTCGCGGCCTTCGCCTTCTGGATCTACAAACTCTACGGACATCCGGATGTCCGCCTGCTGAACGGCGGCCGCAAGAAGTGGATCGAGGAGAAACGGCCGCTGAGCGAGGAGATCCCCACCTACCCGCCCACGACCTATCGGGCCCTGGAGCCCGATTACCGCTATCGGGCCTTTCTGCCCTACGTGCTGAACGCCCTGGGGAAGCGAGGGGCGGTCCTGGTAGACGTGCGCTCGCCGGCGGAGTTCACGGGGGAGATCACCGCGCCGCCCGAGTATCCCAACGAGGCCGCTCAGCGCGGCGGCCACATCCCCGGCTCCATCAACATCCCGTGGTCCAAGGCCCTCAACGACGATGACACCTTTAAGGACCCGGAGGCGCTGCGACAGATTTACGAGGAGGCGGGGATCACGCCGGACAAGGAGATCATCACCTACTGCCGGATCGGCGAGCGCTCGTCGGTGACTTGGTTCGTGCTGCGCCACCTCCTGGGCTATCCCAACGTCCGCAACTACGACGGCTCATGGTCCGAGTGGGGGAACACCGTCGGCCTGCCGATCGAGCGGTGAAGGCATGCGGGGGAGGGGAGATGCGGATCGTCCGGACGGTGGATCTGCGGGCAGGGGTGGAGCTGTGCACGGACGCGCCCATCGGGCGGGTGCAGCAGGCCCTGACGGGCCTTGGCCCTGAGGAGGCGGTGGCGGTCCTGGTGAAAGGTTACGCCGACGAGTTCACGGTGACGACGTGGGCCCGGCGCCACGGCTACGCCGTCCTCGAAGTGCAGCACGAGGGCGAGGAGGCCCGCATCCTCCTCGCCCGGTCGCCCCAGCCCATCGCGGGGGGATGGCGGTGAGCGCCATCGATGCCCTGCTGCAGAACGCGCGGGCCGAGGCGGGCGGTTTCCGAAAGGGGGACCTGCCCGCCCGCCCGGCCAAAGGCCTGGCGATCGTGACCTGCATGGATGCCCGTATCGACGGGCATCGGATCCGGGGCTGGGCGGAGGGCGACGCCCACGTGATCCGGAACGCCGGAGGGGTGGTGACCGCGGACGTGATCCGATCGCTGGTGATCTCCCAGCGCCTGCTGGGGACCCGCGAGATCATGCGGATCCAGCCCACGGATGGTGGGATGCTGACCTTCCGGGACGATGACCTGAAGGATCGCATCGAGGCCGAGGTGGGCATGCGTCCCCCTTTTGCTTTCGAGGCCTTCCGCGATCTGGAGGAGAACATCCGCCAGTCGATCCGCCGCCTCCGCGCCAGCCCGTTCCTGCCCCACAAGGATGGGATCCGCAGCTTCGACGTCCGGACCGGTCAGCTGCGCGAGGTCATATAACCTGGTAGTTCCGGCGGAGGAGGGGACCATGGTGCTCTGGAGGCCTGATCCCAGTTTTTATCCCTCGCCACGGTTGGCCATGCAGGCGCCACCGGAACGGTTGGCCTACGTGGCGGCGCTGAACCCGAACCCCACCGACGGCCGGCCGGACGCCATCGCTGTGGTGGACGTCGATCCGCGCTCGTCGACTTACGGTCAGGTCGTCGGCCGGACGGAGCTGCCCTACACGGGCGACGAGCTCCACCACTTCGGCTGGAATGCGTGCAGTTCGGCCCTCTGCCCCTACGCGCCCCATCCCCATGTAGAACGTCGCTACCTGATCGTGCCCGGCCTGCGCTCCTCTCGGATTTACATTTTGGACACCCGTCCGGATCCCACCCGCCCGCGGGTGGTGAAAGTCATCGCGCCGGAGGAAGTAGCCGCCCGGGCAGGTTACTCCCGCCCGCACACGGTCCACTGCGGCCCGGATGGGATTTACCTCAGCGCCTTGGGGAACCCCGATGGGGATGGCCCTGGGGGGATCTTTGTCTTGGACCACTACACCTTCGAGGTTCTGGGCCGATGGGAGGTCAACCGCGGGCCCCAGTTCTTGGCCTACGATTTCTGGTGGCATCTGGGCCACGATGTGTTGATCACCAGCGAGTGGGGCACCCCCCGCATGGTGGAAGGGGGCGTGGATGTGGAGGCGCTCCTCAACGGCCGCTACGGCCATCGTTTGCACATCTGGGACCTGCGCCGACGTCGCCATCTCCAAGCCCTCGACTTGGGGGTGGAACACCAGATGGTCCTTGAGCTCCGGCCGGCCCACGATCCGACCAAGGCCTACGGCTTCGCCGGGGTGGTCCTCTCGCGGAAGGATCTCTCAGGCTCCGTCTGGCTGTGGTATCGGGAGAACGGGGCCTGGGCGGTCCGCAAGGTCATTGAGATCCCTGCGGAGCCCGCTCCACCCGACCAACTGCCGCCCCTTCTGAAGGACTTCAAAGCGGTTCCTCCCCTGGTGACCGATATCAACCTTTCCCTGGACGATCGTTTCCTTTACGTGTCCTGCTGGGGGACGGGGGAGCTCCGCCAGTATGACGTCTCTGATCCGTTCCACCCTCGGCTGACCGGCTCTGTCCGCTTGGGCGGGATCGTGGCCCGGGCCCCGCATCCCCGGGACCCGGCACAGCCCTTGAACGGGGGACCCCAGATGGTGGAGATCAGCCGGGATGGCCGTCGGGTTTATGTGACCAACTCCCTGTATTTGCCGTGGGATCCCCTCTTCTATCCGGACGGCATCCGCGGCTGGCTGGTGAAGCTGGAGGCGGACCCGGCGGGGGGGTTGGCCGTCGACCCCACGTTCTTCGTGGCTTTTGATGGCTATCGCCCGCATCAGGTGCGGTTAGAGGGGGGCGACGCCTCCTCGGATTCCTTCTGCTATCCGTAGCGGGTCGCAACCCCATGGGGGCGTGGGTCGGCCTCTTCCTGTTGGGCGCCTATCATGGGCTGAACCCTGGGATGGGGTGGCTCTTTGCCGTTGCGCTGGGGCTTCAGGAACAGCGCCGGGCTGCGGTGGCGAAGGCCCTCGTCCCCATGGCCATCGGCCATATGCTGGCCGTGGGCGCGACGGTGGGTTCTGTGGTGGGGATGGGCGCCTTTCTTCCTTCTCAGGCGCTACGGCTCTTGGCGGCCGCCCTGCTCATCGGGTTCGGGGTCTACCGGTTGGTTCGCATGCGGCATCCGCGTTGGGTGGGCATGCGGGTCGGTCCGGGGGCGCTGATCGGGTGGTCGTTCCTGGTGGCCTGGAGCCATGGAGCCGGGTTGATGCTGGTGCCCTTCCTGTTGGGCCTGACCTCGCGGTGCATCCCAACCCCCCTGTCCTCCATGCCCACCGTCGGCAATCCATGGCTGGAGGGGATCCGGGCCATCGGTCTGCATACGGCAGGCTACGGGGCGGCCCTCGGCCTGGTGGCTTGGGTCGTTTACGAGGGGATCGGCTTGGCCCCTTTGCGTCGGCTTTGGATCAACTTCGACCGCCTTTGGGCGATGACGCTGATCGCCACCGGGCTGCTCACCCCCTTGCTCTAAATCCACCGGCATCGGGATCCGGGCGGATCCCGGCGGCTGGGTGCCGGCCTGGGGCCGCCCCGCCCGTCTCCGAATGCCAGGCCCTCGCCCAGGAGGCCCGCTTTGTTCCTCCCGGCACGGAGGGTTGACACCCCCTCTCTTTGTGGTAGAATGAACAAAAGCCTGTCGGGAGGGACCGCGGATGGCGACCCTTCTGGGCTATGTGCCGATCCTCACCCTGCTTCTGGTCAGCGGGGGGATTGCGGGAATCGCCCTGCTGGCCCCCCGGTTCCTGGCCCCTCACCGACCTACCCGTCGCAAACATCTGCCCTACGAGTCTGGCATGGTTCCCATCGGGCCAGCTCAGCGACGCTTTCCGGTTAAATTCTATCTTGTTGCCCTTTTATTCATCCTGTTTGATGTCGAAATTATTTTCTTTTATCCATGGGCGTTGCAGTTGCGGGCCTTGAGGGGCCTGGCCTTAGGGGAGATGGCCCTTTTTGTGTCGATCCTGGTGATCGGGTATGTCTACGCCTGGCGGAAGGGGGCGTTCGAATGGGAGCGGTGAGGGAGCCGGTGGCGCTGGCGACGGCGGGGGCGAAGACCGGGGAGATAGGGGTGGTGGTGACCACCCTGGAGGAGGCGCTGGAGTGGGTGGCGGCCTGGGGGCGCACCCGGGCGATGTGGCCCTTGCTGTTCGGGCTGGCCTGCTGCGCCATTGAGATGATGGCCACCCAGGCCAGCCACTACGACCTCTCCCGCTTCGGCATGGAGATCATGCGGGCCTCCCCGCGCCAGGCCGATCTGATGATTGTGGCCGGGCGGGTGAGCCGGAAGATGGCCCCGGTGGTGCGCCGCCTCTACGACCAGATGACCGAGCCCAAGTGGGTGATCGCCATGGGGGATTGCGCTTCGACGGGCGGGGTGTTCAACAACTACGCCATCGTCCAAGGGGTGGATGAGATCATCCCGGTGGACGTCTATGTCTCCGGGTGCCCCCCGCGTCCCGAGGGGCTGATCGATGGGATCATCCGGCTCCACGAGAAAATCCGCAGGGGAGGCCGCGGCCGGTAAGGCCCGACCGCCCCGCCGTGCGGGAGGACCTCATGACCATCGACCGCGTGATCGAGAAGGTGCGGGAGCGCTTCGGCGAGGCTGTGGAGGAGGTCATCGAGTTCCGCGGGGAGACCACCCTGGTGGTCCGGCGCGAGGCCCTGGTGGAGATCTGTCGTTTCCTGCGGGACGATCCGGAGAGCCGCTTCAATTTCCTGTCGGATCTCTGCGCGGTGGACTACTGGCCGGACCGGCCGCGCTTCGCGGTCAATTATCATCTCTACTCCCTTCCGCACAACATGCGGCTGCGGGTGAAGGTGTTCCTAGAGGAGGAGGACCCCGTGGTCCCCACGGTGACGGGGGTCTGGCCCACCGCCAACTGGCACGAGCGGGAGACCTACGACCTCTTCGGGATCCGGTTCGAGGGGCATCCGGACCTGCGCCGCATCCTGCTGCCGGAGGACTGGGAAGGACATCCGCTGCGCCGGGATCATCCCCTGGTGGTGGAGCCCGCCCAGTTCTCGTTCAACTGGCGTGAGATCGACGCCCGCAAGCCCTACGCCCGGGAGTGAAGGGACGATCCGAGGGGGAGAGGCCACCCAATGGCCATCCGGGAAGGCGACGTCCAGGCGTTCACGCTGGAGCAGTTGAAGCACCTGGTCTCGGAGCGGGCCCTGAAGGGGGAGACCCTCCTGATCAACATCGGCCCGCAGCACCCCAGCACCCACGGCGTGCTTCGCCTGCTGGTGGAGCTGGATGGGGAGACCGTCGTCTCGGTGGTGCCCGACATCGGCTACCTGCACACGGGCATCGAGAAGACCTGCGAGTCGAAGACCTACACCAAGATCATCCCGCTGACCGACCGCATCGACTATCTCTCCCCTATGTCCAACAACCTGGCCTACGTCATGGCCGTCGAGAAACTGATGGGGGTGGAGGTCCCCCTGCGGGCGCAATACATCCGGGTGATCCTCACCGAGCTCCAGCGCATCGCCAGCCACCTGGTCTGGCTGGGGACTCACGCCTTGGACATCGCGGCGATGAGTGTGTTCCTCTACTGCTTCCGCGAGCGGGAGATGATCCTGGACATCTTCGAGATGGTCTCCGGCCAGCGGATGATGGTCTCCTACTTCCGGGTCGGCGGGCTGTGGCGAGATGTTCCGGAAGGGTTCGAGGAGGCGGTGCGGGCCTTCCTCCGGCTCATGCCCGCCCGCATCGACGAATACGAGCGGCTGCTGAAGCGCAACCCCCTCTGGCTTCAGCGGACCAAGGGGGTGGGGGTGATCTCCCCGGAGGAGGCCATCGCCTGGGGGGTGACAGGGCCCTCCCTGCGGGGCTCGGGGGTGAACTACGACGTGCGCAAGGCGCAGCCCTATTCGTGTTACGACCATTTCGAGTTCGACGTGCCCCTGGGGGAGAACGGGGACGTTTACGATCGCTTCATGGTGCGCCTCGAGGAGATGCGCCAGAGCCTGCGCATCATCGACCAGGCCCTCCGGCGCCTGCCCAAAGGGCCCTACATCACCCCCGACCGCAAGGTGACCCCCCCGCCCAAGGAGGAACTGGCCTGGAGCATGGAGGCCCTGATCCATCATTTCAAATTCTGGACGGAGGGCTTCTCCCCGCCCCCGGGCGAGGTCTACCATGCCGTCGAGTCGCCGCGGGGGGAGTTCGGCGTTTACATCAACAGCGATGGCTCCCCGAAGCCGCGCCGGGTCCATTTCCGAGCCCCCTCGTTCGTGAACCTGCAGGCCCTCCCGATCATGGCCAAGGGCGGCCTGGTGGCCGACCTCGTGGCCATCATCGGCAGCATCGACATCGTGCTCGGGGAGGTCGACCGCTGAGCGGCAGCAGCAGACTCCTTTCCGGAGGCTGGCCCATGCCCGAGGTCGTCATCCGGGGTCGACGGATGTTTTACGAGGCGTGCGGGGAGGGGTTCCCCGTGCTCTTCGGGCACAGTTATCTGTGGGACGCCGGGATGTGGGCGCCCCAGGTGGAGGCCCTCTCCCGGACCTACCGCTGTATCGTCCCGGAGATCTGGGCCCACGGCCGCTCCGACCTCCCACCGGCTTCCCCCTATTCGGTGGACGCCCTGGCGGAGGATCTGTGGGCCTTCGCCCAGGCCCTGGGGCTGGAGCGCTTCGCCGTGGTGGGGCTCTCGGTCGGGGGGATGTGGGGCATGCGCCTGGCCCTGGCCCATCCCGAGGCGGTGGCCGCCCTGGTGCTGATGGACACCGACGCCGGGGAGGAGCCGGAGGAATCCCGCCAGCGTTACTTCGCCATGATGGCGATGGTGGAGCAGGCGGGGGCGCTGCCGCCGCCGCTGCTGGAGGCCCTGGTGCCCTTCTTCTTCTCGCCGGCCACCGTGCAGCGGAACCCGGATCTGGTCGCCCGCTTCCAGGCCTCCCTCGCCGCCATCCCACCGGAGCGGCTGCCCGGCATCCTGGCGGTGGGCCGGGGCATTTTCAGCCGCTCCTCGGTGCTGGACCGGCTGGGGGAGATCCGGGCGCCGACGCTGGTGGTGGTGGGGGCCGATGACGTCTCGCGCCCGCCCCACGAGGCGGAGCGGATGGCCCGGGCCATCCCCGGGGCACGTCTGGAGATCATCCCGGGGGCCGGCCACATCGTCAACCTGGAACGCCCGGAGGTCGTGACGCCGCTGCTGGAGGCGTTCCTGAGAGAGGCGTTGCGGAGGGCCGCATGACCGCACAGGGCCAGTTGACCCAGCGATACGCCCGCCAGATCCTGGACGCCGCGCGGGCCGTGGCCGGCCCGGAGGCGTGGGCGGAGGCCATCGGACGGGCCGGCCTGGAGCGCTACCGGGAGACGCTGCCGCCGCCCAGCCCGGAGCCCGGGGTGACCTTCGCGGAGATCTCGGCCTTTTGCGCCGGGCTTCGGGAGCGCCTCAGTCCCCAGGGGGGTATTTTGCTCCGCCGCATCGGCCACGAGACCCTGCGGCGGGACCTCGAGGCCTATGGCTGGGTGGCCCACCTCCTCCGACTGATCTCCTCCGTTCTCCGGGCGCCCCGGGAGCGGGTCTACAACGCCGTCCAGCGGGCCGCCACGGTGGTCCGCACCGAGACCGGGTCCACCCCTCGGGTCTGGCGGGAAGGGGAGCGGATCTATTGGGAGAACCCCTCCTGCCCTTACTGCGTGGGCCTCTCGTGTGGGGAGCCGTGCTGTGACCTCCCCGCCGGGGTGCTGGAGGCTCTCGTGGCCTGGGTGCTGGAGCGGCCGGTGGAGACGGTGCGGGTGGTCGAAGAGACCTGCCGGGGGATGGGCGCGCCCGCCTGTCGCTATCGCATCGAATGGTGAGCGGAGGTGGGGATGCTCCGGGAGAAATACGCGCAGGAGATCGCAGCCATCCTGGCCCGGTATCCGGTGAAGCGCTCGGCGGTCCTCCCGCTGCTCTACCTGGTCCAGCGGGAATACGGCTACTGCACCGAGGAGGGCATCCGGGAGGTGGCCGACATCGTGGGGGTCAGCCCCACCCAGGTCCGGGGGGTGGTGGGCTTCTATTCGCTGTTTTACGATCGCCCTATCGGCCGCCATCTCATCCAGATCTGCGACGACCTGCCGTGCGCCCTACGGGGGGCGGACGAGTTGGTCGCCCACGCCGCCCGCCGGCTGGGGGTCCGGCCCGGGGAGACCACGCCGGACGGCCGGTTCACGCTGGAGACGGTGATGTGCATCGGGGCGTGCCACCGGGCGCCGGCCATGCAGGTCGATCTGGAGTTCGTGGAGAACGTCACCCCAGAGGTCTTCGATCAGGTGATCGCCGATCTCTCTCGGGACGGGACGTGATGGGGCGCTACATCCTGCTGCGACATCGGGAGATCCCGGACCTGCACCGGCTGGAGGTCTACGTCCGCCACGGCGGCTATGAAGCCTGGCGCAAGGCCCTGACGGCGATGACCCCGGAGCAGGTGATCGAGGAGGTCAAGGCGGCGGGGCTGCGCGGGCGGGGCGGCGCGGGCTTTCCCACCGGGCTGAAGTGGTCCTTCGTCCCGAAGGACGTGTTCCCCAAATACGTGGTGGTCAACGCCGATGAGTCGGAGCCCGGGACCTTCAAGGACCGGGAGTTGATGGAGGGCAACCCCCATCAGGTGATCGAGGGGGCGCTGCTGGCCGCCTACGCCATCCGGGCCGAACGGGTCTACATCTACGTGCGAGGGGAATACCGCTCGGTGGCCCGCCGGCTGGAGGCGGCCCTCGCCGAGGCCTACCCGGCCGGCTTCATCGGCCGGGACGTCCTGGGGAGCGGATACTCGGTGGAGGTGGCCGTCCATCTGGGGGCGGGGGCCTACATCTGCGGCGAGGAGACGGCCCTGCTGGAGTCCTTGGAGGGCAAGATCGGCCACCCACGGGTGCGCCCGCCCTTCCCAGCCACCTACGGCCTTTACGGGAAGCCCACCGTGGTCAACAACGTGGAGACCCTGGCCAACGTGCCGCCCATCATCGCCCGCGGGGCGGCCTGGTATCGGACGATGGGCACCGAGAAGAGCCCCGGGCCCAAGATCTTCTGCCTGAGCGGCCGGGTGCGGCGGCCCGGCAATTACGAGGCCGAACTGGGGAAGATCACCTTCCGGGATCTGATCTTCGGGGAGGAATACGGGCAGGGCCTTTTGGGGGAAGGGCGGTCAGTGAAGGCGATCCTCCCGGCGGGGGCCTCGGCGCCGATGCTGCCGGCCTCCGCCCTGGACACGCCCCTCGACTACGAATCCGTGCAGGCTGCCGGCTCCATGCTCGGGTCGGCCTCCGTCATCGTGCTGGACGACACGGTGGACATCGTGTGGGCGGCCTACAAGATGGTGCGGTTCTTCCAGCACGAGTCGTGCGGCAAGTGCACGCCGTGCCGGGAGGGAACCTACTGGCTGCGGCGAGTTTACGAGCGCCTCGTGGCGGGTCGGGGGCGCCCGAAGGACCCTGAGCTGCTGGAGAGCATCGCCCGCCAAATGGCGGGCAAGAACCTGTGCCCTCTGGGGGATTTCGCCACCAGCCCGGTGCTCTCCAGCCTGCGCCATTTCCGCCAGGAATATGAGGCCTACCTCCGGGCGGCGGCCGAGGTCGCGGCCCCGGCCGGCGGGCGCTGAAGGAGCGATGGGATGGGCGGAACGGTGCGCATCTTCATCGACGATCGTCCGGTAGAGGTGCCCCCGGGCACCCTGGTGGTAGACGCCGCCAAGCGGGCGGGCGTCGACATCCCCGTCTTCTGTTACCACCCCAAACTGGAGCCGGCGGGGATGTGCCGGATGTGCCTGGTGGAGGTGGGGACGATCCAGGTCGACCCCCACACCCGCCAGCCGCTCCGGGACGTAGAGGGGCGGCCGGTGGTGCAGTGGATGCCCCGCCTGCAGACGGCCTGCACGACCCGCGTCGCCGAGGGCATGGTGGTGCGGACGAACACCCTGCAGGTCCAGGAGGCCCAGCGGGCGATCCTGGAGTTCCTCCTCACCAGCCACCCGCTGGACTGCCCGATCTGCGACAAGGGCGGGGAGTGCCCGCTGCAGAACCTCACCGTGCGCTACGGCCCCGCCGAGTCCCGCTTCGATTACGCGGACAAGATGCGGCAGGAGAAGCGGGTGCCCCTGGGCGACCTGATCATCCTGGACCGGGAGCGGTGCATCCTGTGCGGCCGGTGCATCCGGTTCCAGGAGGAGATCGCCGACGACCCGGTGCTGGGGTTCTCCGATCGCGGGCGCGGCATGGAGATCATCACCTTCTCCGATCCCCCCTTCGCCAGTTATTTCTCGGGGAACACCACCGACATCTGCCCGGTGGGGGCGCTCACCACCACGGATTTCCGGTTCCGCGCCCGGCCCTGGGAACTGACCCCCATCCCCAGCCTGTGCGCCCATTGCCCGGTGGGCTGCAACATCACCCTCGAGGTCCGGCCCTCGGCCCGCAAGGGCGGCTGGGACATCCTGCGGGTGATGCCCCGCCAGCACGAGGCGGTGAACGAGATCTGGATCTGCGACAAGGGGCGCTTCGTCCACCACTTCGCCACGGCGGAGGACCGCCTGCGGCAGCCGCTGGTGCGCCGGGATGGGGCGCTGGCCCCGGCCTCCTGGGAGGAGGCCCTGGAGCGGGTGGCCCAGGCCCTCCGGCAGGCGGGGGCCGGCGCAGCGGGGATCATCGGGGATCGCCTGCCCAACGAGGACCTCTATCTGTTCCGCCGCCTGTTTGAGGAGGTCCTGGGCTCCCCCTGGGTCACCATGGATCCGCCGGTCTTCGGCGGGGAGGCGGTGGCCCGCTATGGGGTCGGCGTGGGGACGGATTTCGGACGGATGGGGCGGGGGAGCCTGATCGTGGTGATGGCTGGGGACCTGGAGGAGGAGGCCCCCATCTGGTTCCTGCGGGTGCGGGGGGCGGTGCGGCGGGGCGCCCGCCTGATCGTCGCCGGGGGCCGGCCCCAGAAGGCAGAGCGTTACGCCGACCCGGTCCTCCGCTACCGCTACGGGACCGAGGCCCTGGTGCTCCTGGGCGCCCTGCGGGCCCTCCTGGAGCAGGACCGGATCCCGCCGGCGGTCCGGGATCGGCTGGACGGCCTGGAGGTCCTGCGGGCTCGCGTGGCGACGTATCCGTGGGAGGCCCTCGAGGTGCGGACCGGGCTCCCGCGGGCGGCGATGGAGGCCCTTGCCGAAGCGGTGGCGGAGGCTGAAAATGTGGTCTTCGTCTTCGGCCGCGAGGGTGTGGTGGACGGCGAGGCTTTCGTGGGGATGGCCGCGGATCTGCTGGCCATCACCGGCCACGTGGGCCGCCCCCACAACGGTTTGCTCCCCCTCTGGCCCCACGGCAACACCCAGGGGGCCCTGGATCTCGTCGGCGTCCGTCCGCTCCCGGCGGAGGTCCCGGTCCTCTACGTGGTCGGCGCGGACCCGGCGGGGGACGGCCGGCCGATGCCCCGGGCGGGCTTCCGGGTGGTCCAGGAACTGTTCCTGACCGAGACGGCACGGATGGCCGACGTGGTGTTGCCGGCCCAGAGCTGGGCGGAGCGGGAGGGCACCTTCACCAGCGCCGAGCGCCGCGTGCAGCGGTTCTACAAGGCGCTGCCGGCCCTCGGGGAGGCCCGGGGGGATTGGGAGATCTTCGTGGATCTGGCCCTGCGCCTGGGGGCGGGCTGGCGTTACTTCTCCCCCGAGGCGGTGATGGATGAGATCGCCCGCCAGGTTCCGCGCTATCGGGGGATGGATTATGCGGCGCTGGCCCGGACCGAGCCCCAGTGGCCCCCGGTGGGCACCTCCCGGGAGCTGTATTTCGGCGGGACCGCCCGCCCGAACGAGGGCGGGCTGGGGCGGGTCTGGCCGACGGAGGCGGAGGCGCCGGGGGCCCGCTGGCCCCTGTTCTGGAAAGACCCGGAGATCCCGCCGGAGGACGCCCTGATGGTGGTGCCGGTCCGGCGCCTGTATGCCCAGGGGACGTTGATCGAGCGGACCCCGCATCTGCGGAACCAGATGGTGGCGCCGACCGTCGGGATGCATCCGGAGACCGCCCGGCGCCTGGGGATTGCGGCGGGCCAGCCGGCGGTCCTGCGGGCCAACGGCCGGGCGCTGACCTTGCGGGCCCAAGTGGATCTCTCAGTGCCCCCCGGGGTTTTGCGGGTGCCCGCCCAGGGGGCGCCCCGGGCGGAGGTGGTGGAGGCCCTTCAGATCGAGATCGAGGCGGGGGTCCGGGATGGCGCTGTTCTTCGTTGAGGCCCTGATCAAGAGCGCGGTCCTGGTCCTGTTGTTGCTGACCGGCTTCGCCTATCTCACCCTGGCCGAGCGGAAACTGGTGGCCGACTTCCAGGCCCGCATCGGCCCGAACCGGGCCGGCCCCTATGGGCTGCTCCAGCCGGTGGCCGACGCGGTCAAGTTGTTTTTCAAAGAGGATTTCGTCCCCACCGACGCCGACCGCGTCCTGTTCGTGCTGGCGCCGGTGATCACCCTGGTGCCGGCGGTGCTGATCTTCGCCGTGATCCCCTTCGGGCCGGAGGTGACCCTGTTCGGCCGGCGGACCCGCCTGCAGCTGACCGACCTCAACGTGGGGGTCCTCTACCTCGTGGCCATCACCTCCATCAGCGTCTATGGGGTGACGCTGGCCGGGTGGGCATCCAACAACAAGTTCGCCCTCCTGGGGGGGATCCGGGCGGCGGCTCAGATGATCAGTTACGAGCTGGCCATGGGGTTGGCGGTGGTCAGCGTGGTCCTGACGGCGGGGACCCTCCAGGTCAGCGGCATTGTGGAGTTCCAGCGGCAGGGATGGTTGCTCTTCTACCAGCCGCTGGCCGCCGCCATCTTCTTCATCACCGGCCTGGCGGAGATCAAGCGGGCGCCCTTCGACCTGGTGGAGGCGGAGCAAGAACTGACGGCCGGCTATCTCACCGAATACAGCAGCATGAAGTTCGCGCTGTTCTTCATGGCCGAATACGTCAAGATGATCGGCTTCAGCGCCCTGATGGCCACCTTCTTCATGGGCGGCTACCTGGGCCCCTTCGTGGACATGTATCCGGCCCTGGGGGTGGTCTACTTCACCCTCAAGGTCACCTTCCTGTTGTTCGTGCTGATCTGGATCCGGGCCACGCTCCCGCGCATCCGCTACGACCAGTTGATGCGGCTGGGCTGGAAGGTCCTCCTCCCCCTCGCCCTGGCCAATGGGATGGCCACCGCCGTCGTTATCGCGCTGGTGGGGTGAGGGGGCGGGGCGCGGCCTGGAGGGGATGTCCCACCGGCGAGCGGGGTGAGCCATGCTGATCGAACTGTTCCGCGGCTTGTTCACGACGCTGCAGGAGTTCATCCAGACCAACCTGCGGGGGCCCGTGACCTATCCCTACCCGGAGGTCCGGCGCCCGTTGCGCACGCGCTTTAAGGGGGTGCATGAGCTGCGTCGCTACAGCAACGGCCTGGAGCGGTGCATCGGCTGCGCCTTGTGCGCGGCCGCCTGCCCGGCGGACGCCATCTATGTGGAGGCGGGGGAGAACACCGACCAGGAGCGCTACTCTCCCGGCGAGCGCTACGCGCGGGTTTACGAGATCAACCTCCTGCGCTGTATCTTCTGCGGCTACTGCGAGGACGCCTGCCCGACCAACGCCATCGTGCTGACGGACAAGATCCCGCCCGCGGGCTACACCCGGGAGTCCTTCATCGTGACCAAGGCGCAGCTCTTGGTGCCGCCCCCGCCGGGGATCCCTGGCACGCCCCAGCGGACCACGGACCCGGCCCTCCGCACCCGGTCGATCTGGGAGGAGGGGCTGGTGAACGAGCCCGTGTGAGAAGGCTGCCGCCCGTTGCGGCCCATGGAGGGAACGAGCGTGGGGGAATGGATTGCGTTTCTCGTCCTGGCGGCGGTGGCCATCGCCACGGCCCTGGGGACGGTGGCCGTCCGGAACGCGGTGCACAGCGCCCTGTTCCTGGTGCTCAACCTGCTCACCGTGGCCGCCTTTTATCTGCTGCTGAACGCTCCCTTCGTGGCCATGGTGCAGATCGCCGTCTACGCCGGGGCGGTGATGGTGCTTTTCCTGTTCGTGATCATGATGCTCGGGGCGGAGCGGGTCAGCGGTGCCCCCGGGATGCGGTGGCAGATCCCGCTGGCGCTGGCCTGGGGCGGGATCCTGATCGGAGGGATCCTGTTCGCGTTCCTGCAGGCCCCCATGGAGCTCCCGCCGGCGGGCAGCCCCCCGGCGCCCCTGGGGGATCCGGCGGCCATCGGCGGGCGGCTGCTGACGACCCACGCGCTGCCCTTTGAGGTCACCTCGGTGCTGCTGCTGATCGCCATGGTGGGCGTGGTGGTGCTGGCCCGCCATCACGGTTCGGGGGGCTGAGGGATGGTGACGCTGGCCCATTATCTGGCCCTGAGCGCGTTGCTGTTCGGGATCGGGGCGGTCGGCTTCCTGGTGCGCCGCAACGCCCTGATCCTTTTCATGTGCGTCGAGCTGATGCTCAACGCGGCCGGCCTGGCCTTTGTGGCCGCCTCCCGCTACCGCGGCCTCTTGGAGGGCCAGTTGGCGGTCTTCTTCGTGCTGGTGGTGGCCGCGGCGGAGGTGGCGGTGGGCCTGGCCCTGATGGTGGCCATCTTCCGCACCAAGCAAACCACCAACGTGGACGACCTGAGCAGCCTGCGGGGTTGAGAGGGGAAGACGATGGAGAGCCTCTTCGCCGGGTCGTGGCTAATCATCGCGTTCCCGCTGCTGGGCTTCTTGGTCAACCTGCTCTCCACCGGCCAGACCCGGGAGCGGACGGTCGGGGTGGTGGCCTCTGCGGCCGCCGCTGCGTCCTTCGGGACGTCGGCCCTGGTTTTCGCCGCGCTGCTCGCCCGGCCGCCGGAGGCCCGGATGGTGGAGGTGACCCTCTACCGCTGGGCGGCGGTCCCTCCGCTGACGGTGGAGGTGGGGCTGCGGATCGACCCCCTCTCGGCGACCATGGCCCTGCTGGTCACCCTGGTGGGGACGCTGATCCATGTTTACTCCATCGGCTATATGGCCGGCGATCCCTACGTCCGCCGCTTCTTTATGTTCCTCAACCTGTTCCTGGCCTCGATGCTGCTGCTGATCCTGGCGGACAACTTCCTGGTCCTCTTCGCGGGCTGGGAGCTGGTGGGACTGTGCTCGTATCTGCTGATCGGCTTCTGGTTCGAGGTCCCTTACAACGCGGGGGCGGGCCGCAAGGCCTTCATCGTGAACCGGATCGGGGACTTCGGCTTCACCCTGGGGCTGCTGCTGATCTTTTGGACCTTCGGCACTTTTCATTACGGGTCGATCTTCGAGGCGCTGGCCCGGCGCCCGCTGGAAGCCGGCCTGGCCACGCTGATGGCCCTGCTGCTGTTCGCGGGGGTGACGGGCAAGAGCGCTCAGATCCCGCTTTACGTGTGGCTGCCCGACGCGATGGCCGGTCCGACCCCTGTCTCGGCCCTCATCCACGCGGCCACCATGGTCACGGCCGGGGTCTACCTGATCCTCCGGGCCCAGCCCCTCTTCGCGGCGGCGCCCGCCGCCCAGGCGGTGATCACCCTGGTGGGGGCGGCCACTGCCCTGTGGGCGGCCCTCATCGCCGTGGGCCAGTTCGACATCAAGCGGGTGCTGGCCTTTTCCACCATCTCCCAGCTGGGTTCCATGGTGGCGGCCGCGGGGGCCGGGGCCGCGACGGCGGCCCTCTTCCATCTGGGCACCCACGCCTTCTTCAAGGCCCTGCTCTTCCTGGGGGCAGGTTCGGTGATCCACGCCCTGGCCCACGCCCACGGCGCCCACGGGGAGATCGACCCCAACGACATGCGGCGGATGGGCGGGCTGGCCCGGCGGATGCCCCTCACCTTCTGGACTTATGCGGTGGGGGCGGCGGCCCTGGCCGGGGTGCCCCCGCTGGCCGGGTTCTGGAGCAAGGAGGAGATCCTGACGGCCCTGGGGGAGAGGGGCGGATGGGCGACCATCGCCTCCGGGCTGCTGGTGGCGGCAGCCTTCCTCACGGCCTTCTATATGACCCGCCAGGTGATGCTGATCTTCGCGGGAGATCCGCGCAGCCCGGCTGCTGCCCATGCTGCCGAGAGCTCGGCGGTGATGACAGTCCCGCTTCTCTTCTTCGCGCTCTTCTCGATAGCGGCGGGGTGGGTCAACGCCCCCGGGGTCGCGGCCCTGGCCCGCTGGCTGGGCGCCGCGCACGAAACGACCTTCCATTGGGAATCGGCCCTCCCGACGGTCCTCATCACCGGGGCGGGGATCCTGCTGGCCTGGGCCCTCTATCGGCCGGGAGCGGGGCCCGAAGGGGTGGAAGATCCGCTGCAAGCGCGGCTGGACGGGCTGTTCGAGGCCCTTCGGGAGCGGCTCTACGTGGATGCGCTTTATCATTTCCTTTTCGTCCAGCCGTTCCAGGGGGTGGCGACGGCGGTGGCCACCCGCCTGGAGCCTTATGGGATCGACGGGGCGGTCCACGGGCTGGCCCGCGCGGTCGGGCGGGCGGCGGCGCTGGCCCGCCGCTGGAGCACGGGCTACGTGCGCCAGTATGGCCTCTCGGTGCTCCTCGGGGCGGCCCTCCTGGCCCTCTATGTCCTGGCGGCCCTTCGTTGATGCGCGACGAACATGGACGAGGCGATGGGCGATGACGGTTCCTCTTCTCACGGCGATGCTGGGGCTCCCCCTGGCGGGGGCGCTGGGGATCCTGGCGATCCCCCGGGATCGGGTCGGGGCGATCCGCTGGACAGCCCTGGGGACCAGCATGGCGGTCCTGGGGCTGGCCCTGGCGGTCCTGGTTGGCTTTGACCCTCAGCGGCCGGGGCTCCAGTTCGTGGAGCGCTGGGTCTGGGCCCCGGCCATCGGGGCGAGCTATATCGTGGGCGTCGACGGGATCAGCCTGTGGCTGGTCCTGCTGACCGCGCTGATCTTTCCCCTGGCCCTGGGCGCCTCGTGGACGATCGCGGAGCGGGTGAAGGAATACATGGCCTTGATGTTGCTTCTGGAGGCGGGGGTGCTGGGGGTGTTCCTGGCCCACGACCTCCTGCTGTTTTACATCTTCTGGGAGTTCACCCTGGTCCCCATGACCCTGCTGATCGGGATCTGGGGCGGCCCGCGCCGGGTTTATGCGGCGGTGAAGTTCTTCCTCTACACGATGGCCGGGTCGATCTTCATGCTGATGGGCATCATCGCCCTGTGGCTCCTCTCGCGGTCGTTGACGGGGACGGGGACCTTCGACCTGGATCGGATGGCCCGCCACGGGAGCCCCCTGCTCTCCCCGGAGGCGCAGCGCTGGCTTTTCGTGGCCTTCGGGCTGGCCTTCGCCGTCAAGGTGCCCATGTGGCCGTTCCACTCGTGGCTGCCGGACGCCCACGTGGAGGCGCCCACGGCTGGCTCGGTGATCCTGGCGGCGCTCCTGCTGAAGATGGGGGCCTATGGGTTCCTGCGGTTCAATTTCTCCCTGTTCCCGGCGGCGGCCCGGGCGCTGGCCCTGCCGGTGGCCGTCCTGGCGGTGGTGGCCATCCTCTACGGGGCCCTGGCCGCCTACGCCCAGGAGGACTTCAAGCGCCTGGTGGCGTTCTCCAGCGTCTCCCACATGGGCTTCGTGATGCTGGGGCTGGCCGCCCTCAACCCCCTGGGGGTCCAGGCGGCGCTGTTGCAGATGGTCAACCACGGCCTGAGCACCGGGGGGCTGTTCCTGCTGGTGGGGATGCTCTACGAGCGCACCCACACCCGGGACTTCCGGGCGCTCGGGGGGCTGTGGAAGGTCATGCCCCTTTACGGGGGGATCCTGATGGTGGTCGGCTTCTCGTCCATGGGGCTGCCGGGGTTGAACGGGTTCGTGGGGGAGTTCCTGATCCTCTTGGGGTCCTTCGGGGCGGCGGCCCTGGGGCCGGCGGCCCGTTGGCTGACGGCGGCGGCGGCCTTCGGGGTGGTGCTGGCGGCGGTCTACATCCTGACGATGCTGATGCGGGTGCTGCACGGGCCGCTGCCGCCGCGGTGGCAGGGGCTGCCCGATCTGGGGGGCCGGGAGCTGGCGATCATGGCGCCGCTGCTGGCCTTGATCCTCTTCATCGGTCTGTATCCCATGCCGTTCTTCGCCGCCATGGATGCCTCGGTGCGGCAGGCCCTGGCGGCCCTCTCGGGGGCCGCGCTGTCCACCCGTTGAGCCGGTGGCGCGGCCCCTCGGGCCTGGATGACGCCTCCTGGAGGAGCGTGGGATGACCTTGTTGCAAGCGTGGATCCCGCTGTTGCCGACGCTGGTCCTGACGGCCGGGGCCCTCGCCCTGATCCTCGCGGAGGCCTTCCGGCGGCCCGGTCCGACCCGGGGGATGGTGTGGGGGGCGTTGGGGATCGCCCTCGTGGGACTGGGCGTGGTAGGGGGGCTGTTGGCCTTGCTGCCGGGGGAGGGCCCTGGGGAGGGCTTCTCCGGGATGGTGCGCTGGGACCGCCCGGCCGGCGGGTTGAGCCTGGTCCTCCTGATCGGGACCGCCCTGGCGGTCTTGCTTTCGCGACGGTATCTGGTGGATCAAGGGCTGGACCGGGGGGAGTATTATGTGTTCCTGCTGCTGGCCGCCGCAGGGATGACGCTGATGGCTGTGGCCCAGGACCTGCTGGTGGTCTTCCTGGCGTTGGAGGGGCTCTCCATCCCCCTCTACGTGCTGGCCGGCTTCGCGCGGCCGCGGGCCGCGTCGGAGGAAGCGGCCCTGAAGTATTTCCTGCTGGGGGCCTTCGCCTCGGCCTTCCTGGTGTTCGGGATCGCGCTGATTTTCGCAGGTTCGGGGACCACCCAGTTGTCGGCGCTGGCGGGCAGGTTGCGAGCCCTGGAGGCAGGGGGTCGCCTTCTGGTCGGGATGGGGAGCGCCCTGGTGCTGGTGGCGCTGGGGTTCAAGGTGGCGGCGGTGCCCTTTCATTTGTGGACGCCGGACGTCTATGAGGGGGCACCCACGCCGGTGACGGCCTTCATGGCGGCGGCCACCAAGACGGCAGGGATGGCGGCCCTGATCCGGGTGTTCCTCATCGGCCTGGGGCCGGCGGCGGAGGTCTGGCATGGGCCGGTGGCGGCGATGGCGGCGGCGACCATGGTCGTCGGGAACGTCGTGGCCCTCCTGCAGCCGAACTTCAAGCGGATGATGGCCTACTCCAGCATCGCCCACGCCGGCTATCTGCTCCTCGGGTTGCTGGGGGCGCCGGGCCTGGCCCTGCCGGGGGTGCTCTTCTACCTGCTGGCCTACACCTTCGCCACCATGGGGGCCTTCGCGGTGGCGGTGGGGATGGCGGGGTCGGAGGGGGAGGATCCCTCCCTGGAGGCCTATGCGGGGGTGGCCCGCCGGGCGCCTGGCATGGGCACGGCGATGCTCTTGTTCATGCTCTCCCTGATCGGCGTGCCGCCCACGGCCGGCTTCTTCGCCAAGTTGCTGCTCTTCGCCGCGGCATGGCAGGGGGGATGGGCGGGCCTGGTGATCCTGGGGGGGATCACCACGGTGCTCTCGGCCTATTTCTATCTGCGGGTGGTGGTGGCGATGTGGATGGGCCGCGCCGAACGGGAGCGGACGCCGGTCCGCGACCCCTGGCTGCGCCTCTCGGTGGTCCTCTCGGGGCTGGCCACCCTCGTCCTCGGGATCCTCTGGGTGATGATGGGCGGGCTCTCGGTGTGAGGAGAAGCTGGAAAGGAGGGGATCCGGACCGACCCCACGGCCGCCTCCCGACCATGAGCTCATGCGCGCTCGATCTTGCCCCCCTTCCCCGGACCTCCAGCGGGAGAGCGCAAAGGCCATCGCCTCCGGCCTCTGCCATTGTCCGCGCGTTGGGTTCCCAGTATCATGGAAATCGGCCACGGGTCGGGCCGAGCGGGGTCCCGGCCTGGGGGATGATCGCACCGGGGCGGTGGGAAGCGGGGATGTTCGAGGGGCTGACCCAGAAGCTGCAAGGGATCTTCAACCGCCTGGGGCGGCGGGGGGTGCTCACGGAGGCCGACGTGGAAGCGGCCCTCCGGGAGATCCGCCTGGCCCTCCTGGAGGCCGACGTCCACTACGCCGTGGTCCGGGATCTCCTGGCCCGGGTGCGGGAACGGGCGGTCGGCGCCGAGGGGATCCGTAGCCTCACCCCCGCCCAGCAGGTGGTCAAGATCGTCTACGAGGAGCTGGTCGCCACCCTCGGGAGCCCCGCGCCCATCCGCTTGGACGGCCCGCCGCCCCATGGGGTGATGCTGGTGGGCCTGCAGGGCTCCGGCAAGACCACGACGGCGGCCAAGCTGGCCCTGCGCCTGCGCAAGGCCGGGCAGCGCCCCCTCCTGGTGGCGGCGGACGTCTACCGGCCAGCGGCAGCGACCCAGCTGGAGGTCCTCGGCCGCCAGCTGGGCCTCCCGGTTTACGCCGAGGGCCCAGGGGCCGACCCCGTGGACATCGCCCGGCGGGCGGTCCGGGTGGCCCGGGAGCAGGGCCACACCCTGGTCGTCCTGGACACCGCCGGCCGCCTGCACATCGACGACGAGATGATGGCGGAGCTGGAGGCCATCCGCGCCGCGGTGCGCCCCCAGGAGGTCCTCTTGGTGGTGGATGCGATGACCGGCCAGGACGCGGTGCGGGCCGCGGAGGCCTTCCACCGGCGCCTGGGGCTGACCGGGCTGATCCTCACCAAACTGGACGGCGACGCGCGGGGCGGGGCGGCCATCAGCATCCGGGCGGTCACCGGCGTGCCCATCAAGTTCATCGGGGTGGGGGAGAAGCCGGACCAGCTGGAGCCCTTCCAGCCGGAGGGGCTGGCCTCCCGCATCCTGGGCATGGGGGACGTGCGGGCGCTGATCCAGAAGGCCCAGGAGGCGGTGGAGGCCGAGAAGGCGGCGGAGATGGCCCGCAAGCTCTCCCGGGCGGAGTTCACCTTGGAGGACTTCCGGGAGCAGCTGCGCACGCTGCGCAAGATGGGGCCCCTCTCCCAGTTGCTGGAGCTGCTGCCCGGCTACGGGCAGATCGCCCGGACCTTCTCGCCGGAGGAGGCCGACCGGCGGTTCAAGCGGATCGAGGCCATCATCAACTCGATGACGCCGGAGGAGCGGCGCCACCCCGAGATCATCAACGCCAGCCGCAAGCGCCGCATCGCCCGGGGCAGCGGGACCACCGTCCAGGAGGTCAACCAGCTGCTCCAGGAGTTCCGCCAGATCCAGCGCCTGATGAAGCAGATGAAGTCCGGGAAGGGAGGGCTGCCCTTCCCCTTTCTCCGATCAGGAAAACTTTAAGACCGCGAGGGGGAGAATGGTTCGGATCCGACTGCAGCGGATGGGCAAGAAGCACGAGCCGACCTATCGGATCGTGGTCACCGATGCGCGGGCGCCCCGGGACGGGAAGTTCATCGAGATCATCGGCCATTACAACCCGCGCACGGAGCCGGAGACCATCGTGGTGAACGAGGCGCGGGCCCTCCACTGGCTGCGGGTGGGCGCCCAGCCGACGGAGGCGGTGCGCATCCTGTTCCGCAAGACGGGGACGCTGGCGCGCTTCGAGCGGCTGAAGGCCGGCGAGCCCCTGGAGGCGCTGGTCGCCGAGGCGACCGCCTTGGAGGCCGGGACCCGCACCTCGACCCGGTGAGGGGGCGGCGATGCGGACCTTCCTGGCCTTCGTGGCTCAGTCCCTGCTGGAGACCCCCGAGGCGGTCCAGATCCAGGAGGTCCGGCGGGGACCGGTGGTGAAATACATTATGAAAGTGCCCCCGGCCGAGATGGGGCGGCTGATCGGCCGGGACGGGCACCTGGCGGAGGCCATCCGCCAGGTGCTGCGGGCGGTCGCGCCGTCCCACCGGAAGGTGGACCTGCGGATCGAGCCGCTGGTGTGAGGGCGCCATCGGCGGCGACCCCCGGCCGACCTTCGCCCGGACCCCCAGAACCCGAGCGGCGCCGTCCCGATGCGCAAACCGCTCCCGCGTTTCCTGGCCGTGGCCCGGATCGCCCGTCCCTGGGGCGTCCGGGGCGAGATGAAACTGGAGATCCTGACGGATTTCCCCGAGCGGCTCCCGCGCCTCCAGCGGGTCTACATCGGGGAGGAGGCGATCCCCTACGAGG
>NZ_PSLG01000035.1:0-22374 GCF_040289485.1 Thermoflexus sp.
CTCCAGCAAAAAACGATACTCTGGCATCCGAGAGGCCTCACGATCCCAAAGGATGGTCTGCGCGCCCATCACTATGTGGGCGCGCAGACCATTCCATGCAGCGCGGCAGTTTCGCTCACTGCCGTCCTCAAGTTAAATGCGCCCCACCGGTCACATCAATCACCGCCCCCGTTATGAAATCGGCCTCGGGCAGGCAGAGGAGCAACACCACGTTGGCAACGTCCTGTGGCTCCTCAATGCGCCCTAGCGGCGTCTTGCTCACATACTCCGCCCGCACAGCCTCAGGATCCATGCCGCGGAGTTGCCCTTCCCAGACGATCTCGCGCTCCTGCATCGAGGTTCGGACGAAGCCCGGGCAGACTATGTTCACTTTGATGTTATACTTGCCTACCTCAACAGCAAGGCTTAACCCGAAGCCGATCACCGCCCACTTGGACGCGGCGTAGTGCGCCAGAAGGGGGACGGCCCGATGGCCAGCCATCGAGGCAGTGATGATGATGCGGCCGCCCTTTCGGATCATATGCGGTAAGGACGCCTGGCACGTCAGGAACACCCCTTTCGCATTAACGTTGAAATTGTAATCCCACTCCTCCTCCGCGAGGTCCTCGACCCAGTTCATCGTGGAGACCCCAGCGTTGGCGCACACGATATCCAGGCTCCCCCACTTGGCGACGACAGCGTCCATCACGGCGACATTCTCGGCTTTCTTGGTGACGTCCAACCGCCACGCCTCCGCTGTTCCACCGGCCTGGCGGATCTCCTCGGCGACCCTGCGAGCCCAATCCTCATTGATATCCGTGACCGCGACGAAGGCACCCTCTCGGGCCAAGGTGCGAGCGATGGCGGCCCCGATCCCCGTCCCGGCTCCGGTCACAACGGCTACCTGTCCATCCAAGCGTCCCATGGTTCACCTCCAAAATGCGGTGATCCTCCCCAACCGCGGGAAGAGCGGCTTAAGATTCTCATATAGCGTGCGGTAGACGGCATAAGCCTCCGTGTAGCGCGCATGCGCATTGGGATTCGGTTCGTTGATCAAGACCGGACCGGCGAAGGCCTCGACTTCACTCCAATCGCGAAAGAGCCCTATGCCCATGCCCGCCACAAAAGCCACCCCCAGGGCGGAGCCGGGATGCACGGGATAGGACTGGATGGGGATCCCCAACACATCGGCCGCGATCTGCCGCCAGAGGTCGCTGCGCACCCCTCCGTCGGCGGCCCGCACCCGGGTGATGGGATAGCCGCGCTCTCGCAGGATCTCCAGATGGTGGCGGAAGCCGTAGATGACCGCCTCGAGGATAGCTCGGAACAGGTGACCGCGGCCATGGCTGAGTGTAAGGCCAAAGAAGACCCCTCGGGCCTCTGGATCGAAGATCGGTGTCTTCTCCCCTAGGAAATAGGGCAACACGATCAATCCGTCCGAAGCGGGGGGGACATCAGTTGCCTCTTCATCCAAACGACGATAGGTGGCACCGCCTGCCTCCCACCCTAGGACCTCGGTGACAAACCACTTCACCAGAGAGCCGGAAGCAGCCATGCACCCGTTTAATAGATAGCGGCCAGGGATATCGTGGTAATCAATATACAGTTGGGGATGGATCTCTAGGCGATCCAGGCAATAGAGGATATCCCCGGCCCCGCCGAACTTGATGAGCAGATCGCCGGCATCTCGAAGGCCGGCCGCCAGGGCCGAGGCCACATGATCGGCGCTTCCAGCCACCACCGGCGTTCCCGGAGCCAGGCCGGTCGCCTCGGCGGCCTCCCGGGAGACCTCGCCGATCACCTCGGTGGGGAACCGGACAGGGGGAAACAGATCGACCGAGAGCCCGCTGACCTCCAGCAGGTCCTCCTCCCATTCTCGGGTATGGATATTGAAGAGACCGCTCTCCACCGCCCAGTTGATCTCCAGAGACCAGGCGCCGGTGAGGCGATGGGCGATGTAGTCGTAGGATCCCAGCACGCGGCGGGTTCGATGCCAGATCTGTGGCTCATGACGCTGAACCCACATCAGCCGGGGCCCGACGTGCTGCTGGTTGGTATATCCGCCGGTCCGGAGGAAGAGCTGTTCCTGATCAAGGGCCTCCCGCAAGAGAACGATCTCCTCTACCGCACGGGCATCATTTTGCAGAATAGCCGGTCGCAGCACATGCCCCTCATCGTCCAACAGCACCAGCGCAGGGACCATGCCGCTGCAGCCCACCACGGCCACGTCCCGCGGATCCCGGCCCGCCAGCAGCTGGCGGCATACCGCCACCACGCCGGCCCACCAGTCCTGAGGGTCTTCCTCCGACCACCCCGGATGCGGCGAGCGAAGATCGTGGAGAGCTATGACCTCGGCCGTCTGCTCGCCACCCGACCCGATCAGGATCCCCTTCACCCCTGTGGTCCCGATATCCAAGCCCATCGCCCAACGGGTCATCTCCCACCTCCATGAGCTCAGCCTTTGATCGCCCCGCCGCCCAGGCCGCGAACCAGGAAGCGCTGGACAAAGAAAGACAAGATGAGCATCGGTACCACGGCGGCGATAATTGCGACAGACATCTTACCCAACTCCACTCCTCGAAAGGTCCAGTAGCCGGCGATAGCAACCGGCAAGGTTTTAGAGTGTCCCCCAGCCAGCATAAGCGCATAGAACATCTCGTTCCACGACATAACGAAGGCGAAGAGACCGGCCGCGCTCAAGCCGGGCCGGGCTGCCGGTAGGACGATGTGTCGGAACGCCTGCCAACGAGTGCAGCCATCCACCATCGCTTGCTCCTCCAGATCCCGAGGGATGTCCTCGAAAAAGCTGATCAGAAACCATGTCACCAGGGGGGCGATGAAGGTCAGATGGGCCACCGCCACCGCCCAGATGGTGTCCAGCAGCCCAGTGTAATAAGCCATCAAGAAGAATGGGATGATGAATAGGGCAGGCGGCATCATCTGTGCAGCCAGGATGAGAAAGCGCAGGGCCGTGCCACCGGTCCGGAAACGGGAGAAAGCGTAAGCCGCCGGAGCCCCCACCCAGAGGGCGAAGATCACTGTCACTGTCCCCACCACCACGCTGTTCAAAAAATACCTGGGGAAGGGTGAAGATAGCCAAACCTCCGCCCAGTTGGCCCCTGTGGGCCAGAAGCCGAGGAGGGCGGGGCGGGCCAGCTCTGCCGGCGGCTTGAGAGAAGCTAAAAAGATCCACAGGAACGGGAACAGCACGCCGGCTGCGGCAACCAAGAGCAACCCAAAATGGAGGCCCCGGCTCAGCACTCGTTGAGCGGCCAACCCTTTCCTTGGGATCATCAACATCCGCGCCAGCGGCCGAGACACGCCAATCATGCCGGAGCCTCCTGACGCCGCAAGATGTAGAAGAGTAGGACGATGAGTATGAAGATGATCGCCCCGAGGACGATGGCCATGGCGGCGGCTTCCCCAAGCCTAAAGTAAAGGAAACCGACACGGTAGATGTGAAAGAGGATGGTCTCCGTGCGCTCACCAGGCCCGCCTCGGGTGATGGCGTAAATGTACTCGAAAACGCGGAAGGCATCCAGCATGCGAATGAGCACCGCCGCCAGGATCACCGGGCGCAGCATCGGGATAGTCAGGTGCCGTAGGATCTGGAGCTCCGATGCCCCATCCACCCGCGCCGCCTCGAAGGGCTCCGTCGGCAGGGCCTCCAGCCCCGCCAACAGGAACAGGATCATCATAGGCGTCCATTGCCACGCATCGATGAGGATCAGAGAGAACAGCGCGAGGTCCGGGCCGAACCAGTCGATCTCCACGTGTAGGGCCCGCAGAGCGGTGGGGACGATTCCCAGTTGGCTGTTCAGCAGAAACCGAAACATCAACCCCACCGCGATCGGCGTCACGAACATGGGAGTGAGCAGTATGGCCCGAAAGGCGTTCTGAATTGCTACCGGCCGGTATAGGGCATAGGCCAACAGAAAGCCCAAGGCTAGCTCCAGCCCCACCGCCCCGCTTACGAAGATCAGCGTGTTGCGCACAGCCGTCCAATAGGAAGGATTGTCTAGGAGGCCCCTATACTGGGCGAGGCCAACCCATTGGATCTCGTGCAGGGCTGTGAGGCGGTAATCATGAAAAGAGATCCACGCGGCAAAGGCCAGAGGGTAGCCTTGCACCAGCAGGAGTACCCCCAACAGAGGGATGACCATGCGCCGCCCGAGGGCGCGATCCTGACGGCTCATCCTGTGCTACCATTCACTTCCCCAGGATCTTGCGGACCTGCGCCGCGGCATCCCGCAGAGCCTGCTCCGGCGTCTTCTCGCCGGCCACGGCAGCGTTCAGTTCGGTGCCCACCACCTGGATGATTTCCTCGGCCTTGGGGCCGCGGACCAAGGGTTCGGCGTCCCCCAGAATGCGGAGGACGGTCTCGTAGTAGGCGCGGCCGAATCCCTTCTCCCAGACCTCCGGATCCCGCATAGCGCTGACCCGCACTGGAGCGCCACCCAGGATGACCCGCTGCTTCTCAACGCGTTTGGAGGACACCCAAGAGATGAACCGCCACGAAGCATCCTTGTTGGGCGCGTTCCGGGGGATTGCCCAGTGCCATGCCCCCAACACCGCCTTGCCGCCGGGGACCTCATAGAGGGCAAACTTCCCGGCCAGCGGGCCGGCCGGCCCCTGGGGGTTGTTTAGCGTGGGGAGCATCCAATTGTAACTCAACATGGTGGCTGCCTCGCCAGCGGCCATGCTCCGCAGCGCCTCATCGAATCCCCAGTTTAGCGAGTTGGGAGGCGCCGCCGTCCGATACATTTCGATATAAAGCTCCAAGGCGCGAACAGCCTCGAGGCGATCCAAGATCACGTTCCCCTGATCGTCCATCAGGTTGCCGCCAGCAGCGTAGAGCCAGTTCTTCCATTCCTCGAACACCTTGTAGCCCCGCTGGGGCTGCATGGCCGCTCCGTAGATCTTGCCACCGCTCTGCTCTTTGAAGAACTTGGCGATCCGGACATAATCCTCCAGGGTGGTCGGGGGCGCCAAGGGTTTCCCGAACTTGCGCTGGTAGGCCTCCTTGTAGGCTGGATCGTCGAACAGGTCCTGCCGCACGATCAGGCCCAGGGCATAATTGTAGAAGGGAATGCCGTAGACCTTGCCCCCCACCACCCCGATCTCCCGCACTGGGCCGACGAAATCCTGGAAATCATAGTCCGGGATGGTCTGTATTCGCTCGTCCAGGGGTTCCAGGAAATTGCCGGCCACAAACTCGTCCATCCACGGGTTGTCCACAATGATGACATCATAAGTGGCTTTGGGGGCCATGAAGGAAGCAAGGATCTTATCCCGCATCGCATCGTAGGGCATGGCGTCGATGATCACTTTGATCCCAGGGTTCTCCCTCTCAAAGTCGGGCAGCAACTTGCGGATCACATCAGTATCGGGGACCTGCTCCATAATGACCGTCAGGGTGGTGGGGACGGTCGGACGGCATCCTGCCAGGAGCCCGGCCAGCAGAAGGAACAATATCGGTCCATGAGCCCAACGTTGCATGGCGCACCTCCTGTCCAGGGATGAGAAATCCATACGCTGTGCCTCGAGGCCCAGCCTTGGTTCTTCCTTACGCTCAAAGCCAACCCAGGCGGCTCCCCAGCCAGGACATCAACACACACCGCCGAGACGGATCTGTTGGAACAGGCGCATGGAGAGCACCTAGGCTGTGAGCCCGGCCACCATGGAGATCACCCTGAACTCCCTCAAGCTGATGACAAAGACCAAGAGGGCCCCCGTGAGGATGCCCGACAGCATGCCCGGGATCAGCACGCGGCGCATCCACCGCCACAGGTTCCCCCAGGTTAAAATCTTGAACAGCGACCACCGAGCCCCCCTCCCTATCCCCCCGTCTCCCGCACCCGGCGGACAATGTCCATAAAGGCACGCACCCGCCCCGGATCCACTGGGTTCCAGGTGATGCCATCCACCTTCAAGCTGGAACCCACGATCACCCCGTCGGCCCAGGGCAGCAGGTCGGCGATGTTGTCGTGCCGTGCCCCTGTGTTGATAAAGACGGGGATTGTGCCCACTGCCTCCTTTACTGCTTGCAGATCCTCTATCCGCACCGGGACGCCGGTCAACGACCCGGAGACACAGAGAACATCTGGCAGGCTGGAGAAAACCACCGAACGGGCGATCTCCGCCAGGGAGCGCGAGCCCAAAGGGGCTGCGAATTCCGCGTTGATGTTAAAGAACACCCGCACTGCATCAGCACCGATGGCCCGTCGATATCGAAGGGCCTCCCCCGCCGAAGGGCTCCACAATCCCATATCGCTGGCATAAGCCCCCGTGAACACCTCCCGCACGAACTGCGCCCCCGTAGCGTGGGCGACCGCGATGGCCGCCACTGGATCCCACAGAATGTCGATCCCGAACGGCACCTGGATCTCTGAGCGCAGGGCCCCGACCACCACCGCCATCGCCGCCACGGTCGCCGCATCCACCCGCAGAATATAGGGCCGATCGTTCTCGTTGCAGAACATCACTCCATCTACTCCGCCCTCCTGCAAGGCGTGCAAATCCCGTCGCGCCCACTCGAGGATCCCTTTCATCCCCCGCGCCGTATCGTAGAGCGGGGAGCCCGGGAGGGCTGGCAGATGGATCATCCCAATCACTGGCTTGGAGACCCCAAAGACCTCGTGAAGCCAAGACATCCCCGTGTTCTCTCCACTCGGATTTGTGTGTGATCGCTCAGGAGCGCCGCGCCGGGGCCGCCCGCCGGTCGGCCTCCCGATCCTCCGTCACCGGCACCACGTGTACGTCCACTCCCAACTCCCGCAACCGTGCCACCAGGATCGGATCCGCCCCTGCATCTGTGATCACTCGATGCACCCGCTGCACCGGGCAAATGGCGGTAAAGGAGATGTGACCCAGTTTGCTGTGGTCGGCCAGTACGATCACCTCCCGCGAACGCTCTAAGAAGACCTTTTTCACTTCCACATCGTCGAGGCTGAAATCAGTACACCCCGCCTCCGGATCCAGACCGGCTACCCCCATAAAGAAACGATCGTAATAAAACTGAGCCGCCATTCGCAGCGCCAGGGGACCGACGACGGAGAGCTCCTTCTTGCGCAACTGGCCGCCGAGCAGGAAAACGGACACCTCACTGTTAGCCAGCAACTGGGCGATGTGAAGAGAGGCCGTGAACACGGTGAGATTGCGACGCAGACGCAGCAGGCGGGCCAGCTCAATGGTCGTGGAACCCACGTCTAAAGCCAGGACCTCCCCCTCCCGGACCAAGTCCAGGGCCGCTCGGGCAATGGCTCGTTTCTCTGGCAGGCGCACCCGCGCCCGTGTGAGATAAGGGATCTCATGACCAACCCCCGGCGTGCCCAGGGAGGCCCCCCCACGGGTGCGCACGATCAGCCCCTCCTCGGCCAAAGCCTGCAGATCTCGCCGGATCGTCGGCAGCGATGCGCCAGTCAGCTGGGCCAGCTCCTCCACCGTTATAAAGGAGCGCTCGCTCAGGATCTGCAGGATTCGCTCCTGCCGCGCTGCCCGCATGCACACCTCCTAATCATTATATAATCGATTTTGATTGCAATGTCAAATTTCGATCAAAATCGTGCAGCCGTGGGGCCACACCTATCCCCCGTGAGCTCATCGGTGCATCCATCATCGAGAGGGAGCAACAGGAGCCGGCGGCGTCCTGCCGCCGATTGCGCCGCAGGACCTATGAGAGGACCTCCCGGTAGAAGGCGGCCGTCTGTTCGGCCACCCGCTCCTGGGTATAGAGGGCCAACGCCCGCGCGTAGCCCCGCTCGGCCAGTTCCTGACGCAAGGCCGCATCCGCCATCAGCCGGCGCAAGGCTTCCGCCAGGGCCGCCACGTCCCCCTCCGGGAAAAGCCAGCCGGCCTCCCCCACCACCTCCGGGATGGCCCCGGAGGCCGCGCCGATCACCGGCACCCGGCAGGCCATCGCCTCCACCAGGATCCGCCCGAACTGCTCCTTCCAGACCGGGGTGCTCCGGGAGGGGAGCACCACCACATCCACCTGGGCCAGGAACGCCGGGAGGGCCTCCGGCGCGGCCGGCGGCAGCCAGCGCACCCGATCCGCGATCCCCAGCCGGGCCGCCAAGGCCTCCAGCCGCGGCCGCTCAGGGCCCGCCCCCATCAACCAGAGTTGCGCCCGCGCCTCCAGCCGGGCGACCGCGGCGAGCAGCAGATCCAACCCTTTCTCCGGCACGAAACGGCCCGCATAAGCCACAACAAAGGCCTCCCCCGACCGTGAGGCCGCCATCGGCCGGAAGATCCGGGTGTCCACGCCGATGGGGGGGATCACCGCCGTCCGCCCGGCGTAGCCCAGCGCCCGCAGCACGGAGACGGCCTCCCGGTTGGCGCAAAGGATGGCATCGGCGCCGCCCAGCGTCCAGCGGAGCACCTGGCGGACATGCCACCCTTTCGGGCGGTCAACGTTCTGCCAAGTGTGCAGAACGAGCCGCGCCCGCGGGGCGAACAGACGGCGGGCCAGGACGATCTGTAGGGCCGCCAGGCTGTCGGGCTCCTCCTCCGCATGGATCAGATGGGGCTGCACCGCCCGCATGGCGAAGGTCAGGGTCCCGTAAAGGGCCCGATGGGGATCGTCGGGGCGCCCGACCATGGGCACCGTCCACACCCGGACGCCTGGGATCTGGGGCTGTACCACCGCCGCCCCGTAGAGATCCCGCCAGCAAGCTGGCCGGACCGCCCCGAGGGCCAGGTCGGGCTGCGCCGCCAACTGTTCCACCTTCCTCTCCATCGACGGCGAACGATAGCGGGCGATGTGCAGCACGCGGATCACGCCGGGCGGCATGCCAACGCCTCCAGGGTGGCGAAGACATCTTCCGAGGAACCTCCTGCCCGCCACCAGACCCCGCCGATCTGGCGGGCTGCCCACCAGAGGCCCCGGGCCAAGATCCACGGACGGGCGCTCCCGTCCGCCAGGCGCCGTTCCAGCGGCGCGGTCAGGCGCTGAAGGGCCTTCGGCAGGGGCGGCAGGAACCCCACCTTCCGGATCCAACAAGGGGCAAAGCCGGCGCGCTGGAGGGCCAACCGCAAGGCCTCGGCCGTAAAAAGGACCAGGTGCGCGGGGGGACGGTAGCCCCGCCACCGCTCCGGCGACCGCACGGCCTGCCAGTGGCCAGCGTTGGGGGTCGAGAGCATCAGCACGCCTCCTGGCCGCAGCCGCTCCCAAAGCCCCCGCATGGCCGCCACAGGATCCGGGAGGTGCTCCAACACCTCCCACATGGTGATGGCGTCGAAGAGGAGGGCTGGAAGCTCGTCCAGGGATCGGGCCACCGGGACCCCCAGCCGTCGGGCCACGGCCGCAGCCATCGCCGGGGAGGGCTCCACTCCAGCGACGGCCCAGCCATCCGCCCGCGCCAGTTCCAGAAAGTAGCCATCGGCACACCCCACGTCCAGCAGCCAGCCCCGCCCCGGCCGTTGGGCGTCCAGGGCCCGCAACCGCCTCCGGAAGTGAGGGGCCAGCGCCCGATGCATCGCCGCGTAGTCCCGATAGCCCAGGTCCTCATCCCCCGCGAAATACGCCGGATCCTCGTAGATCGCCGCGATCTCAGCCGCCGTCGGCATCGGGGAGACGTAGACTGCCCCGCAGACCCCGCAGCGCACGTATCGATAGCCGCCGCGAGCGATCACCAGACGCCCCTCGGGGGCTTCACAAATCGGGCAGGAAGCGTTTCCCTTCACAGCAACAACCTCCGAAGCAGCGCCGGCAGCACCGCCCACATCCGTCGGAGGGGATTCCAGCCCGCAGCCGCCGCCTCGTCGAGCAAGGCCTCCACCATGTGCAGATGGATGTAAACGGAGCGCCGGGCGGCACGCCGCGCCGCCGGACCCGCCTGGCGCATCGGTGCCGCCCGACGGAAGGCGGCATCGGTCGCCGCGGCGATCAGCCGAGCGGCTCGATGGAGGTAGGTGTGCTCGGCCAGGACCCGCCGTTGGCCAGCCCGGGCGATGGCCTCGCGCTCCGCATCATGGCGCAAATAATAAGCGATCTTTTCCATAAGGTCCGCGTCGTCCCGATAGACCACAATCTCTTTGCCGATCTCGAACAGTTCCTCCAGCCCGTTGGCCACCGCGTCGGTCAGCACCAAGGCCCCGCATGCCGCCCCTTCGAAGATGCGCATGGTCACATCCCCCGCGATGCTACAGTTGAAGACGATCCGCGATTGGCTGTAGACACGCCCGACCTCCTCCGGGGTGTAAGGACGATAGAAGTCGTTGGTGTGGAAGCGCGCCGCGATCTGTTTCAGGCGGCGCGCCCGGGGCGTGCGCCGGTGGGCCCGGGCGATGTTGCCCACAAAGCCCACCTCGTAGATGCGAGGCAGGCCGTGGTCCCGATGGACGTCGAGCGCGGCCGCCAGGGGCAGCCAGTAGACCTGGTCGTGCCCCACAGCCCGCCGGAAACGGTCCAGATGGTCCTTCTGGGCGATGAAGACGGCGTCGAAGAAGCGTGCGGCCGCCTCCCGCCATCGCCCCAGATGGACATCGATCAAATAGCAGGCCGTGGGGATGGGCAAATCCTCAATCCCCGGCGGGAAATAGCGGCCCGCCGGATCGATCCAGAGATAGAGGTCCGGCGGCTGAGGGAGCGCGGCCACGATCTCGGGCACAGGGACCGTCTGGTCGTAGCCCGGGCGGGGCCCGGCCGGCAGCCCCACATAGGTCACCGTGTGCCCCAGCGCCCGCAACGCCCGCTCCAGATGGTAGCCGGCCGCCGTGGGGAACCAGCGGTAACCGATGGCGATGTGCATCATCCCTCCCGAGGACGACGCCCCGGGTGCCAAAGGGGCAGACCCCGCCCATTAACCTCCGGAGCTGCGCAGCCAGCGCCACAGCGCACCCGCCGATCGCGGCAGCGGGCGGGGCAGCAAGACCGCATGAACCCCCCCATAGGCCCCCGCCACCCATAGCCCCAGGAGCCCGACCCGGATCAGCGGGGGAAGAGCTTCCACAAATGCAGCCCGGGACCCCGCCAGTCCGCCGGCGAGGGTGAAGAGCGCCGCCAGAAGCGGAACCCCCCACGCCCGGTCGAACCGCAGGCCGATCTCCCGGCGCAGGATCCGATAGGCCCCCACCAGGCCTACCAGAAAGGCCAGCCCCACCGCCCCGCACGTCCCGATCGGCCCCCAGAGGGCCGTCATCGGCAGTCCCGCCGCCCCCAGCACCAGGACCTGAACTCCCGTCAGGAACAAACCACGCGCCGGTCGGCCGATGGCCGTGAACAGCACAGCCGCGTTGTCCCAAACCGGCCGCATCGCCGACACCAGGGCCAACGCCCGCAGCAACGGCGCCGCCGGCAGCCACCGTTCGCCGTAGAGCCATCGGATGAGGTCCGGCGCGGCCAGGAAGGTGAACAGCGCGATGGGCCAGGCGAGGATCAAGATCCCCCACAGCACCGCCTCTGCCGCCCGCCGCAGCCGCTCCCCATCGCCTTGCACCCGGGCGTAAGTATAGAAGGCCGGCCGTGCGAGCATGGTGTTGAGCAGGGTGCTCGGCCACTGGGCGATCCGATACGCCCGATCGTAGAACCCTAGCGCCGTCACCCCCACCAACGTCCCGATCAGGAAATTGTCCAATTGGGAGAGCAACATCGCCGCCAGGGCCGCCGCCCCCACGGTCAGCCCAAATCCCAGGAACCGTCGGGCCAGGGCCTGATCGAACCGCCAGGGCCGTCCCCACAGGTCTGGCAACTGCCAGCGCGCGATCGCCCACGCCCCCAGCGCCAACAGGGCGCTGTAGACCAGGTTCTGGGCCACCAGGCTCCAGACGCCGCCGCCGTGGAGGGCCAACCAGAAGGCCGGCCCGTAAGAGAGGGGGAAAACCACCGCCTGCCACAGGCTGATCGGCCCGAAACGCAACTCCCGATCCAGCATCGTCCCGGCGATGCTCCCCAGGCTCTCCAGGGCGGCGGCCAGCGCCAAAACCAGGGCCACCTGCACCACCTCCACCGCGTAACCCAGGGAAACCAGGATGGGAGCCGCGAGGAACGTCAAGAGCAGCCCGCCCAGGATCAGGGCGAGATCCAGCAGCCAGAAGGTGCCGAGGGCCTCGGGGGAAAGCGCCGGATGCTGCCCGAAGGCCTGGCGGACCCCCACCTTGATCTCCAGGCGCAGCAACTGGGCGAAGAACATCCCCAGGGCGAAAGCCCCGAAGGCCTCCGGGCTCAGCAGGCGGGTGAGCAGGATGCCGGCCCCGAAGCCGAAGACGATGGTCCAGTAGGCGCTCAACGCCACCCACAGCCCGCCGCGCACCGCCCGGCGGGCCAGCAGGACCTCCTCCGAAGGGGCGGATGGACCCTGGGGGGGCATTGACGCTCCCGGTCACGGGTCGGCTTCCCGATCGGATAGCATGCCGGGAAACGGCGGGTTGTCAACCGCGAGGGCCTTCATCGTCCGGGCCGGAGGGGTCGAGGGCGCTCCGGAGAGGGCCCCGGCGGGGACCGCCGGGGCAACTTCGAGAGGATCTCCTGGGCCCGATGGGCCCGCTCCAGGGCCCGCTGCAGGGCCGGGCGGGCAGCCGGAGGCGCCTGCTCGGCTAGGGCCTCCAGGATCGCCCGATGTCGGGCAACCGCCGCCAACGCCCGCTCCCGCAAGAGCGGGTGTTCGGGATGCCGCTCCGCCAGCCGGGCCAGGCGGATCAACAGCAGCGCAGAACGATCGAGGGCGGCGGGATGCGCCCCTCGACCCTGGCGCTGCAAGGCCTCCAGTTCGAGGGAGCGACGCTCGATCTGGCGCATCAGCACCGGCGTCGGATCCCCCCACCGTTCCGCCCAGGCCAGTTCGGCGGATTCCGCCAACAACTTGACGCCGTAAAGCGGATCCCCGGGGAGGCTGGCCTCCGCCGCCCGCACCCACAGGGCGCCCCCGCCGAAGAGCAGGGCGAGCAACAGCCCGACCGTCAGCAAGGCGGAGACCCAGCCCCGCCGTCCCCCCATCGCGCGGGAGGTCGCCGGCACCCCCCGATGCCGGGCCGCCGCCACCACCCGGGCGCGGCCCCGGCGGACAGCCTCTGGGCGCGGCGGGGGGAGATCGACCGTCCGCAAACGCGACGCCGTCTCCAGCAAAGGCCGGAGGCGGTCGGCGTAAGCCGGGTAGCGAGCGGCCAGCGCCTCCGGATCGCCCGCGCCCCTCCGCAGGGCCTCCAGGCACTGCTCCAGGGCTTCCTCGAAAGAGGGCTCGCGCTTCATTCGCATCCCAACCGCTCCATCCACCGGCGCAAGGCCGCCAGGGCCCGGTGCTGGAGGGCCTTGACGGCGTTGGGTGTCTTCCCCATCAGGGCCGCGGTCTCCTCCACCGAACGCCCTTCGAAGAACCGGTGCAAGATCACCTCCTGCTGTTCTGTCGTCAGCCGGCGCAACGCGGCCCAAAGGCATTCATGCCGTGCCTGTTCCTCCAGATGGTCGATGAAGGCCTCCACCCCGGGCCCCCGCTCTGGATCCTCCGGCAGCGCCCCGGGGGCGCGGGGCTGCGCCCGGTAGTGGTCCGTCAGCAGATGGCGGGCGATGGTGTAGAGCCAGGCAAGGAACGGACGGCCTTGGGCGCGGTAGCGGGGCAGATGCGCCACCATCCGCACGAACACCTCGGCAGCCAGATCCTCCGCGGTCCCTTGATCCGCCACCCGGATCCGGAAATAGCGGTAGATCGACGGGTAATAACGGTCGTAGAGCCACCCCACCGCCTCCGGGTCGCCCGTTTGCGCCCGCCGGAGGATCGCCGCCTCATCGGCCCCCGACAGGCCATGCGCCTCCTCTCGTCCCACCCACGGGTGTTCCGTGTCCATCTGCGGAGTTTAACGGGGCGCCCCCATCTCGGTTACGCAGGAGCAGACCCCACGATCCTATTTTGTCCCCGAGCCTCCAGCTCGGCGACCCGGAGGATTGACAGAACCGACCTGTCCCAGTAGCCTGGGAAGGCAAGCGGACGCGCGCCTGTCCATCTCCCTATCCAGGAGGCCTCCCATGGCGATGAGCCCTGCCCTCCGTGACGCGCTCAACGAGCAGATCCGCCACGAACTGGATTCGGCCTATCTTTACCTCTCGATGGCCGCCTACTTCGAGGCCCTGAACCTCCCAGGCTTCGCCCGCTGGATGCGGGTCCAGGCTCGGGAGGAACTGAGCCACGCCATGAAGTTTTTCGATCACCTCTGCGATCGGGGCGAGCGGGTGGTGTTGCAGGCCCTGGCGCAGCCCCCCGCGGATTTCGCTTCCCCCCGAGCAGCCTTCGAGCAGGCCCTGGCCCACGAGCGGTGGATCACCGGGCGGATCCGCGGGCTCTACGAACTGGCGGTCCGCGAGAACGAGCCCTCCAGCCTGCCCCTGCTCCAATGGTTCCTGGAGGAACAGATCGAGGAAGAGCGGAGCGTCGAGCAGATCCTCGCCCAGCTGCAGCGCATCGGCGAGGACGGCACCGGGCTGGTCCTCATGGACCGCGAACTGGCCCGGCGGAAGTCCGAGTGAGCCCGGACGTTCCCCCGCCCTTTACCTCTTCGCATGGGTTCATGGGGCGCCTTTCCAATCCCGGAGCGGTGGGCTTCGTAGACCCCAAGGAGGTGTCCAATGCGCCGATGGGCCTGCGCGATCCTGGGGATGCTCCTGCTGGCCGCCTGCGGCGGCCGAACGCCCGTCCCCTCGCCCCCGGCATCGCCCCGGGCGACGCCGACGGCCCCTGCGCCGACCGCCTCCCCAACCCCCGGCCTGCCGCCCGCAGAGACCCCGACCCCACCGGGGACACCTGTCGGAGCCTTCGTCCCCCGGGTGGAGGTTGTGGCCACGGGGCTGGAGGTGCCCTGGGCCCTCGCCTTCGCCCCCGACGGCCGGATCTTCGTCACGGAACGGCCTGGGCGCATCCGGGTCATCGAAAACGGACGGCTCCGACCGGAGCCGGTCGCCGTCCTCCCGGTGGCGGCCGTCGGCGAGGGGGGGCTGATGGGCCTGGCCCTGGATCCCCAGTTCGCCCACAACGGTTACCTTTATGTGATGTATACCTACCGGGCGGGCGGGGAGCTGCGCAACCGGATCTCGCGGCTGACCGTGCGGGGGAACACCGCCGGAGCGGAGGTGGTCCTGGTCGACGCCATCCCCGGCGCCAGCATCCACGACGGCGGGCGCCTGGCCTTCGGTCCTGACGGCAAACTCTACGCCACCACCGGCGATGCGACGCAGCGGGCCCTGGCCCAGCGCCTGGACAGCCTGGCCGGCAAGATCCTCCGCCTGAACCCGGATGGGTCCGTGCCCGCCGACAACCCCTTCCCTGGCTCCTACGTGTTCTCTTACGGACACCGCAACCCCCAGGGACTGGCGTGGCACCCCCAGACCGGCCGGCTCTACAGCACCGAGCACGGGCCGACCGGCGAGATGGGCCTGTGCTGCCTCGACGAACTCAACCTCATCCGACCGGGGGCCAACTACGGCTGGCCGGTGGTCACCGACGCCCCGGGCGATCCCCGCTTCGTGGATCCGATCCTGCACAGCGGCCAGGAGACCTGGGCGCCGGCCGGCATGGCCTTCGTGACCGGGACGGCCCTCGCGCCGTGGGCCGGCCATCTCTTCTTCGGCGCCTTGCGCGGGCAACACCTGCACCACGTGGTCCTCAGCCCCGATGGGTCCCGCGTCGTCTTTCACGAGGCCCTGTTCCAGGGCCAGTTCGGGCGCATCCGCGAGGTCCACATGGGGCCCGACGGCTTCCTGTATTTCACCACCAGCAACCGGGACGGCCGGGGTCGACCGGGGCCGGAGGACGACCGGATCCTCCGGATCGTGCCAGGGCCCTGAGGGGATCCTGCCGGGATCCCCGGTGGCTCCGGGCGCTGACGACAGCCCGCCGAGGGCTCCCAGGCCCTGGTGGCCTCGTCGGGGGACCCCATAGGACAGCGGGAAGGGCCGGCCATCGGGCCCTGCCCCCTGGAAGCAACCGCCCGGAGACCCTTCCACTAAAATGGGAACGGGACGCGTTCCCGGTCAACCCTGAGTCGAGGGGGTCGGCCATGCAGTTCGCCCAGCTGGTGGAGTTCTTCGAGCGGTTGGAGGCCACCACCAAGCGGCTGGAGATGCTGGACATCCTGAGCGATCTCTTCCGAGCCTGCGACCCGGCGGAGATCGATCGGGTGGTCTATTTCTGTCAGGAGCAGTTGCTCCCGCCGTTCCGCGGCGTGGAGATCGGGATGGCGGAGAAACTGATCCTGCGGGCCATCGCCCGGGCGGCGGACGTCGACGAGGCGCGGGTGTCCCGCCTGAACAAAGAGCGCGGGGACCCGGGTCTAGTGGTGGAGGAACTGCTTCAGAAGAAGGGCGCCCGCCCCGCCGGGCTGAGCGTGTCTGAGGTCTATGAGGCGCTGCTGCGCATCGCCGAGACGACCGGCGAGGGCAGCGTCGAGCGCAAGGTCCAGATGCTGGCGGACCTCCTCCAGCGATGTGCCCCCAAGGAGGCCCGCTACATCGCCCGCTTCGTCCTGGGCCGGCTGCGGCTGGGGATCGGTGACCCCACCCTCCTGGACGCCCTCTCCAAGACCGTGGCCGGCGATCGGAGCCTGCGCCCGGAGCTGGAGCGGGCGTATAACCTGTGCTCGGACCTCGGCCTGGTGGCCCGCACCCTCTTGGAGCAGGGCCTCGAGGGCATCCGGGCCTTCCGCATCCGGGTGGGCAACCCGATCCGCCCGGCCCTGGCCGAGCGGCTGCCCAGCGCTGAGGAGATCGTCCAGAAACTGGGCCGCTGCGCCGTCGAGGTCAAACTGGACGGGTTCCGCTGTCAGGTCCACAAGGCCGGCGACCGGGTGGAGATCTTCTCCCGCAACCTGGAGCGCACCACCCCCATGTTCCCCGAGATCATCGAGGCGGTCCGCCAACAGATCGCCGCCGAGGAGGTCATCCTGGAGGGGGAGGCGGTGGCTGTCAACGAGGAGACCGGCGAGATCTACCCCTTCCAGGTCACCGTCCAGCGCAAGCGCAAGCACGGCGTCGAGGAGATGATGCGGGAGTATCCGCTGGTCCTCTTCACCTTCGATCTCCTCTACGCCGACGGCCACGATTACACCCCGGAGCCCTACGTCCACCGTTTCGAGGCCCTGGAGCGGCTGATCCGTCCGGACGGCCGCATCCGGCTGGTGGAGCGGCGGATCACTGACGACCCGCGGGAGATCCAGCGCTTCTTCGACGAGGCGGTCGAGCGGGGCATGGAGGGGATCGTGGCCAAGCGGCTGGACGCGCCCTACCAGGCCGGGGCCCGGGGGTTCCATTGGATCAAACTCAAGCGCTCCTACAAAGGGGAGCTGAGCGACACCATCGACGTGGTGGTGGTGGGCTACTTCCGGGGCCGGGGCATGCGGGCGAAGTTCGGCATCGGGGCCCTGCTGGGGGCCGTCTACGACCGCGCCTCGGACACCTTCAAGACGGTGGCCAAGATCGGCAGCGGCCTCAGCGAGGAAGAGTGGGTGCGTATCCGGAGCCTTCTGGACCAGATCCGGGTGGAGCACCGACCCGCCCGGGTGGATTCGCTGATCGAGCCGGACGTGTGGACGGAGCCCCGCTATGTCCTGACGGTCCTGGCCGATGAGATCACCCGCTCCCCCGTCCACACCTGCGGCAAGGTGGGGGACGAGCCCGGCTACGCCCTCCGGTTCCCCCGGGTGATGGGCTGGATCCGGGAGGACAAGGGGCCCGAGGACGCCACGACCGTCGAGGAGATCCTCTCGATGTTCCAGATGCAAAGGCGGGTACAGTTGGCCGGCTGAGCCCGCGGGATCCCTGGCCGGGAGGACCCAGGGCGTGAGGGACATCGAACGGGCTGCCCACGAGGTCCTGCGGCGGAACGATCGGGGGGACTTCACCGTCCCTTCGCCGCGCCAATACCCGCATTTGTGGCTGTGGGACGCAGGGTTCGCTGCCCTGGGATGGGCGGCCGTCGGCGACTTCGACCGCGCCTACCGGGAGATCCGGGCGACCCTTCGCGGCCAGTGGCGCAACGGCATGGTGCCCCATGTGGTCTTCTACGGGTGGCCCAGCGCCTATTTCCCCGGGGCCGACGTCTGGCGCTCCCAGGAGGTCCCAGAAGCCCCGCCGGACCTCCCCACCTCGGGCATCACCCAGCCGCCGGTCCTGGCCTGGGTGACCGAGATCCTGTTCCGCCGGGACCCCGATCGCCGGCGGGCGGCCGCCTTCGCCCGCGCGGTCTTCCCCGCCCTCTTGGCTTACCACCGCTGGCTGCACACCGCCCGGAACCCGGACGGCCTTCAACTCAGCCTCATCGTGCATCCGTGGGAATCCGGGATGGACAACAGTCCCCTGTGGGATCTCCCGCTCTCCCGGGTCCCTACCGATGGCCTGCCCCCCTATTCGCGCGGGGACATCCGCTGGGTGCCGCCGGAGCAGCGGCCCCGCCCGGCAGACTACGATCGCTTCGTGGCCTTGATCCTCCATCTGCGGTCCCACCGGTATGGGGAAAGCGGCGCGCGCACCTCCCCCTTCCGCGTTTACGACGTGCTGTTCAACGCCCTACGCCACCGCTCGGAGGAAGCCCTGCGGGCCCTGGCGCGGGCCCTCGGGGAGCCCAGCGAGGAGATCGAGGATTGGCTGGGGAGAGGCCAGGCCGCTTTCCAACGGTGGCTGTGGGATCCCGAGCGGGCGTTCTTCCTGGACTGGGACGGGGTCGCCGGCGGGCGGATCCCGGTGATCGCGGCAGGGGGGTTCGTGGCCCTCTGCGCGGGGGTGGCAACCCCGGAACAGGCCCAGGCGATGGTGGCCCGATATCTCCGGAACCCGGAGGCTTTCTGGCCCGGCCGCGGGACGCGCTACCTGGTCCCAACGGTCAGCCAGGCGGAGCCCGGATGGGAGCCGCGGCGCTACTGGCGAGGACCGATCTGGATCAACCTCAACGCCCTCATCGCCCACGGCCTGCGGCGCTACGGATTCCTCGCGGAGGCGGAGGCCATCCGCGACCACACCATGGCCCTGGTGGAGCAGGCGGGCTTCTGGGAATACTACGACCCGCGGACCGGCGAGGGCCTGGGCATCGCCGACTTCACCTGGTCCGCCGCCCTCACCCTGGCCTGGGATCTGCTGGCCGAGGCCTAGAAGGCCATCCCCTGGGAAAGGGCCGTCGCCGTCCTGGCCCCCGGTGTTTGTAAAGGATTATTGACATATAGACGTTTATCCGATAGAATGGAACCACCCTCTCGGCGGGCGGGGGCCCGGGGGTGCCCAATGGGACGGCGGGTGGTGACGGACGGTTTGGAGAATCGGGTGGCACAACTCCGCCAGGAGCGGGGCTGGAGCCAGGGGGAGCTGGCCCGTCGGGCGGGCCTCTCCCGCCAGGCCCTCAGCGCCATCGAGGCCGGCCGCTACCTCCCCAACGTCACGGTGGCCCTCCGGCTGGCCCGCGCCCTGGGCTGCCGGGTGGAGGACCTCTTCTCCTGGCCCCCTGCGATCTTGGAGGCGGAGTGGCCGTCCGGCGCCGGGGAGGCGCGGACGGCGCCCGCCCGGGTGGGGCTGGCCCGGGTCGGCGGGCGGGTGCTGGCGTGGCCCCTCTCCGGCGGCCTGGCCTTCCAGATCCCCGCCGACGGCTTCCGGCAAGGGGGAAAGCGCCCCGGCCCGGTCCCGGTGGCCCTGACGATCCGGCCGGAGATCCTGGAGGAGACGGTGGTCCTTGGGGGATGCAATCCCGCCTTCCCGCTGCTGGCCGCGCACTTCGCTCGGGCGCGCCCGGCCTCCCGGCTGCTCTGGATCCCGATGAACAGCCGCGCGGCGCTGCGCGCCCTCGCCCGTGGGGAACTCCACATCGCTGGCACCCACCTCTGGGACCCCCGGAGGGGACAGGACAACCTCGACGCTGCCCGCCGGGAACTGGGCGGGCGTCCGGTGGCGGTGATCACCTTCGCCCGTTGGGAAGAGGGCTTGATCCTTCCCCCGGGCAACCCCCGGCGGATCCGCCGGCTGTCGGATCTCGCCCGCCGCGGGCTCCGCCTGGTCAACCGGGAGCCGGGGGCGGGCAGCCGGTGGATCCTCGCCCGCCGTTTGCGAGAGGAGGGGATCCAGCCCTCGGGGCTGGAGGGCTATCGCCGGATCGTGCGCGATCATCTGGGGGTGGCGGCGGCGGTGGCGCATGGGCTGGCCGACACGGGCCCGGGGGCGCTCCCCGCTGCCCGGGCCTTCGGCCTGGCCTTCCTGCCCCTCGCCGAGGTCCGTTACGATCTGGTGATCCCGCTGGACTTCCTCGGATCCCCGACGGTGCGGGCGTTGCTGGAGGTAATGGCCGACGGGGCTTTCCGGCGCGACCTGGAGGCCATCGGCGGCTACGACACGCGCCCGACGGGAACCCTGGTGGCCCGGCTCCCAGGGCCGTAGGGCGCTCTTCCGGAGGAGGAGGATAGGATGCGCCGTGGTATCTGGGTGTCGCTGTGGCTGATGGCCGGCTGCCTCTCTCCCTTGAGGTCGCCGGCCGCCGGGCCGGTAGAAGTGTGGGTCTTCGCCGCCGCCTCGCTGCGGGAGCCCTTCCAGGAACTGGCCCAGCGCTTCGAGGCCCAGCATCCCGGGGTCCGGGTCCGCTTGAACCTGGGAGCCTCCTCGGCCCTGCGGACCCAGCTGATGCAGGGCGCGCAGGCCGACCTGTTCGCCTCGGCCGATGAGAAAAACATGGAGGAGATCGTGCGCGCAGGCCTGGTCGCCGAAGGGCCCTACATCTTCGCCACCAACCGGCCTGTCCTGATCGTGCCGGCGGACAACCCGGCCCGGATCTCCCAACTGGCCGACCTGGCCCGGCCGGGGGTCCGGATCGCCCTGCCAGGCCCGGAGGTTCCCATCGGTGCTTACGCCCGCACGATCCTCCAGCGGGCCAGCCAGGATCCCGCCTACGGCCCCGATTTCGCCGAGCGGGTGCTGCGGAACGTGGTCTCCGAAGAGGCGAACGTAAAGGCCGCCTTCGCCCGCGTCGCCCTGGGCGAGGCCGACGCCGCCTTCGTTTATCGCACGGACGTCGGCCCGGCCGATCGGGAGAAAGTCCGGGTCGTGGAGATCCCCGAGGCCTTCAACGTGGTCGCCCGCTATCCGATCGCCCTCCTGAAGGGGGCACGCCACCCGACGGCCGCCCGGGCCTTCATGGCCCTCGTGCGCTCTCCCGAGGGCCAGGGGATCCTGCAGCGATGGGGCTTCGGCCCTCCGTGACGGCCTGTTTCCGGGAAGGGGCGATGCGAAGGGGATGGCCGCGATCGATGCTGTTGTATGGGCTGGGGCTGCCGGCCCTGCTGTTCTTTGGCCTCCCCATGCTCGTCCTGGTGTTCCGCGCGGCGGAGGGTCTCTCCGGCTCGGCGCTGAAGGCCCCGCTGGTGCGCCAGGCCATGGCCCTGACCATGGGGACCAGCCTGGCCACAACCGGGCTGGCGGCGTTGCTGGGGACCCCCTTGGCCTACCTGCTGGCGCGGCGGACGTTCCCGGGGAAGGCGCTGGTGGAGACGCTGGTGGAACTGCCGATCGTGATCCCCCCGGTGGCCGGGGGGGTGATCCTGCTGCTGACCTTCGGTCGCCGGGGGCTGCTGGGGCCGGCCCTGGAGGCGGTGGGGGTCACCCTGTCCTTCACGCCCCAGGGGGTGGTGATGGCCCAACTGTTCATCGCCGCCCCGTTTTACATCCGAGGCGCCCGCCTGGGTTTCCTGACGGTCTCCCGGGAACTGGAGGAGGCCGCCGCGGTGGACGGCGCCTCCCCATGGGGGGTCCTGTGGCACGTGACCCTCCCCCTGGCCTTCCCCGGCCTGTTCTCCGGCCTGGTGCTGTGCTGGGCGCGGGCGATCGGGGAGTTCGGGGCCACCTACCTGTTCGCCGGGAACCTCCCCGGCCGCACCCAGACGATGCCTCTGGCAATCCTGACCGCCATGGAGAGCGATCTGAGGGCGGCCCTGGCCCTGACGGTCCTCCTGGCCTTCTTCTCCGCGGCCGTGCTCGTCGGCCTGCGGGGGCTGCTGGCGGAGCAGGAGGGCGCCTTCCTTCAATGAAGGATGAGGCTGGCATCTCCCTCCCCGTCATAGAGGCCGGGGGTCACCAGGCGGACCTTGCCTGAGGTGACGCCAGTCCCCGCCGTTGGCGGGATCCTCTCCGTGGGGTTGATCAGGGGTCTGGACCCGCCTATCATGGGGCCAACGTTCGGATCGCCCGGCGGAGGCGGGATGGCTGCCAAGAAACGGATGGCTTCCACGAAAAGGGAGACGCACCGGCGGTTTCCCACCTCCTCCCGATCGCTGCGGATCGGGTCTCCGGAACCCGTGCCCGCCCGCCGATCCTGCCTATAATAGTATACCAGGACTGAGAGCAGCAACGCTGCCAGGAGGTGGCAAGCATGCGCCTCCGCGGCATCCTCTACATCCTCGCCCGGCTTTTGGGCGATGTCAATGCCGTGAAGAAGGGCAAAGTCGGCCAGC
>NZ_PSLG01000036.1:0-743 GCF_040289485.1 Thermoflexus sp.
CCGCCGCCGGCGCCAGCGCCAGGCCGCGGCCTCCACCCGCCGCGCGACCTGCTCCAGGCCCTCCCGGGCGAAGCGGTCCGGGTGCAGCAGGGCGGCCAAAATCTCGATGCCGTCCAGGGTGCGCGGGCCGGGGCGGCTGAAGTAGGCGGAGGCCTCGAGGGCGTAGACCTGGCCGGCCTGAACGGCAGGGATCCACGGCCAGAAGGGACAGGCGGCCAGGGCCGGCAGGGCGGCCAGCACCTCCGACAGGCGGTAGCCACACGGGATGAGGCCGAGGACCTCGGGCTCGGCCTCCAGGATCTCCTCCCAGCGCACGCGCCGCGAGGGGGCACCCGGGCTTCCCAGGACCTCCCGGCCGCCCGCCAGATCGACCATCTCGGGGACCCAGTGCCCGCAACAGAACGGCGGATCCAGCCATTCCAACAGCAGCACCCGGGGGCGAGGGGCCCCGGCGACGGCAGCCTCCACCCGGGCCAGACGGGCGCGCCAGTCCCGGATGAGGGCCTCAGCCTGCTCGGGCACGCCGGCGGCCGCGGCGATGGCGCGGAGGCTCTCGAAGAGATCGGCCAGGCGGTAAGTGTTGACGGCGATCACGCGGGGAGGGCGGCGGAGCCGGTGGGCCGCCTGGGCGGCCTGGCCCATGGGGAGGGCGCAGACTTCGCACAGGGCTTGGGTAAGCACCAGGTCCGGCTCCAGTTCGGCCAAGCGCTCCTCGTCCAGCCGATAGAGCGGCTCCCCCCCCC
>NZ_PSLG01000036.1:753-22199 GCF_040289485.1 Thermoflexus sp.
TAAGCTCGCCGGAGGCCCCCAGGCGCTGGCCGATGGCGGCCGGGTCGGTCAGGCCCTCCGGGAGGGTGCTGTGGGTCAGGCGGGGAAGCCGGGCCACCACCTCCGGCGGGAAATCGCATTCGTGGGAGACCCCGACCAGGTGGTCCTCCAACCCCAGGGCGCAGACCAGTTCGGTGGCCCCCGGGAGCAGAGAGACGATGCGCATCCCTTATCCCTCCGTGGCAAGGACCGGGGCGGGCATCGGGCGGGCGGGCCGCCGCTTCTCCCAGAGCCGGCAGAAGGCACAGATGCCCGGGGCCGAGGTGGGCTGGCCGCACTTCTCGCAGGCGTGCAGCTCTGCCTCGTCCGTCCGGAAAGCGATCTGGCCCTCCTCCCGGGCCTTGAGGAAGCCCAGGTAGAAGCGCAGCTTGGTGCCTGGTCGCTCCTCCTCCAGCCGCGCCAGCCATTCTTTGTAGGCGATGCTGGTCGATCCCTCAGCGAAGGGGCACTCGTCGTAGATGTAATCGATGCCCCGCAGCAGGGCATACGCCGCCGTCTCCCGTTCGTAGAACCGGCAGAAGGGCTTGACCTTGCGGGCGAACCCCGGCCGGGAGGCGGGGAGGACAGGCCCCTGGCGGGCGAGGTAGCCGACCTGCCAGTTCATCACGTTGCCGAAGAGGACGGCCACCTCGTCGTCCAGGTTGTGGCCGGTGGCCAGGGCGGCGTAGCCGCCGTCGTAGGCCACCCGGTTCATGATGTAGCGTTTGATCAGGCCGCACACCGCACAGGGCTTATCCCGACCCCGCAGCGTGCGGGCGGCGACCTCCGGGATGGTCTCCCCGTAGACCTCCTTGACGTCGACGACGATGAGGCGGGCCTGGGGCCAGCGCTCCCGCACGAAGCGCTGGCACTTCTCGTAGGACTGATCCGAATAGCGGATGCCGCCGTCGATGCCCAGGCCGATGTAGAGGCCGTCGGCGGCGTAGCCCAGGCGGAGCAACACATCCCACAGGCTCAGGGAGTCCTTGCCCCCGGAGACCGCCACCAGCACCCGCTCCGAGCGGTCGAACATCCGGAACATCCGGATGGTCCGCTCCGTTTGTTCCACGAACCAGTCCAGGTAGTGCTCCTCGCAGAGGGCCAGGCGGTGCTGGCGCATCATGATCGCCGCCTCGCGGCCGCACTTCCGGCAACGGATCGCCATCGCGGGCTGTCCCTCCTTTCCGCGGATGGTGGGCCGCCGAAGCGAGCGGCGCCGCCTCGGAGCCCCTTCGTCATTCTAAAGCGGGGCGGTGGGTTTTGTCGAACGCGCCTTCCGCCGCTTGGCGTCGTAAAGCCCGACCCCGGGGCGCTGGGCGATGGGCTCGGCTTCGGGGGATCCCGCTCGGCAGAGCCCGGGCTGGAAACCCGGATCCGCGACCCGCCTCAGGACCTGTTCGAAGGGGCTTTTGCCGAAGACCTGTCCTGGATGGGGCGGCGGCCCTCGGCCTCCTCCAGCCCCAGGATCAGAGCCGCCAGGCATCGGCGATCCTCCTGGGGGACGGTGGGACGGGCGCGTTCCGGCTTGCGCTTAATAGGCCCCGCGCTGGCGGAGGACGGCCGGGATCGTCTGGAGGAGGATGGCCAGGTCCAGCCACAGGCTGTAGTTGCGGATGTAGAAGAGGTCCAGGCGCACCCGCTCGCTGTAGGGGAGGTCCGCCCGGCCGGAGACCTGCCAGAGCCCGGTGATGCCCGGTTGGACAGCGAGCAGGTTGAGGGCCCAGCGGCCGTAGCGAGAGATCTCCTCGGGGGTCAGCATGCGAGGCCCCACTAGGCTCATCTCCCCCCGCAGCACGTTGAACAGCTGCGGCAGTTCGTCCAGGCTCCAGCGCCGCAGGAAGCGCCCCACCCGCGTCACCCGCGGGTCCTCCCGCAACTTGAAGTTCTGCTCGAAGGCCTCCCGCAGGCGGGGATCCTGTTGGAGCAGCGCCTCGGCGTTGACCACCATCGTCCGGAACTTGAAGGCGTCGAACAGCCGTCCCCCCAGCCCGACCACCCGTCGTCGGTAAAACACAGGGCCCGGCGAGTCCAGTTTGACGGCGACGGCGATGGCGAGCAGCACCGGCGCCAGCGCGATCAGGGCTGCCGCGGCCAGGACCAGATCCATCGTCCGCTTGAGGGCCCGCTCCAGCGGAGAGAGGCGGAGCCGCCGCCAGTAGAGGAGGGGGACACCCATCACCTCGAGGACCTCGGTGCCGGTGGCCAGCAGTTCGTAAAGGCCGGAGGAGAGCCGGAGGGTCACCTGGGGGTGAAAGGCGAAGGTGCGGAACAGTTCCACCAGGGCCTCGCGAGGCAGCGCGCTGGCCGAGACGATCACCTCCCGCACCCCCAGTTGCTCGATGTAGCGGGGGAGATCCTCCAGGGTGCCCAGGACCGGCAGCCCGGGCATCACCTCGCTCCCCGGGGGGTGATGGGGGTCCAGGACGCCGATGAGGCGCATCCCGGAGATGGGGGAGGACCGGAGTTGCGCCGCGACCATGCGGGCCTCCTCGTCGGCCCCGATGAGGAGGGCGGGGACCAGCAGGCGTCCCCGGGCGCGCAGGGCGTAAACCAGCCGGCGGGAGAGGAAACGGCCCGCGCTGACCGTGGCGATGGCGAGGAGCCACGAGAGGAGCAGCCAGCCCCGGGCGACCACCAGGGCGGGCTCCATGAAACTGAAGACGATGGTCGCCACCATCCCCATGCTCGCCGCCTGGATCACCTGCATGTATTCTGAGGTCCCGTGGAACAGGTGATCCGGCGCGTAAAGCCGATGGGCAGCGAAGAGGAGGAGCCAGATGGGGATCAGCCCGGCCATCAACAGGACATAATAGCGCAGGGGCGGGCTCTCCGGCTGATAGAAGATCGGCAGGCGGGTCTCAAAACGGATCCCATACGAGAGTATGAAGGCGATGGCCAGGGCCATGCCGTCCAGAAGGACCAGGCTGGATCGCAGCCAGAACCACTCGTCGGGTCGGACCACCTCCCGGGGTCCTGTCCAGGGGATGGGCGACGGCAGGGCGTGGTTTCTCATCTTCGACAACCTCCTCCAGCCAGCGTTAGGCCTCCAGGCGCTTCCCGATGGCGACAGCGGCTTGACGGGCGTGACGGGTCAGGGATTCCCCATTGGTCAGGGCAGGATAGATCTGGGTCAGGTTGACCAGGAACAGGCCGGGGATCGGCGGGGCCAGCGGGGGGATCCGACGCCATGCCCCGCGGGGGAACAACGGCTCCACGTAGCGCTCCCGGTGCACGCGGGCGTGGCGGATCCCCTCCGGCTGGAAGCTGGGGAACATCCGTTGCAGATGCCCCAGCCATGCCTCCAGGATCTCCCCGTCCGAGGCCGTCAGCCACGGGGAATCTCCCGTCACATACTTCGGCAGGTAAACCAGGTGATAACCGCCCACATCGGCGGGATCGATGTAGCGGGTGGTCTCGATCACCCCGGTGAACGGGACGGACTCGTCGGCGATGTAGATGGTCCAGTAATCCGTGAGCGGACGGTCCAGGGCCAGCAAGACACAGACAATCCCTAGGTAGCGCCACGACCGCAGGTCCTCGACCCAGGGGCCCTCCACCCCGGGGAGCAGGCGGGGGACCAGGGGTGGGTGCAGGGTGAGGACGGCGGCTGCGCAGGGCTCTGCCGCCCCGTCCACCCGCACCCCCACCACGCGTCCCTCCTCCAGGATCACCTCCTGCACCGGGGTCCGGAGGCGGATCTCGCCGCCGGCCCTCGTGATGGCCTGGGCCATGGCACGGATCAGCGTCATGTGCCCGCCGACCAGGTAGCCTGCCTGCTCCTGTTGGGTGGCCCCTCGTCGGGTCGAGCGGGTCCGGATCAGCCGGGCCCAGATGTAGGTGGCCGGCAGTTCCTCGAAGCAGCCATCGAACTTGGCCCGCAGCATCGGCCGCCACAGGTGCTGGAAGGCCCGCCGGCCGCCCCAGCGGACCAACCAGCGCTCCACGTCTATCTCCTCCAGGTGGCGCCAGTCCCGATGCAGGTAGGCCGCTAAGATGGTCAACCCCAGCCGCAGCCGATCCAGGGGCCGCAGGGGTGGGAAGGTCAGGAAATCCCGCACCGTGGTCATCGGATACAAGCGGCCTTGATGGAAGAAGGCCGAGCCGGTGGCTCGGAAGCGCAGGCGACCCGCGAGGCCCAGTTCGTAGGCCAGGGCCTGCATGTGGGTGTCGCTGGAGAGGATGATGTGATAGAAGCGATCCACCTCCACATCGCCCAAGCGGATCGTCCCGGCCAGGCCGCCGATCTGATCGCTCGCCTCGTAGAGGACCACACGGTGGCCGGCCTGGCTCAGGAAATACGACAGGCTCACCCCCATCAACCCGCCGCCGATCACTGCGATGGTCATCGGCCTTCGACCCGCGAGAGAGCGGTGAGCCCGCGCGCTGCTCATCGGAGCATCTCCGGGTGTCGGGAGGGGATCCTGGCGGGGACACGCCCCATGGCGCCGGGGAGGATCAGCCGGGCCATCAGACGGAGGTGGGCCAGGACCGTGCGAAGGATCTTCATCTTGGAGCGCCCGAAGCGGCGGACGCGGAGGGTGGTTGGGTATTCCGCCACCCGCAAGCCGGCGCGCAACGCCTTGGCCATGATCTCGGCCACCGCCACATACCCGTCGGCCTCCACGGTGATGGCCTCCAGGACCCGGCGGCGGTAGGCCCGGAAGAGGGCGGTGTGGGTCCGGACGGGGGTTCGCAGGATCAACCGATACAAGAAAGAGGCCCCGAAACTGAACACCTGCCGCCACGGCGGAACCCCTTCGATGCGCCCGCCCGGGTGATAGGGCGAGGCGGTGACCAGGTCGACCTCCGGCCCCAGGTGGCCCAGGAGCCGGAAGATCTCCTCGAAGGGATACGTCCCGTCGCTGTCGGTGGTGATCACGATCTCCCCCCGCGCGGCCTGGAACCCGGTCCGCAGGGCGGCCCCCAGGCCCCGGTTGCGGGGGTGGGCCAGCAGGCGCACGAAGGGCCATCCGACGAAGGCCTCGCGGAGGAGGCGGCCCGTCCCATCGGTGCTGCCGTCGTCGACGAAGATCACCTCCACCCCGCCGTCGGCCATCAGCCATTCCACCACCGGCTCCAGTTCCGCCCGCAGGCGGGGGACGTTCTCCGCCTCGTTATAGCAGGGGATGATCAGGCTGTAGCGAGGGATGGCGTTCACCATCGCGCTCCTACCGTTGGGATCATCGGGCCGGCGCCTCCCACAGGGCCGCGATCTCCCGCAGGCGCTCCTGCCCGTCGAAGCGGCCCAGGCCCGGCTCCCGCTGCACCCGCAGCGACCCATGGGGGATCAGGACGGCAGGGCAGTCGATGTGACGGATCCAGTAAAGCCCCGCGGGCAGGGCGTTGTAAGGCGGGAGGTCCGGCAGCGGCTCGTCGAAGGCCAAGCGGATCATGTAATAGGGCATGTTGCAGCCGGCGCGGGTGTAGAAATACGTTGTGGTGAAGAACCGCCCTGCGTTGATCTCCGTCGGGAAAAGGTTCCCCCGCTCGTCCTCCATCAGGTCCACGCTGAACACCCCCGTCGCCTGTGGGTCGACGGCCAGGACGCAGCGGGTGGCCACCTCGTTCACCCGCTCGTCATGCACCGTGACGGTCACGGCGCTGGTCCCGGTGCGGCCTGAGGGCGCCAGGTGGGGGTAGATGTATTCGATGCGCTGGCGGCCCTGGGAGACGATCAGCCTCCCGTCCTTCCAGAGGGACTGCCAGGCGAACTCCCGGCCGGAGAGGTATGGCTGGGCGATGAACGCCCACCGGACCCCACGGGAGCGCCAGTAGGCGATCCAATGGATGCCGGTCTCCAAGCGTTCGACCAGGGTCGCTCCCCGCGCTCCGGCCCCTTCCCGGGCCCGCAGCCACAGGGGCAGCCCGATGATCGCTGCCGCCCGCTCCAGGTCTTCCGGCGTCTCCACCGGCACCGTGGGGAAGGTGTGGATCCCGGCCTGACGCCATCGCTCCGCCGAGGCCTGCTTGTCCTGGAGGAGGCGCACTGTCTCCTTGCGGGGGAGAAAGACGCGGGCGGGAAAGCGCTCGCGGTTCTCCGAAAGGACCCGCACCTCGACGTCCGGCTGGGCGTGGATCAGGTCGATGTGCTCGCGCTCCACGATCTCTAGCACCACGTCCAAGTATTCCGGGTGGTCCACTGATGGCACTAGGTAGACGCGGTCCGCCGGCACCCATTCCAGGTGGAACGGGTTCATGTCAGTGCCGACGATATAGAACGGCTCCGGGGCCTCCCGCCAGGAGCGGATCACATTGATGCCCGGCGGACCCCCGGCGCCCAGCAGCAGGATGCGTTTCATCGTGGATCTCCTCTTCGAGGGTCTCATGGGCTTACTGTAGCCAGCCTTCGTAGGAGACCGGGACATCAACCACCCACGTCTGGCCGGAGGGCAGCGCCTCCGACAGGACGTCCGCCAGTTCGTCTGCGCTCTCGACCGTGATCCCCCGGGCCCCGAAGGCCGCGGCCAGGGCGGGCAGATCGGGGTTCCCCAGGTCGGTGCCCACCGCGGCCCCGAAGCGGGCGACCTGCATCCGGCGGATCAGCCCCAGGGCGTTGTCCCGCAGCACCACTGCCACCACCGGCAGCCGATGGCGGAGGCTGGTCTCCAGTTCCTGCACGTTCATCAGGAAGCCTCCGTCGCCGCTGACGGCCACAATGGGCGCGTCCGGGCAGGCGCAGCGCGCCCCCAGGGCGGCGGGCAAGGCGAACCCCATGGCCGAGAGGCCGTTGGAGAACAGGATGCGTTGGCGGCCCCGGAGGCGATAGCCCAGCCCCATCGCGTATTTGTTGAGCCCCACATCTACGGCGATCACCGCGTCCTCTGGAAGGACCTGCCCGAGGACCCGGGTGACGGACCCGGGCGACAGGGGGGCGGATTCCGCGGGCGGCTCTTGAAGGGGTTTGCGCATCGCCTCCCGCACCGCCGGGACCTCCAGCCAGGGCCGGCGGCCGGCCGGCGCCAAGGCCGTCAGCCCTTCCAGGATGGCGTGGAGATCGCCGGCGAGGTGCAGGTCGGATTTCAGGATGCCGCCTGCCTCCGCCTCGAAGACGCTGTCGATGCTTACCAGGCGCTTGTGGTTCCCGACGGTCCAGAGGGCGGGCTTCACGCCCTCGACCTCGTCGTAGCCGATGGTCATGATGAGATCGCAGACGGCGAACAGTTTCATCAGTTCGCCCCGGGCGTGCCGGCTGATCACCCCCAGGCACAGGGGATGGTCCTCCGGGAGGGCGCCCTTCCCCATGTAGGTGGTCAAGGTGGGGATCTGGTAGGCCTCCACGAAGCGCCTGAGGGAGGCGGCCGCGCCGGCCCGCAGGGGAAGGTTCCCCACCAGCAGGACCGGGGCGAGGGCCTCCTGGAGCCATGCGGCGATCTGCTGCAGGGCGCGGGGATCCGGGCCGGGCCGGAGGGGCAGCGCCCGCTCCGGGAGAGCTGCCTTCAGATTGAAGAGGAAGCACTCCCGCTCCAGGACGTTCGCCGGGAGGCTGAGGTGGACCGGCCCCGGCCGCTCCGCGCGGGCGACCTGGAAGGCGTAATGCAGGGTCGGGGAAATCAGTTCGGGGTCCCGGATCACTGCGCTCCACTTGGTGATGGGCTGGAAGAAGGCGGCCAGGTCGACATATTGGTGGACCCCCAGGCGCATTTGATCGGTGCTCACCTGGTCGGAGAGGGCGACCACCGGGGAGCGATCCAGGAGAGCGTTGGCCAGCCCGGTGGCCAGGTTGGTCGCCCCAGGGCCGAGGGTGGAGAAACAGACGCCAGGGCGGCCGGCCAGCCGTCCGTAGGCGTCGGCCATGAAGGCCGCGGCCTGCTCGTGGCGGACCGTGATGAAGCGGATGGAACTGCCTCGCAGGGCCTCGAAGAAAGCGACCTCGTCGCCGGGCAGGCCGAAGATCACAGGGACTTTCTCCTGTTGCAGGCTCTCGACCAGCAGCGTTGCGCCGTTCATGGCGGGCTCCTTCCCATCGGTTGGCGAACCGGTCCGACGGCGCTCGGCCTCACCGTGTCTGCAGGTGTTCCAGGGCGTGGGCAGGCAGGAGAATCCGCTCCGGCCGTCGGTAGTGCTGGCCGAACCGCGGTGGGGAGGCCTTCAGGATGGCGGCGATGCGCTCCGCGGCGTGGCCGTCGCCGAAGAGGGGCGGCCGCGGCCCCGCGGGGCGGAAGCGACGCCAGCCCTCCACGATCCGCCTCGGGTCGGTCCCCACTAAGAGGTTCCAGCCCACCTCCACCGTCTCCATCAGTTCCGTCTCCTCCCGCAAGGTCAGGCATGGGAGGCCCAAAAAGTAAGCCTCCCGCTGGACCCCGCCGGAGTCGGTGAGGACCATACGGGCGTGGGATTCCAGGGCCAGCATGTCCAGATAGCCCAGCGGGTCAATCAGGCGGATGTGCGGGCCGGCCGTCAGCCCGTAGCGGGCCAGCGCCTGGCGGGTACGCGGGTGGATCGGGAAGACGATGGGCTCAGGGATGGCGTTGAGGCCGGCCATGATCCCGGCCAGGCGGCCGGGGTGGTCGGTGTTGCCGGCCCGGTGCACCGTGGCCAGCAGATACCGGCCCGGCTCCACCCCCAGCCGGGCCAGCAGGGCCGGGGCCCGGCAACGGGCCTGAGGCCCATACAGTCGCACCGCGTCCAGCATCACGTCGCCGACGAAGAACACCCCCTTGGTGATCCCCTCACGGGCCAGGTGCTGGACTGCCCGCCGCGTGATGCAGAAGTGGAGGTCCGCCAGCCGGTCGGCCACCAGGCGGTTGATCTCTTCGGGCATGAACTTGTTGAAACTGCGCTCCCCGGCCTCGATGTGGACAAGGGGGAGGTGCAGTTTGGCGGCCGCCAGGGCCCCTGCGAGGGTGGAGTTGGTGTCCCCGCGCACGATCACCAGGTCGGGCCGTTCCTGAGCCAGCACCGCTTCCAGGCGGGCCAACATCTCCCCGGTCTGCCGGCCGTGAGGGCCCGAGCCCACCCCCAGGTTGTAATCCGGCGCGGGCAGGTCCAGGTCCTCGAAGAACACCCGCGACATGGCGTCGTCGTAGTGCTGGCCGGTGTGGACCAGCACCTCGTGGTGCTCGCGCCGCAGGGCAAGGCTGACCGGCGCGGCCTGGATGAACTCCGGTCGGGCGCCGACGATGGAGACGATCTTCATGGCCGTGCTTCCGCAGGGACTGGCGGGCGGCTCAGCCGGGACATCGGGGAGAGGCCGTGATAGAGCAACAGGCGGATCCGTTCGGCCAGTTGCATGGTCCGCAGGCCGTCCTGCTCGGAAACCAGCGGCCGCCGGCCGGTGCGGACGCAATCCACGAAGTGCTGGAGCTCCAAGGCCAGGGGCTCAGCCATGGGGATGCCGATCCGCTCCATCCATCCCTCCTGTCGGTATTTCACCGGCTGGTTGTCGTTGGTGTAGACGGGGATGGTGTAGCGGTAGACCGTGATCCCCTTGTTCAGGAGGTCGGCCTCGATGTAGGCCTCGGCAGCGGTGATCTCGATGAAACGGACCTTCTGCTCGGTCACCCGGGAGGCGAAGAGGGTGGCGATCTCGCCGCCGGGGAACTCCATGGCCAGCACCGCGTAATCCATGGCGTCGGAGAAGATCTGTCGGCCGATGGGGTAGAGACGGGACGGTGGCCCCCCGACCAGATCCATGGCCAAATCCAGGTCGTGGACCATGAGGTCCAGGATCACGTCGGCGTCCTGGTTGCTGACGGCGTAGGGGCTCAGCCGGCGGAAGACCATACCGATGGGATGCACTGTCTCCAGGAGGACCTTCAGTTCGGTGTAGACCGGATTGAAGCGCTCGATATGGCCTACCTGGACCAAGACGCCGTGGCGCCGGGCGGCCTCGCAGATGGCCATGGCCTCCAGGGCCGAGGCCGCCATCGGCTTCTCGATCAGGACGGCCACACCGCGCTCGATCAACGCGATGGCCACCTCCGCATGGGTCTGGGTGGGAGTGGCGATACTGGCGGCGTCCACCTCGGCGGCCAGGGCCTCCAAGGTGGGGAAGGCGACGGTCTCATAGCGGGCGGCCACCTCATGGGCCCGTTCCCAGCAGGCGTCATAGACGCCGGCCAGGTGGACGCCCCGGAGGGACTGGTAGACCCGGCAGTGCCGCTCGCCCATCGAGCCCACACCGACCACGCCGACGCGCAGCGTTTTCATCTCAACCTCCCGACAGTTTGTCCACCAGGGCATTCACGGCCTCAACGATGTAACGGACCTCCCCCTCGCGAAGGGCCGGATGGATGGGCAATGAGAGGACCTCGCGGGCGGCGGCCTCGGCGTGGGGGAGGGCTTCGGTGTAGCCCAGCCGCTGATAGAGGGGCTGGCGGTAAACCGGCGTGGGGTAGTGGACGCCGGTTTCGATGCCGGCGGCCCACAGGCGCTCCCGCAACGCCCCACGGATGGCGGGCGGAACCCGGATCGTGTAAAGGTGGTAGACGGGCGTGCACCCGGGCACGGTCGCTGGGAGGCGGACCCCCTGCAGGTTCCGGCTATAAAAATCGGCGATCTCCCGGCGCCGGGCGTTCCAGGCCTCGATGTGCCGCATCTGCTCGATCCCCATGGCGGCTTGCAGTTCGGTCATGCGGAAGTTCAACCCCAACTGCTCGTGGACGTATTTGGCCGACTGGCCGTGATCTCGGAGCATCCGCAGGCGCCGGGCCAGTTGGGGATCGTGGGTGGTGACCATCCCGCCCTCGCCGGTAGTCAGGTTCTTGGTGGCATAGAAGGAGAAGCAGCCGATCCCGAAGGAGCCGACGCGACGCCCGCGGTATTCAGCCCCGGGCGCGTGGGCGGCGTCCTCGATCAGCGCCAGGCCGTGGCGCTCGCAAAGGGTCTGGAAGGCCTCCATGTCGCACGGGTGGCCGTAGAGGTGGACCACGATGATGGCCCGCGTCCGGGGGGTGATCCGCCGGGCCGCGTCCTCCGGATCCAGGTTCAGGGTGACGGGGTCGATGTCGGCGAACACCGGACGGGCCCCCAGAAAGAGGGCCACGTTGGCGGTGGCGGCGAAGGTAAAGGGAGTGGTGATCACCTCGTCCCCCGGCCCGATCCCCAGGGCCATCAGCGCCAGCAGCAGCGCCGCCGTCCCGCTGGACACGGCGAAGGCGAAGGGCGCATCGCTCCAGATCGCGAAGCGCTCCTCGAACGCCAGCACCCAGGGCCCCTGGGCCAGCCGGCCGGAGGCCAGCACCTCCCGCACCGCCGCGTAGGTGGCCTCATCGAAGAGCGGCCGTGCCATCGGGATCGGCCGCTCCGGCCGAGGCCGCCCTGTGAGGAAAGCAGACGCCGTGATGTCATCCATTCCGCTGGTCCTTAGATCGGCGATCACTGCTCCTTCCCTGCTCTTCTGCTCACACGGCGGTCTGGACCACGGGGGATCCTGTCGCGAATGCGCGGATCCCCAGGCCTTTCAGGTCCACTGTATCAGGGGGACGTTGGGAAGGGGTAAGCCGGCTGTTAGAAGGCGGTAAGCCGTGGGGGAAGGCGCGCGGCCGGTGGATCCATCCGCTTTCTAACGCGGGGTTGTCGGAATTCTAACCGGATGCTTTTACTCTGGGGCCGATGGCGGGCTGGGGAGCCTTCGGGCGATGGAGATCCTGATGGTGCTTCCGTATCCGCCCTCGCCGATCCGGGTCCGGCCCTATGGCCTGCTGCAGGCCCTGGCCCAGCGCGGGCATCGGGTGCGGGTGCTGGCGGTTCAGCCCCCGGAGGACCGGTGGGCGGATCCGGGGCCCCTGCGGGACCTGGGCGTGGAGATCCGGTTGTTCCCGCTCTCGCGGCCGCGCACCCTCTGGAACGCCCTGCGGGCCTGGGCGCGGGGAGAGCCCCTCCAAGCCGGTTACGCCGACCACCCGGGCTTGCGAGAGGCCCTGTGGCAGGCGTTGCATGAGCGCTGGGAGGTGGTCCACGTGGAGCACCTGCGGGGCGTCGGCTTCGCCCAGGAGGTCCCTCCGGAGCGTCTGGTCTTCGACGCTGTGGACAGCATCACCCGGCTGTTCGCCCAGGCCCGGGCCCTGGCGCCCGGGCGGCTCACCCGCTGGTTGGCCGCCCTGGAGCTCCCGCGGACCCGCCGGCTGGAGGCCTCGTGGCTGTCGCGGTTCCCCCGCGTGCTCGTCACCTCGGCCGAGGACGCGGCGGCCCTGCGACGGCTGGCGCCGGAGGGCTCCGCCCAGGTTGTCGTCCTCCCCAACGGCGTCGACCTGGAGTTCTTCCGCCCGCAGCCAATCCCTCGGGATCCCGCCACCCTGGTCTTCACCGGCAAGATGAGTTACCACGCCAACGTCGCTGCGGCCCTGGATCTGATCCAGCAGATCATGCCGCGGATCTGGGCCCGGCGACCGGAGGTGCGGCTGCAGATCGTCGGGCGGAACCCCCCAGCCCTCCTGCGCCGGGCCGCACGGGATCCGCGGATCCAGATCGTCGGCGCGGTCCCCGATCTCCGGCCGTATCTGGCGCGGGCGACACTGGCGGTGTGCCCCCTCCGGTATGCGGTGGGGATCCAGAACAAGGTGTTGGAGGCCATGGCCATGGCCACCCCGGCGGTGGTCACGCCGCCGGTGCTGGGAGGGCTCCAGGCGGTCCCGGGGCGGGACCTGGCGGTGGCGGAGGTCCCGGAGGCCTTCGCGGAGGCCGTGCTCGCCCTGTTGGGGCAACCGGCGGCGCGGCGGGCCATGGGGGAGGCCGGGCGGGCCTATGTGGAGGCCCACCACCGCTGGGAGGCCCTGGCCGAGCGCCTCGAGGCCGTTTACCGGTGCCCGGCTTGAGCCCGCCCTCCAACCCCGGTATAATTGCAGGCAGTTGCAATGCTCCCCCCTTCAGCGTGAACGCGGCCTGGGGCCCGTTCCACGATATAATGAATGTTGGGTGGGGCAGATCCTTCCCGGCGGGGGCGAGCATGGTGGGGGCGTGGGCGCGGCTGTCCGAGCGATGGCGGACGTGGCGCCAGGCGGTCCGGGAGTTCTTTTACGGCTTCGCCGCTTACGATGTGGTGCAGCATCTCCTGGAGATGCGCGCCGCCACAGAGAACCTCTTCATCGCGGCCCTCTTCGGGGATCTCATCGGCCTGCCCATCATGCCCCCTTACTACAGCCTGCGCCTGTTGCCCTACGTGGTCCCCATCCTGGAGACCTGGAAGCGCCGGGTGCTGCGGGAGCGGGAATTCGTCGACGAGCATGAGTATCACCTGCACGGGCTGTGAGGGCGATCCGAATCCTTTCAGGAGGAGCGTGGAGATGGCGGAGCAGAAGACGCGGGAAGGGTTGTTGCGCCGGGTGGTGAATTTCGTGCAGGAACTGACCTACGGCATGGCGGCCCACGACATGGCCCGCTACGCCCTGCGCACCCGGGCCAGCATGGAGCATCTGTTCATCCTCATCACCATGGGCGACCTCATCGGCGTCCCCATCCTGCCGCCCTATTACAGCCTGCGCATCCTGCCTTATGTGGTGCCCCAGATCAGCACCTGGAAGCGCCGCATGCTCCGGGAGCGGGATGTGTCGGATGCCATGTTCTAACCCGAAGGGAAGCATATCCCCAGCGAGGTGACCCGGGATGGCGACCAAGTTGGCGCGGTTGTTGCAGGAGAACCCCGAGCGCCGTTACATCATGTTCGGCGGCAAGGGGGGGTTGGGCAAGACCACCTTCTCGGCGGCCACGGCTTACTGGCTGGCCCGGCAGGGCTGTCGGGTCCTGGTCTTCTCCGTCGACCCTCAGGCGAGCCTCTCCGACATTTTCCAGAGGGACATCTTCGGCAAGGGCCCGGTGGAGATCATGCCCAACCTCTGGGCCCAGGAGATCGACGCCGACCGCCGGATCAAGGAGTATCAGGAGGAGATCCGACGTAAGATCCTGGACATGTATGGCTTGGAGGAGGTGCCCCAGGAGATCGAGGATTACATCCAGGCGGCCTCGGCGGAGCCGGCGATGGAGGAGAGCGCCATCTTCGATGCCGTGGTGGATATCGTCGTCGAGGGCCGCTACGATTACTACATCTACGACCTGGTCCCCCTGGGGCACGCCCTATATTACCTGAGCATGGCCAAGGTCTACGACGAGTGGATCACCAAGATCACCCGGCTGCGGGAGGAGATGCGGGAATACGAGGAGATGGTCGCCCGCATCCGTCGCCAGAAGGAGACCGAGGAGGACCGCATCCTGGCGGAGCTGCAATACATCCGCCAGCGGATCAACATGTCCTCCAGCATCCTCACCGACAGTCGCAAGACAGCCTTCTTCTTCGTCCTCATCCCCGAGGAGATGGTCATCCTGGACACGCTGAAGGCCGCCGAACTGTTCCGCCGGTTCGACGTGCCCATCTCCGGCTATGTGGTCAACCGGGTGCTGCCGGCGGAGTTGCTGGGGCAGAACATCCCCGAATACCTGCGCAACCGCATCGAGATGCAGCGCCGGCACCTGGAGGACATCCGCGCCCGCTTCGGCGATCAGGTCCTGGCCTACGTCCCCGAGCTGGAGCGGGACGTGACCGGGCTGGAGATGATCGCCCGGGTGGCCGATCTGCTGTTCGGGGACGGGAGGGCGTGAGCTTGCGGGAAGCCTTGGAGCCTTGCGGGGAGGGAAGGGGATGATCCGCGTGGAGAAAACGATGATCGACTTCCTCCGAGAGCACCCCCGCCTGAAATATGTCTTCTTCGGCGGCAAGGGCGGGGTGGGCAAGACGGTGATGGCCGGGGCGACGGCCCTCTGGTTCGCCCGCCAGGGGCGGCGCACGCTGCTGGCGTCCACCAACCCCGTCCACAGCCTCTCGGGCCTCCTGGACCAGAACGTCTTCGGCAAGCCGACGCCGGTGGCCGGGGTCCCCAACTTGTGGGCCTATGAGATCGACACCAAGGACACCATCGAGCGGTCCAAACGGGAGATCCGGGAGAAGATCCAGTGGTTCCTCAAGTTCGCAGAGATCTCCACCCGGGCCGACGAGTTCGTAGAGTCGGCCACCATGAACCCGGCCTTCGAAGAGTCGGCCATGTTCGAAAACATGATCGACCTCATGTTCCGCGACGAATATGAGGTCTACGTCTTCGACACCGCCCCCACGGCCAACGCCCGCCGCCTGCTGGGGATGTCCAAGGTCTATGCCCTCTGGGTGAACAAGATGATCAAATCCCGCCAGGAGGCCCAGGCTCTGCGCAGGTTGCTCTCCTTCACCAAGAAGGAGGAGCCGGACCCCCTGATGGACTACCTGATCAGTTTCCGCGATCGGATGGAGCGGGCCCGCCGGCTGATCACAGACCCCGAGTTGACCGCTTTCTTCTTCGTCACCCTGCCGGAGGCCCTTCCCATCGCTGTCATCCGCCGCTTCATCCACTGGTTCCACGATTTCGGCATCCCCGTCGGCGGCGTCATCGTCAACGGCCTGATCGACCGATCGTTCCTGGGGGAGAGCACCCCCGACTTCGTGCGCAACCGCATCGAGATGCAGGCCCGTTATCTGAAGGAGATCGAGGCCCTCTTCGACGGCCTGGTGCGGGGGATGACGCCTCTGCTGGAGAACGAGGTGCGGGGCGTCCCCATGCTGGAGCGCTTCGCCCAGTATCTGTTCGCCCCCGCCTGATCGGCGTCGGGCGGCGACCCGTTGTCTGGGGTTGGGGCGCTGGGGGACCCGATGGGGCGACGGGCGCGTGGGTGGATCGCCTGGATCGTCGGCTTGAGCGCCCTGGGATGGGGCGCCGTGCGGCTGGCCTCGTTCTCGTGGGACAGCGTGGTGAACTACCGAAGCCCCTACCTCACCGCAGCCCTCCCGACCCCACCGCGGACACCCCCGCTTACCGAGCGGGTGGTCCTGGTGGTGATCGATGGCCTGCGCCGGGACACGGCGGCCGCCGAGATGCCCACCCTCAACGCTCTGGCCCAGAAGGGCGCCGCCTTCACCGTCCGCGTCGGGGAGCCCTCCCTCTCGTATCCCGGGTGGACCGTCATCGGCAGTGGGGCCTGGCAGAGCCTGAGCGGGGTTACCACCAACTGGTTCGAGGGCTCCGTCCCGGTGGACTCGATCTTCCAGGAGGCTCAGAGAGCTGGCCTGCGGCCGGTCGGGGTCGGGACGTCGGGCTGGCGTAAGCTCTTCGGTCCCTGGTTCGACCGCTTCGAGGCCCCGGAAGTTTCTTACGAAGGGATCGAGGGGGTCGAACGTCTGGACGATGCCGTCCTAGAGCGCGCCCAGGCGCTGCTGCGCGATCCGGAGGCCCGGCTGGTGCTGGTGTATTTCGCCGGCCCCGACGAATACGGCCACGCTTTCGGCGGGGTCTCGGCGGCCTATCGGGAGAACGTGCGCCGGACCGACGCCCGCCTGGCCCGGCTGGCCGCCGCGCTGGATCTTCAGCGGGTCACCCTAGTGGTGACGACGGACCATGGCCATATCGATACCGGGGGACACGGCGGTTGGGAGCCCATTGTGACCGAGGTGCCGCTGGTGCTGGTTGGCCGAGGGATCCGGGCGGGCGTTCGTGGGGAGGGGACCCAGGCGGATATCGCTCCGACGGTGGCGGCGTTGCTGGGCTTTCCCATCCCGGTCCACGCCGTCGGCCGCCCGCTGCTGGAGGCCCTCGAGGGGCCTCCTGGGGCCCTGGATGCCATCGCGCAAGCCTCCGCACGGCAACGGGTCGCCTGGATCCGGGCGATCGCCACGACGCTGGGGAGCTCCCTGGTGCCCTTGCCCGAGACGGTCACGGCGGCCGGGGCCGCTGCCTTCGACCGACAGGCCGAGCAGGCGCTGGCCCGGGCCTGGGGGGAGCGGCTGTGGCGAGACCGGCTGGGTCGCACGCCGGTGGCGCTGGTCGGGCTCGGGGCGCTCGCCCTGCTCGCCGTGGCCCTGTTCCGCCCCCCGGCGGGGCGGCCTGCCCTGGTCGGCGCGCTGATCTTCGTGGGGCTGGTGTGGGGGCTGTATTTCGGGCGGGGCTATCGCTGGTCGCTGTCGGTCTTCAACACCGAATCCCGGATCGAGGCCTTCTTCATGGCCCGGGTGCTGGATACCCTTCTGGGCTTGGCCGCGGTAGCCTTTCTGCTGGGCTTGTGGAAGGGACGACGTTGGGGGGAGGCTTTCACCACCATCCTGCGAGCCTACGGCGGGATCGCTGTCCTTTTCGCAGCCCAGGTGGTGCTCTTCTATTGGGCCTATGGGGTTTCGTTCCCCTGGGGGCTCCCCAACCTGGGGTGGGGGTTCAAGTATTACCTGGACCTGCTCACCCTGAGCGCCTTCTGGGTGGATCTGCCGGGGCTCCCGGATCCCCTTGGGCTGCCCACGGCGTTGCTGCTGCCGGCCCTGGGGGCGACCCTGGGCGTTGCCCTCCGCCGGGGATGGACCCGCCTTCGCCCCGAGGCTGGATCGGTCCGCCCGTGAACAGAGATGGGATCGGGAGGCCATGGATAGGCCCGTCGAGGGATCCCCTCCACGCGACCACCGAGACCTGGGTGCGGATCCCCTGGGAGCGGTTCAAGGCCATCGCGCCGTAAGCCCCCGGCAGGGGCGGAGGGGAAGACCAGGGCCGGGCGCGCTTCGCCCTCCGCCCCCCCGGCCTGGGGAAATTTTTCCATCCCGGAGGTTGCGATGCGGCTCCGATGGGTGTTGATCCTGTTGGCGCTGGTGGGGATGGCGGGGCTGCTCCGGGCGGCCCCGGCGGCGGCCGTGCAATACGGCCAGCCAGACGGCGATAGGCATCCTTATGTCGGGCTCGTGGTCTTCTACGATGAGCACAAAGTCCCCCTTTGGCGCTGCACCGGCGCCTTGGTCTCCCCCACGGTGTTGCTGACGGCCGGGCACTGCACCGGCTACGACCCGGACCTGGATCTGGCCCCCGCTTTCGCCCAGGTCTGGTTCGACCCCGGGCCGATCCCGTTAGATCCCACGTGGACGCGGGGGACGTCCTGTGCAGGGGCATTTACCGGCTATCCCTGCGCCGGCGGCCACTGGGGCACGCCCCACGCCCATCCGGGCTGGACCGGTTACCTGACGATCCCCAACACCCACGACATCGGCGTGGTGACCTTTGATCCGCCCCTTCCGTCAGAGGTCACCCGCGGTCAATATGGAAAGGTCGCTTCCCGGGGCTACCTGGACCGTCTGGCGACGCGGCGGGGGCTCCAGGACGTGACGTTCACGGTGGTGGGCTATGGTCTGCAACTGGTCAAGCCGGTGCTTCAGGGGGAGCGCACCCGCTATGTGGGCACGGTAAGCCTGGTCAACCTGCGCAGCGCCCTGACCGACGGCTACAACCTGCACTACTCCAACAGCCCGGGCAAGGGGGTGGGGCCGGGCGGCACCTGCTTCGGTGACTCCGGCGGCCCGGTGCTCCACCGCACGCCGGAGGGCGATGAGGTGATCGTGGGTGTCAACTCCTTCGTCCTCAACCCCAACTGCAAGGGCGCCGCCTTTGCCTACCGCGCCGACATTCCAGACTCCCTGGACTTCCTGGCAGGCTTCGACGTGACACCGTAGCCCGGGGCCGGCGGCTGGGGGAGATCGGGGCGGGGCGGGCGCCAGGGACGAGGGCCCGCCCCGCTTTATCGTGTTGGAGGAAGCCGGCGGACCAGCCGGTAGGTCTCCCAGGTGGCCAGAGCCATCCACCAGGCCAGCCGCAGGCCGTGCAGGCCGTCCACGTAGCCCCGCAGGCGGACGAAGCGCCGCCAGAACTCGCGCACCAGCATGGTCCACGGGGTGTAGATCTTGGGGCGGACCCCAGCGGCCCGCAGGGCCTCGGCCTCCCAGCGGGCGTAACGGCGCTGCTTGTCCCGGAACTCCTGGGGAGAGTCGTAGTTGTGGTGGAGCAGGGGGTTTTTCAAATACCCGGCCTCCCCCGCCAGCACCACGATCTCGTGCACCGGCCGCTCGTAGCGGGCGTAGCCCCGGCGCAGGACCCGCAGCTGGTAGTCGGGCCACCAGCCGCCCCCGCAGGTGAGGCGTCCGAAGAGATAGTTCCGCCGCGGCACCCACCACCCCACGTAGCGGGGATCCCGGATCGCCTCCCGCACCTCGGCGCCCAGTTCGGGGGTGGCCCGTTCGTCGGCGTCCACGAAGAAGATCCAGTCAGCCGCCACCCGCTCCAGGGCTGCGTTCCGCTGGGCGGCGTAGTCCACGAAGGGGTGCTGGATCACCTCTACCCCCTTCGCCCGGGCCCGCTCCACCGTGCCGTCGTCGCTGAAGGAATCGAAGACGACCACCCGGTCGGCCCAGGCCACGCTGTCGATGCAGGCCTCGATGAAGGCCGCCTCGTTGTAGGTGAGGATGACCACCGCCAGGGTCATCGGCCCCGCAACGCCTCCACCGCCATTGCCCCCACGGCCCGGTAGGCCGCCTGGAGGGCGCGGCCCTCAGGGTCGCTCCGTCGGCCGAGGACGCGGGCCTGCCAGCCGGCGCCGACGGCCAACAGGCCGCAGGCCAGCCGGAACTTCCACGCTGGGTAATGCCGGCGGTAGAGCCGCAGCCGGCTGGCCCACAGGGCCCGCACCATCTCCGGCCGCGCCTGGGCGGCGCTCGCCCCCCCCACGTGGATCACCACGGCATCGGGGACGCAATAGCGCTCCCAGCCGGCCCGGGCCATCCGCCAGCACCAGTCCACTTCCTCCGCGTAGATCCAGTAACCCTCATCCAACAGACCCACCATCCGGATGGCCTCCCCGCGCACCAGCATGGCCGCCCCCAAAGGATGGCCGACGGGGAAAGGACGTCCCCGCGCATACCACGATCGCGGGTAGCGGCCGTTGAGGCGGGTCTCCAGCAGCCGGGGATGCAGCGGGAAGAGATCCAGGAAGAGTTGGGCCAGGCCCGGGAAGGCGAAGGCGCTGTGTTGGAAGCGCCCATCGGGGTAGAGGAGCCGAGGGCCGCAGACACCGGCCCGGGGGGTCTCCTCCATAAAGCGCACCAGGCGCCCCGGCGCCTCGTCGGTGACCTCCGTGTCCGGGTTCAATAGCCAGACATACCGCGGCGTCCCCAGACCCTCCGGGAAGCCCATCGCCCGCAAGGCCTGGTTGTTGGCCGCGGCGAACCCTCGGTTCTCCGCGTTCACCAGCCGGCGGACCGCCGGGAACGCCGCCGCGATGGCCTCCGCCGTCCCATCGGCCGACGCGTTGTCCACCACCCAGACGGTGGCCTCCAGGCTGGAGCGGCGCAGCGCGCGGAACAGCGACTCCAGCGCCCGGAGGGCCCATTCCCGGACGTTCCAGGTCACCATCACCACCGCCAGGTCGGTCACGGCTGGATCCGCACCCGGATCCGGGATTCCAGGAAGGGCAGCCACGGCCACCAGGTCGGCTGCTGGCGGATCTCCGGGGGCCGGGCCAGGGGGAGGGCCTGCAGCCGCTGGAGGGCCGCCCCGGGGGTCCGCCCCCGCAGGGCGCGGCGGATCTCATCCGTCGGCAGGCGGGGGATCGCCTGGCCGTGGGCCTCCAGCGGGAGTTCAATGGGGAGGGCCCCCGTCTCCTCCCGGAAGACGCGGGCCTGGAGGCGCTCGCAGTCGGTGAACGAGAAACCTTCGGCGGAGAGTTCGTGGCCCGGCGGGGCGCTCCGGCTGAGGGCGACGAGGGCCAGCGCCCCCAGGTCGCTGCGCAGCACCTTGTAGCCGACCACACGGGCCAGGATCTCCGCCCGCAGGCGCTCGGCGGGCTCCCCCACCAGCCGGTCGTAGCTTTCCCGGATCACTGAGACCGTCAGCGTAGACGGCAACACGCAGTCCTGGGGGTCGAGCCCGGCCAGCATCTGGGCATAGCCCTGCTGGCGGAGCCGGTCCAGGAGGGCCTCCCGCACCCGATCCCGGTCGGCCGCCGTCACCACCGGCACGGTCTCCAGGCGCCCCCCCGTCAAAGGCTCCGGGTTGCTCACCCGCAGCGCGAAGGCGAGGGGGCCTTCTACCCGGTTGATCTGGTTCGGCCCCACGTTGCCGGCTGGGCCGGGCTCCAGCGCCCGCACCCGGGCCTCGGCGGTGGCCCCGAAGCCGGCCGGGACCGTCACCGAGGGGCTGATGACGAAGCGCACGGCGAGGTTGCCGCTGGCGGCCCGCACGATGGTCCCGGCCGGGACTTCCACGGGGCGGTTGAGTTGGTTCACCAGGATCACGCGTCCTTCCGCGTAGCCCGCTGGCTTCTCCTGGCGACCGGTGGCCAAGGCCTCCGCCTGTCCCTCCACCCGCACCTCCACGGGATAGGCGGGGATGGCCCAACGGGTGAGGTCGCGGGCCGCGAGGCGGGGATCGGCGACCACGGTCTGGGTGATGGCCAGCGGCACGCCTTGGGGACTCAGGGTGACCTCCGCCGAAGGTACGAGGAAAGCAGCCAGGAGCCCCATGGCCAGGAGCCCCAGGCCGCCCAGGGCGAGGCCGATCCCGCGGGCCCAGGCCGGGCGGGGGCGGCGACGGGCGGCGGCCCATGCCTGCAGCGTGGGGGTGAGCCCTGGGGGCGCGGCGGCTTCCTCGGACTCGGCCTCCGCCGGCCATGGG
>NZ_PSLG01000123.1:0-2192 GCF_040289485.1 Thermoflexus sp.
CCTCGTCCCCCCGCCCCCGGCGCCGGAGCCGCCGCCTCCCCCGCCGCCGCCGGGCGCCCTGGGACGCCTCGGGATGGTCCTCCGCGCCATCGGGCGCTATCTCTTTCCCCCGCTGCGGGAGACGGTGGGGGATCGGATCATCTACCGCAAGCACTGGGTGGCCCTGTTCCGCTCTATCGGGTGGGGGCCGGTGGTCGGGGCTGGGGCGTGGTGGCTCCTGCTGTTCCTCCTCCGGCACCACGTCATGCTCTTGGACCGCCTTCCGCCGGAGGTCCGCTGGGGCCTGCTGGTCGTCACGGGGGCGCTGCTGGGGCTGTGGTGGTGGTGGCGCTACGAGAACTGGCGGAACGACGAATATATCCTCACGCCCACCCATCTCATGCTCTCCCAGCGCTTGCCCGCCCTGATGCGGGAGGAGACCCAGACGGCCAGCCTGGCCCGCATCCAGAGCGTCGAATACACCATCCCCTCCCTCTGGGCCCGCCTGCTCAACTACGGCCACGTCCTGGTGCGGGTCCCCGGCGGCGACTTCCATCTGGTCTATGTGGGCGCCCCCCGCCAGGTCCAGCAGGAGATCACCCGGCGCATGGAGGCCTACCGGCGCCGCCTCCAGGAGGAAGAGGCCGCCCGCCAGCGCCGCTCCATCGTGGATGTCCTGGCCGCCTACGACCGCCTGCGGTTCGGCCCCCCCAGCGCCGCGCTACCCCCCACCCCCCCATCCTGATGGTATTTTCCGCAGAACCTTTCCTATCTATCCCTTGCACTACGCCCGTTATTGATAATAACTTCCGACGATAATCCCAGATTATTAACATATTAGTTTGCATCGTGCCGTCAAAGTCCTTCTTTTCCTCCAGGGGTTGACGGATTTCCAAACTTGTGCTTGACGGAGGGGCCGGCCGTGTGCTATAATCACGCCAGCAGGTTTTTGCCGGCCTGCCCCAACCCTGGAGGCGCGGCCCCTGCGGTCGCCCTCCCGGAGGGCCCCATGAAGATGCTGCGGTATCGGGTGGGGGCGCTGGTGAGCGCCCCGATCGGAAGTCGGATGGTTCTATCCCTGGAGGAGGGACCGGGGGATCTGGGTTACGGCGTGGCGGTCGATTATCTGCGGGGGGAGATCGAACTGGTCCGCTCGGACCGCCGCCTTTTGGCCTCGGGGACGGTCTCCACGCAGATCCCCGTGGAGTGTGCCCGCTGCCTGGAGCCCGTGGCCCTGCCCCTGACCTTCACCTTCGAGGAGGCGTTCCATCTCTCCCCGGTGGACATCCCCGGGGAGAACATCTATGCGGTGACCGACGACGGCTATCTGTTCCTGACGGCCCCGCTGCGGGAGCACATCATGCTCCACACGCCGCTGCGGGTGCTGTGCAAGCCGGATTGCCGCGGGCTGTGTCCGGAATGCGGGCACAACCTCAACGAGGGCGATTGCGGGTGCGTCCGGGAGCTGGATCCGCGGTGGGCGGCCCTGAGGGCCTTCCGGCTTCCCTCGGAGTGAGGGCCGATCCCCCTGGGGCGGCGCCGGCAGGGAGCGCGGGTGGACATCTCCGAGGCATGGAGAGGAGCGACGATGGCGAGCTTCGATGAGGTGATCGGGGAACTGCTGTCGCTGGCGGAGCGGCAAGGCTATCTCACCGTAACCGACATCCTGGAGGTGTATCCGGAGGCCGAGGAGTCCCCTGAAGAACTGGATGAGATCTGCCTCTGGCTCCAGGAGGCCGGGATCGAGCTCTACGACGACACCCGCATCAACATCGAAGAGGAGGAGCGGTTCCTCCGCGAGATCGAGGAGGAAGAGGAAGAAGAGGAGGCGGAGGAACATTTCGAGAGCAGCGACGTGGTCCTGGGGGAGGACGACGACCTGGCGGGCATCGACGTCGACGACACGGTGGGCCTCTACCTCAAGGAGATGGCCCGCGTCCCCCTGCTCACCAGCGAGGAGGAGGTCCGCTTGGCCCGCCAGGTGTTCCGGGGCCAGCAGGCGGCCCGGCGGCTGCAGGAGGCCCGGCGGCTGACCCCCCGGCAGCGGGCCCGCCTGGAGAAACTGGTGGAGGAGGGACGCCGGGCCCGGGAGCACCTGATCAAGGCCAACACGCGCCTGGTGGTTAGCATCGCCAAAAAATATATGGGCCGCGGCGTCCCCTTCCTGGACCTCATCCAGGAGGGCAACCTGGGCCTGATGAAGGCGGTGGAGA
>NZ_PSLG01000037.1:0-21751 GCF_040289485.1 Thermoflexus sp.
GAGGGCCCGCACCGCCGGTGCCGGCCGGCGGCCCACGATCCAAAGGCGGCCCTCCGGGAGCGCCGCCCGCACCCGGGGCCAGACCGCCTCGGCCAGCCAGCAGACCGCGTCGATGTTTGGGCGATAGTCCATCGACCCGGTGAACACGAAGGCGGGCTCCCCCAGGGGGAGGGGGGACGTCGCATCCGGCCGGTAGAAGGCGGTGTCCACGCCGTTGGAGGCTACCACCGGCGGATGGGCCCTCCCCAGAGCCATCAGATCCCGGGCGTCGGGCCCCGAGACGGCGATCACGTGATCGGCCCGCCGCACCACGGCGGCCTCATACCAGCGGAGTTTCAGCGCCTGGATCCCGGAGTAGAGGGCCCCCGGCCAGCGAAGGGGATGGCGGAGCCCAGCTCGGAACAGCCGGGCCTGGAGGCGATATTCGGCGTTGAAGGCGTCCAGCACCAGGGCCGGCCGCTCCCCCGGCGGCCGGCCCAGGAGCCCCTCGACGGCCCAGGCCATCTCCAGCCCGGCGATGTGGATGGCCGCCACCCTCCCCTCACGGACCCAGCGCTCCAGGGCGCGGGTCAGGGCCGGGGTCCGATAGCGAAAGGCCAGGTCCGGATAGGGAGAGGCCAGCAGTTGCCACAGCCGCATCGACAGCGGCCGGGGGCGCCAGGGGAACCGGTGCACCTGCTGGGCCAGCGCCTGCCACGCGGCGGGGGGCTCGCCCGGGCTTTCCATCAGGGAAAAAACCACCACGGGCGCCAGCCGGCGCAGCCGGCGCAGCACCGCGTAGGCCCGCAGGGATCCCCCTTTGTTGGGGGGATCCGGCAGCTCGGGGACCAAGAAGAGGATAAGGGGGGCGGGGTCCCTCACGGCTGCCCTCCGGAGGGCGGCTCCGGGAGGCCCAGGACCTTCCGGTAGACGGCCCAGGTCTCGGCCGCGGCCCGGTCCCAGGAGAATTGGGCCGCTCGCTCCAGGGCCTTCCGGCGCATCACGGCCTGCGCTTCCGGGTCCTCCAGCAGGGCCTCCATTGCCTCCGTCCAACGGCCTTCGTCCTCGGCCGGCAGGATCCACCCCGCCTCGCCCACCACCTCCGGCAGCGCTCCGCGGTCGCTGACCACCACTGGGGTGCCGCAGGCCATGGCCTCCAGGGCCGGCAGGCCGAACCCCTCATAGAGGGAAGGGAGGACCAGGAAGGCCGCGCCGTTGTAGAGAGCGGCCAGGGTCTGGTCGTCCGGACCCTCGATCCAGCGCAAGCGGTCGGCGATGCGCAGGCGGTGCGGCCATTCCAGGAGCTCCTGATACAGCCAGCCCCGGCGGCCGGCCAGGACCAGCGGGGGCGCGGCGGGCCGGCGGTCGAGGAGGCGCGCGTAGGCCCGCAGCAACAAAGGAATGTTCTTCCGGGGCTCCCAGGTGCCGACGAACAGCACGTAGCCGGGCTCCAGACCCAGGGCGCGAAGGACCTCCCGCACCTGCCCCTCAGGGAGCGGGCGGCACATGGAACTGGCCCCCTCGTAGATCACGGAGATGCGCTCCGAGGGCACCCCGAAATGGGCCATCAGGTCCACCTGCGTCGTCCGGGAGACGGCGATGATGTGGTCGGCCACCTGGACGGCCCGTCCGATCTGCCCGGCGTAGTAGCGGCGGCTCTCCGCTGTCATGAAGTCCGGATGTTTGAGGAAGTGGAGATCGTGGACGGTGATCACCCGCCGGAAGGGGCCAGAGAAAGGGGGGATGAAATCCGGGCTGTGCAGCAGGGCCACCCGCCGCAGGCTCACCTCCAGCGGCCAGAGCCATTGTTCCCAGCGGTGATGGGGCGGCGTCCAGACGCGGGCGAGATGGACGTTCCCAGCCAGGGCCGCCGCGTTGGGGGCCCTCCGGCTCTGGAAGATCACCAGGTGGACATCCGGGTGGTCGATGGCCTGGGGAAGGCGGGCGGCCAGTTCCAGGATGTAACGGGCGATGCCCTCGCGCCGATACGCCACCAGTCGCGCATCCAGGCCAACCCGTATCATCGGGACGCTCCAGGAAACCAGGGGGCTCAGCCCTCCGGGCGAACGGCAGGGCGAGGGGGCGCCGGGGCCTCCTCGGAGGGCTGGGCAGCACGCCGCTCCATCTCAGCCAGGACGATGGCCACGGCCTCGATGGCGGCCCGCTGCTTGCGGTAGAGGTCGGACTCGCTCAAGGCCAGCCGCTGGGCGATCTCGCGCACCTTGCGGCCCTGGATGAAGCGCAACTCCAGCAGGTTATACAACAGCCACTCCGGGGCCGTCAGTTTCCGCTCGCCATCGGGGCGCAACCGCTCGATGGCCTCGGCCAGCACGGCTCGGAGGGCCCGGATCGGGTTGCCGTCGTGGGCCGCCATGGCCCGCTGCACCACCTGCAGCTGCAACAACGGGCTTTGGAGCAGCTTGGGCCCTCCCCAGTAATGGGCCAGGGCCTCCTTGACCCAGGTGGTGAACTCGGGGTTCTCCACCAGCAGGGCGCCGGCGGGCGCCGGCTCCTGTTGGCGCAGCCGACGGACTTCCTCGGCCACAGCCTCCAGGGCCCCCAAGGCCCGCTCCTGCAGCAGGCGGTCCTCTAAGGCGGCGGCCGCCCGCTCCACCCACCCCTGCAGGGTCCCATGCATCCGCTCGGCGAGCGTGGGATCCGGCGGGATGGCGATGGCAATGGCTCCGAGGAGGACAGCATCGGCCCGGCCGCGCAGCGGCCATACCCAAAAGCCATCGGCGACGAGGGGGCCGTCGCCCGACCGCGCCGCGGTGGAGAGGGTCTCTTCCAAGGAGGCCTCCTCGATGGACCCGAAGGCCGCCACCGGCTCGATCCCCTCCGGGGTCCGCCGCACCACGAACCCGGTGGGGGAGCGGAGGGCCTCACACATCAGGGCCAGGATCCCCTCCAAGAACTGGCGCAGGTCCCGGCCGGTGATCATAGCGTCGCTCAGCCGACGCATCCGCTGCAGTTCCGCCACGTCCCGGCGGAGGAACAGCCCCTCGAAGAAGGGGCGGATCCACCCGCTGAGCACCTCGTAACTCACGATGGTCCCCGCGGCGGCGAGGGGCAGCAGCAGGGCCAAGGGCAGCCCGGTGCGGTGGCTGAGCCGGCTGACGCCGAACAGCATCAGGACGACCACCGTGGCCAAAACCGGGCCGCGGAGGAGATAATCGATCCAGCGCTGCTTGATCACACGGTCCGGGACGAGCACATCCAAGTAGCCGACGGCGTAGACCATGCCGAAGAGCATGGCCCCGATGACCCCGTTGCTCAGCCCGACCGCGCTCCAGAAGACCACCGGGTGGGCGGGGAGGGTCCGCCCAGCCAGCAGTAGATAGGGGAACACGCCGACAGCAGGGGCGATCATGGTGACGGCGAGGTAGGTCATCCGCCGCCGGTGGGTGGAGATCAACATCCGCCGGCGGGCCCGCCAGGCGTTGACCAGTCCCCATGCCACCCCGCCGACAAAGTAGACAAGGAAGAGGGGAAAGAGGGGGCCAGCCCCCAGATGGTATGCCCGCCCGTCCGCCGCCCCGTCGTGGACCAGCAGATCGGTGAACATGGCCAACAAGAACCAAAGGGCGGCCAGGCCGTAGGCGGCCCGCACGGCCCAGCGGCGGGCCGCGGAGAGGGAGCCGGTGCGCTCCAACAGGGCGTCGGTCAGGTGGGCATAGGCCGCGGGGGCCACAGCGATCCCCAGCCACTGGCCCCGCAGCCACCGCTCGGCCGAGGCTGGGCTTTCCACGAAAAAGAGGATCAGATCGCCCAGGTAGACGGCAAACACAGAGGTCAGCAGCCACGCCGCTCCCCGGGCGCTCCGACTTCGGAAGTAATAAGCCAGGAGGTAGACCAGCAGCGAGAAGGCGGCGATGAGCAGCGTGGCGACGATGACGAAGTTCAACGTGATGAGAAGGTCCACCAGGTCCATAGACCTCCGCCCAAAGGGCTCGCTCCCTCCCCGTGGGAGATGGGTCTCCTCGCCCCCGCCTCAGCGGCAGATGCGCTCCAGCCACTGCTGAATGCGCTGGATCAGCACCCGGCGACGGCCGCTGTAGCGGTGGTCCCCCCCGTCGATGAGGGCCAGGTCGGTGTTCAGGCCGGCCCGGTGGTGGAGGGCGAGGCTCTGGCGGTGAGGCACCACCGGATCCGCGGTGCCGTGCACGATGAGCAGCGGGCGCGGCGAGAGGCGGTCCACCCGGTCGACCGGCTGGGGCCCCTCCGCCAGGGCGGCCAATTCCGCCCGCAGGGCCTCCGGGGTCATCCCGTGCATAAAGCGGACCCAGTCGGCCAGCATGGCCTCGGTCGGCGTCCAGGCCCGCAGATCGCTCACGGCCGAGAGGGTGATGAGGGCGTAGATCCGCGGGTCCTCAACGGCAGCCCCGACAGCCGCCCATCCCCCCATGCTGTAGCCCAGCAAAACCAGCCGGTGGGGGTCCACCAGCGGCTGGGAGAGGGCCCAGGCCACCGCTGCCGCCACATCGGCCTTCAGGGTGCGGACCCGGTAGATGCCACTGCTGCCCCAGCACCCTCGATAGTGGAAGGTCAGGACGTTCCACCCGGCGTCCCGCAGGGCGTCAGCCAGATCGAGGTTCAACTCCACCCCGGCGATCCCGTGGGCCATCACCAGGGTCGGGTGCGGCCCTTCCCCGTCGGCCCGATAGAACCGCCCCAGCAAGCGCTCGCCCTCGCTCTCGAAGACCACCCCCTCCAGCATCGCCCCCTCGAGACGAAGCCTTCCCCGATCCGGGCAGGAAACCGGGAGGCGGACGATCTCCCCCCGTCACGCCCCCCGGGAAAGGCGCCGTTCAGTCGATGACCGTCTGGCTCTGCTCGCGCAGATACTGGATCAGGTAATAAGGGCCGCCGGAGCCCCGGCCGGTGGAGCCGCTGGCCTTCCAGCCCCCGAAGGGCTGATATCCCGGCCAGGCGCCGGTAGTGGCCCCTGCCGCCCGGTTCACGTAGGTAACGCCGGCCTCGATGTGGTCGAAGAACCACTGGATCTCCTCCGGATCGTTGCTGTAGAAGCCGGCCGTCAGCCCGTAGTCCACGTCGTTGGCGTAGCGCATGGCCTCTTCCAGCGAGTCCACTGTCACGATGCAGGTGATGGGCAGGAACATCTCCTCCTTCAAAAGCGGGTGGTCCGGCGGGAGGCCGTCCACCACCGTGGGCTCCACGAAGTAGCCTTTGGCCAGTTCCCCCTCGGTGAGGACGTTGCCGCCGAACAGCACCACGCCGTCGCGCCGGAGGACCTCCATATACCGCTGGAATTTCTCATAAGCGGTCCGGTTGATCACCGGCCCCAGGAAGACGTCCCGCTGGGTCGGGTCGCCGATACGGATCTGGCTGGTGAGGTCCAGGAACTTCTCCAGGAAGGCATCCCGCACCGGCCGCTCGACGTAGATGCGGGAGGCCGCCGAACACTTCTGGCCCTGCAGCCCGAAGGCCGAGCGCATGCACCCCAGGGCCGCCCGGTCCAGGTCGGCGTGGCGGCTGATGATCACCGGGTTCTTGCCGCCCATCTCCAGGATGATAGGCTTCGGGTAGCGGGTGGAGGCCGCCACCTTCCGGTAGATGGCCATCCCGACCGCATAGCTCCCGGTGAAGGTGATGCCGGCCACGTCAGGATGGAGGACCAGGGGGTCGCCCACCTCGCTCCCGCCCCCTGTGATGTAGTTAAAAGCGCTGTCGGGCACCCCAGCGTCCCGGAAGATCTCGTAGAGTTTGTAGCCGACGTAAGGGGTGTCGGAGGCCGGCTTGAAGACCACCGTGTTGCCGGCCAGCAGGGCCGCCCCCGAGGGCCCGCCGGCCAGGGCCAGCGGGAAGTTGAAGGGGGAGATCACCGCCCAGACCCCATAGGGCTTGAGGACGCTGCGGTTGTGATGCTTGGGGGATTCCTGCTTCATCGGCCGGATGTAGCCGTCGTTGGCCTCCATCTGATCGCAGTAGTAGCGGATGAGGTCGGCGGTCTCCTCAACGTCCCCCAGGGCCTCCAGCCGGTTCTTGCCGACCTCCAGGCTCATCAAGGCGGCGATCTCAAAGGCCCGCTCGCTGATCAGGTCCGCCGCCCGCCGCAGGATGCGCACCCGCTCCGTCCAGGGCAGGCGGCTCCAGGCCGGGAAGGCCGTCTTCGCCGCGGCCACGGCGTCGTCCACGTCCGAAGGGGTGCCCCGCTGGAAGACCCCCAGCAGCCAGTCGGTGTTGATGGGGGAGCGATCCTCGAAGGTGCGCTCGGCGTAGCGGGGCTGCCCGCCGATCACCATCGGCAGCGTCCCCCCCAGGCTCTCCCGGACCTTCCCCAGGGCCACCTCGTAACGGATGTGGAGTTCCTCGCTGGGGACGGCCAGGGTGGCATAGGTGATCTTGAAGGGCTGGACCGGCGCCGGGGCGGGAGCAGCCTTCCGGCGCGGGGCCGCCCGCCGCGGGGTTTTCTTCGGCGCCGCTTTCTTCGCCGCCTTCCGGGTCGCCTTCTGGGTCTTCCGGGCTGGCATCGGGAACCTCCTCGGCATCCGGAATCCGGCCCTCATCGGAAATACGGGATCCGAAGGCCACCGGTCAGGGTCTCCCGCTTCAGCGGGAGGATCAACCCGTAGAGGGCCTCCTCGGGGACCCGCACCCGCTTCCCCTCCAGGGCCCGCAGGCGCTCCGCCGTGAGCAGCGGGTCCGCCACCCCCGGCGGGGTCCGGACCTCCAGCAGGGTCAGGAGCCGGCAATGGACCTGGCGGGCGTCCGGTTCATAGCCTTCCACCTGGGCCTGGAAGCGGGCCGTCACCTGAGGCCCCTGGACCGAGCGCCAGGCGAATTGGATCTCTACCGTTTCCGGGAAGGCCTCCATCGGACGCTTACGATTATAACCCGGACTGCAGGAGATGCACCCATCGAAAGGGGGTGGGGGCGTTGGCCTCCGCCCCCTTTGCCCTGCCCGCGCGGCTCTGCTCCTAGGGCCGCTGGGGGGCCGGGGCGGCTGCTGGGCGCTGGGTGGCCAGAAGGAAGCCGGCGAACATCAGCGTAGCGGCGGCCAGTTCGCCCAGGTAGAGGAATTGCCCCAGGCCCAGGCGGGTCAGGGTGCTAGCGGCGGCCACCGCCAGCGCCCCCGCCGCGATCAGCACGTTCCCCAGCACGCGGTTCGGGAAGGTCTGCCGCCGCCAGAGCAGGTAGGCCGAGTAGAGGGCGCCGCCGACCAGGGTGAGCAGGCCGTAGATGTTGAAGAAGGGCGTGGTCATGCGGACCGGGGCGCGGGGCGGCATGATCTCCCGGTATTGCTCGCTGATCGGCCGCCCCGGTGTGTAGGCGGCGGGGTCCAGAGGAGTGGTCAGCATCAGGTAGGCGGCGAAGAGGCTCCCGAGGGCCAGCACGACCAGGAGGGCATGGGCCACCGCCCGCCGCCGGACCAGCAGATACACCGTCCCCTGCCCCAGCCACGCAGCGTTGAGGGCGGCCCCAAATAGATACCAGATCCGGAAGATCCAGGGGTTCCAGGCCAGGGCGAGGTAGGCCTCGGCGAAACTCCCGAGCCCGAACATCGCCAGCCCGATCCCCCACAGCAACAGATGGGCGCCGCGGCGTTCCAGATACCGCCGCGCCACCGCCACGACGAAGGGGGCCATCACCGCCGTCGAAAGAAAAGGCAGGATCTGCTGGACGAACATGCGGGACCTCCCGGAAAGGATCGATCGGATCACCCCCGGGCTCAGCGCCAGGGGATCCAGCCCACAGCCACCCCCAGGGCGACCGCCACCAGGCCGATCATCACCAGGGCCAAGGCCCCCAACACGATAGGCACCCCCCACCGCCCCCAGAAGGAACCGGATGAACGCGCCATCCCACTCCCTCCACCTGGGAAAAGATCCCAAAACCCGCAGGATAATTTTAACACAGGTTGTTTTTCGGAGGCTTCTGAGGACAAGGGATGGAGGGCAAAAACATCCGGGGTTGGGCGGCGGACCGCTCGCCCAACCCCGGGGTGGTGGAGGCGGCGGGAATCGAACCCGCGTCCGGAAGATTCGATCGCCGGTGCCTACAGGCGTATCCGGTTTTTCGCTCGCCGGCCGGTCCGCCTACCGGCAAGGTCTCCGGCCGGCCAGCCCCTTCCGGTCTTAGGCCGCCCTTCGGGGCGCCGGGCGGCCGCACGCCGACTTTGTCACACCCGATCCGGCCCCGTCGGCGATGGGTCCGGTCGAGCGGGTCCCCCTTCCGGGGACCGTCCCCTCACGCTGGCTTAGGCCGCCAGCGGGAGAGCCGCGTAGTCGCGGTTGGCACTTTTGGGTTGCCCGGGTTGTTGACGGGGTCCGAGCGGCCCCGGCCTGCCACCGGCGATCTTCCTCCCCCGTCGAGCCCAATTCGCCCCCGTGCGTTTTTTAGTATAGCACAAAACGTCCCGAAGCGACAGTCCCTAGGCCCCCAGCAACAGCCGGCGCAGGGCTCCCTCGCTGGCCGGCGTGGTCACCGCCAGGACCTCGTCGTCGGCCCGCAGGACGGTCTCCCCGGAGGGGATAAAGGTTTGATCCCCCCGCACCACCATCACCACCAGAGCATCGACGGGGATGCCCAGCTCCCGCAAAGGCCGGCCGTCGGCCGGCGCCCCCGGCGCCACCTTCCCCTCCACCAGTTCGATCCCGCCCCGGCGCAGGGCCAGCAGATGCACCAACGAGCGCAGGGGCAGGGCCCGCTCGATCTGGGCCTGGATGATCTCCGTGGTGGAGACGGTGACGTCGATCCCCAGCCGGGCGAAGATGGCCGCGTTGCGCGGGTTGTTGATGCGGGCGATGGTCCGGGGGACGTTGAACTTCCGCTTGGCCAGCAGGCAGACCACCAGGTTGTCCTCGTCGTCGCCGGTCACGGCGATGACCGCATCGGCGCGGTTCATCCCCACCTGGGCGAAGGTGCTCGAGTCGCAACCGTCGCCCACCCACACGTGGTCCGCCCCCAGTTCGTCGATCAGGAAGGCGGCCCGCCGCGGGTTCTTCTCAATGAGCAACACCTCATGGCCCTCGGCCAGCAAGGACTTGGTGAGGTAGAAGCCGACCTTGCCGCCGCCGACGATGATCAGATACATCGCTTATGCCTCCAGGCACTTGCGGATGGCCTCAGCCGCCAGGACAGTGGGGGAGATGGTCTTGAGCCCCAGTTCCTGGAAGATCTCGGCCCGCAGGGGGTCGTTGAGGCGGGTGATCACCCGGGGCACGCCGAAGATCTCCCGCGCCACCTCCGCGGCCATGATGTTGGTGTTGTCGTAGCCGGTGACGGCGATGAAGACATCCGCCCCCTCGATGCCGGCCCGACGCAGGACCTCGGCGTCGATCCCCATCCCCACCACCGTCTCTCCCGGGAAGTCCGGCCCCAGGGCCTCCAGAGCCTCCCGCTCCCGATCGATGACGATGACCTGATGCCCCTCCTGCGCGAACCGACGGGCCAGGTAGGCGCCCAGACGTCCACAGCCCAGGATCACGATGCGCATGGGAACCTCCGTGGTGGCGCAGGCTTCCTTCCGCCCGCCCGGCTAAGGGAGCCCCTCCACCGGCTCGACCAGGACGCCCTGGCCCTGCATCCAGGCCAACCCTTCCTCCACGCGCTCGGGCGGCCCCTCCAGGTCCACGATCAGCCAGGCCTCGCCGGCCTCCACGTGGGCCCGGCGGATGTTGATCAGCAGGCCGAAGCGCTGGATGAGCCGGTAGAGGAGCGGCTCATCGATCAGCGCCGGGGGGTAGATCAGTTTCACCCGCCGCTGGACGGTTTGGTTCATGGCGACCTCCGGTGCGCCCAAGGGGCCGATGGGCTTCCACCCTCATTCGGTGAGCGGGGCCTTGGCGACGATCACCTCGCAACGGGCCCGCCGCATGACCTCGTGGACCGTCCGGCCCAGGCCGTCGCTGGAGCCCCGCCGCTTGAGCCCGATGCCCATGATGATCTGATTGGCCCCCACCTGGCGGGCGACGCTAAGGATGCCCTCCGGGGCGGAGCGATGGCGCACCAGCCGCAGCTCCGGCTTCATGCCGTGCTGCATAGCGATGAAGCGGGCGGTCTCCAGCGCCCGCCGCCCCCGCTCTTCCAGGTCCGGCAGCGCCGTGTCCAAAGGGACGGTGTAGGGGACCTCCAGCACGTGCACCAGGACCAGCCGGGCTTGTTGCCGCTCCCCCAGCCGGCAGGCCAACTCCACGGCCCGCTCCGAGTAGACGCCTTCCACGATGGGGACGACAATGCAGCGGGCGGCCTCGACCGAGTAGACAGCGCGGGCGACCGCCACTGGCACCGGCCGGGGGACCCGCAGCATCCAGATGAGGGTAAGGGCCAGGACGACGACGAACAGGACGGCCAGCGCAACGCCCAGCGGATGACCCATAGGGGATCCTCTTCCGCCTCCTCTGCGTTGGATGAAAGCCGCCTCACCGCAGGCGGCCCTGGCCCAGCCACCACCGCAGCCGGGCCAGGCCCAGCCCGATCATCAGCAGCCCGATGACCAGGGGTTGAAGGAAGGCCTCCCAACCCAGCCCGCGGCCCACCACCCACCAGAGGCTGCGGGCGATGATGAGCACACCCAGGCCCAGGATCATCACAGATAGGACAAGCCGGAGATAAACCCAGAGGCTCATAAGACCGATCCTGGTCTTCCCTGCCAGGGCACCCGATCGATTCGCTCAGGCTCAAACCGATGGGGCACGCTTCCGGCGGGCGACCTCCATCTTGAAGCGCTCCAGCAAATCCCACTCCCCGGTCTCCTCCAGGATCCGTAGCTGTTGGGCGTCCCAATCCCGGGGCAGGTTCCCCCACACCGGCCGCCCGGTCCGCCGCCGATACCACGCGTAGTAAAGCACCCAAGCGAGCACCCACAACGGCCCGGCCACCCGGGCGATCTCATGGGTCCACAGCACGATCAGGACCATCAGCCCGGTGCCGATCATCCCCAGGATCCCCGGGATGGGGACCTCCACCCCCCGCCAGCGGAGATTGAGGGGGACCTTGTAGGGCCGGGGGATGTGGGGCTCTTTGAAGCGCAAGACCACCATGGCGATGATGCTCAGGAAATACGCCAGCATCGCCCCAAAAGCATACATGTTGGCCATGGTTTCCAACGCCCGGTGGCCGCTGAGGAAGGCGAAGACAGCTTCCAGGGCAGCCACCCCTGAGAAGAACACGATGCTGCGCACCGGCGTGCGAAAACGAGGGTGGACCCAAGAGAGCCCTTCGCCGATCAAACCCAGTTCGGCCATGCTGTAGGCCAGCCGGCTGGCCCCCATGATGCCCGTGTTGGCTGAGATCAGCACAATGGTGGCCGCCAACACCGCGGACGCCGGGCCTGCCAGGAAGCCCACCAGGGGCAACTGGCTGGCCAGGCGGGCCACCGGGTCCCCTTCCCGCGCGGCAATCTCCTGCCAGGGCAGGATCCCCAGCGACACCGTGGGGAAGGCCAGCGCGAACATCAGCACCACGATGATCAGCGCCAGGGAGGTGCGCGGGATCACCGTCGCCGGCCGCACCGTCTCTTGGGCCGCCTGGGATACCGACTCCAACCCCACATAGGAGATCACGGCGATGGAGACGGCATAGAGCAGCCGCTCCAGCGTGGGGAACTGGGTCTGCCACTGGTGGATGAACAGCTCCGGCCGCCAAGCGAAGGCGAAGCCGATGACAATGATGCTGGTCTCCATCATCATATCCAAGGCCCCCAGGACCTCGTTGAACAACGCGGATTCCCGGATGCCCTTGATGTTGAGAAGGGCCAGCAGCACGATGAGGATCAGCGTCTGCCCGAGCCAGATGAGGTTGACATCGTGGAAAGGGCCGAGGGATATGCGGAACTCCCGGAAGGCCGGGAAGAAGAAGTTGATATAGCCGGCTGAGGCCATGGCGAAAAGGGCTACGTCCACCGTGTAATCCAGCATCAGGGCCGCCCCAGCCACCAGGCCCCAGAAATCCCCCAGGCCGCGCAGCGTGAAGTAGTGACCCCCACCGGCGACCGGATAGGCGGCGGCCATCTCCGTGTAGGCCAGGCCGACCATGATGTAAACGATCCCAGCGATCAAGAAGGCAAGAGGAGTGGCCCCCTGGGCCGCGGCCATCACCAGCCCCAGGGCCACGTAGACGTCTGCTCCCACATCCGCATAGCCCCAGGCGAAGGACCCCCAAACAGTCACTTCCCGGCGCAGCCCAACATGTTCCCGCTGGGCGATGGGTTCTGCAGCCACGTCCAATCGCCTCCCTGCCGCGGCGCGCTTCCCCAAGGTCCTCAGATCGAACGAGTTTTTATTCTAACGGGATCACTCGGGGTCGTCAAATCAAGTCTGAAAGCCAATTGGCGCACCTCTTTCCCCTCCGGTAGAATACCGAGCGGCCGCCAGCCGGCCAGGACGCCTCCGGGAAGGCCCGGCCCCCGGATCGCCTCCGGGCGATCGCCGGCCTTAACCGCCCTGGAAGGGATGCCCGTCGGCATCCGACTCTCCCTCCCGGACGGCGATCTCTATCTTATAGGAGGTTGTTGAATGGCTACGGAGCGGGTGATCCCGGTTGAGATCGAGGAGCAACTGAAGACGGCCTATCTCTCTTACGCCATGAGCGTGATTGTGGCGCGGGCGCTGCCCGACGTGCGGGACGGGCTGAAGCCGGTGCAACGCCGCATCCTTTACGTGATGCACGAGATGGGGCTGCACCCCAACGCCCCTTACAAGAAGTCGGCCCGCATCGTGGGGGAGGTGTTGGGGAAGTTCCACCCCCACGGGGATATGGCGGTCTACGAGGCCCTGGCCCGGATGGCCCAGGATTTCACCATGCGCTATCCGCTGGTGGAGGGGCAGGGGAACTTCGGCTCCATCGACGGCGACCCCCCCGCCGCCATGCGCTACACCGAGGCCCGGCTGGCCCCCATGGCGATGGAGCTTCTCGCCGACCTGGAGAAGGAGACCGTCAATTTCGTCCCCAACTTCGATGGGAGCATGCGGGAGCCGACGGTGCTGCCGGCGCGGGCGCCGCAGTTGCTGATCAACGGGGCCTCGGGGATCGCGGTGGGGATGGCGACCAACATCCCGCCCCACAACCTGGGGGAGGTCTGCGACGCCCTGTGCTCCATGATCGACCACTGGGAGGAACGAGAGGAGATCACCCTGGACGACCTCATGGCCTTCCTCCCCGGGCCGGATTTCCCCACCGGCGGCCTGATCCTGGGCCAGGAGGGCATCCGCGCCGCCTACGCCACCGGCCACGGCCGCCTGACCGTCCGCGCCGTGACCCAGATCGAGGAGATCAAGGGGGGGCGATGGCGCATCGTGGTCACCGAGCTGCCCTACCAGGTCAACAAGGCGGCGCTGATCGAGCGCATCGCCGAACTGGTCCGGGAGGGCCGCCTTGAGGATATCGCCGATCTACGGGACGAATCGGACCGGCACGGGCTGCGCATCGTCATCGAACTCAAGCGAGGCGCCCGCCCGCAGACCGTCCTCAACCAGCTGTTCAAATACACGCCCCTCCAGACCACCTTCGGTGTCCAAATGCTGGCTCTGGTGGACGGCCAGCCGCGGGTGCTCTCCCTGAAGCGGATGCTGCAGCTGTTCATCGAGCACCGCATTCAGGTGGTCACTCGGCGGACCCGCCACGAGCTGGAGCGGGCGAAAGGCCGGGCCCACGTCCTGGAGGGCCTGCGCATCGCTTTGCAGTTCCTGGACGAGGTCATCGCCCTCATCCGCAACGCGCCCGACGCTGAAGCGGCCAAGGCCGGGCTGATGACGCGCTTCGGCCTCACCGAGATCCAGGCCCAGGCCATCCTGGATATGCCCCTCCGACGCCTGGCGGCTTTGGAGCGCCAGCGGCTGGAGGAGGAATACCAGGGACTGCGGACCCGTATCGCCGACCTGGAGGCGCTGCTCGCCGATCCCCGGCGCATCCTCCAGGCCATCCGGGACGAACTGCAGAGCCTCAAGGAGCGGTTCGCCGATCCCCGACGCACCCGCATCGTCCCGGAGGCGTCCGCCGAGTTCTCCGCCGAGGATCTGATCCCCGACGAGCCCATCCTGGTGGTGGTCAGCCGGCGGGGATACGTCAAGCGGGTCCCGGTGGCTGCCTACCGGCCCCAGGCCCGCGGCGGCCGGGGGGTCACCGGCATGGCCACCGACGAGGACGACGCCGTGGCCGGCGTCTTCGCTGCCCGAACCCTGGATTACCTCTTCTTTTTTACCGACCAGGGCCGGGCCTATCGGGTCCGGGCCTATGAGGTGCCGGACGCCGATCGGGCCGCCCGGGGCGTCCCCATCGTGAACCTGATCCCCCTGGCGGAGGGGGAGCGGATCGCGACGGCGGTGGCGGTGCCCCCGGGCTGGTTGGAAGAGGCGGGGGCCGACGGGGCGACGCGCTACCTGGTGCTCGCCACCCGCCGGGGCAAGATCAAGCGGGTGCCCCTCCACGAGTTCCTGACCACTCGCTCGACCGGCCTGGTGGCCATCCTGCTCGAGGAGGACGATGCTCTCCAGGAGGCCTGCCTGAGCGATGGCCAGGGGGAACTGCTGCTGATCACCGCCCGGGGCCAGGCCCTGCGCTTTCTGGAAGAGGAAGTCCGGCCAATGGGGCGTGCGGCGGCAGGGGTGCGGGGCATCCGCCTGGAGGACGGCGATGGGGTGGTCGCCCTGGAGCGGGTGGATCCCCAGGGCGATCTCTTCGTGGCCACGGCGGGCGGCTTCGGGAAGCGAACGCCGCTGGCGCAGTATCCCCGCAAGGGGCGGGCCACCGGCGGCGTGCGGACCCTCGCCGATCGCCTGGAGGAAACCGGGGAGATCGTCGGGGCGCGGGTGGTTCAGGCGAAGGACGACCTTGTGCTGTTGACCGCCCACGGGATGGCCATCCGGCTGCCGGCCCGGGAGGTCCCTCAGGCCGGCCGGGGAGCCCGCGGGGCCCGCCTGATCGCCCTGGGCGAAGGCGACCGCCTGGCCGCCGTCACCCGGATCCGCGAGCCCTCTGAGGGCCCCGCCGGAGCCGGAGCGGAGGGCGCTCCAGGCGGATCAGGCCGGCGGTCACCGCCAGTGTGACCAGGGAGACCGCCAGCGCGAAGCCGTGGGTCTCGGCCACGAAGGGGCTGCGCTCCAAAAGCAGCCGGTGGGCCCAGACATGGGCCTGATAGAGGGCCATCAGCCCAAGGAGGGGGGCGCCCATCGGGGATCCCCGACGCCACCACAGGAGGGCGCCCCCTGCGAAGGCGGCCGCCCAGAACAGCGCCGCCCCCGCCAGGTAGCCCCAAGGGCCGTGGAGGCCGGCCTCCCCCCACTCGGGGGGGATGGCCCACAGATAGTAGCCGGCCCGCGCGACGTTGCGGAGGGCGAAATAGAGGAGCCACAACGTCCCGGCCCCGCGGCCCCAGCCCCTCATCCGACAGCGTCAACCCGGAAGACGATCTTGCCGAAGACGGCCCCCGCCTCCAACAGGCGGTGGCCCTCCCGGACCCCCTCCACGGTCAGGGGGAGGACACGGTCGATCACCGGGCGGAGCCGGCCGGCGAACACCAGGCCCATCACCGTCCGGAAATCCCCCTGGGTCCCCATCGTGGAGCCCAAGATGCTGATCTGCCGGGAGAACACGTAGCGGATGTCAAAATCCTCCGGGTTCGGTCCGGAGGTGGCGCCGACCACCAGCAGCCGCCCGCCCGGCCGCAGGGCTCGGATGCTCTTCATCCACGTGGCCTGCCCCACGTTGTCCACCACCACGTCCACGCCGCGCCGGCCCGTCCACTGCCAGACCGCCCGGGACCAATCGGGCTCCTGGGAGCGGTCGATGACGTGGTCGGCCCCCAGGGCGCGGGCCCGTTCCGCCTTCTCCGGGCCGGAGGCCACCACGATCACCCGCGCCCCGGCCAGTTTGGCGATCTGCAGGGCAGCGGTGTTGACCCCGCCGCCGGCCCCCACGATGAGCACATCCTCCCCCGGGCGCACCGCCCCGCGGATGATCAGCATGTGCCAGGCGGTGAGGAAGACCAAGGAGGCGGCGGCCGCCTCCTCGAAGGGAAAGCCCTCCGGCAGGCGGAGCACGTTGCGGGCGGGGACCACCACGTATTCGGCGCAGCCACCCCGCACGTGCTCCCCCAGGATCCCCCCGTGGCGGCAGCGGTTGTCCTCTCCCCGCAAACAGAACTCGCACGTCCCGCAACTCAGCGTGGCGTTGACCACCACCCGGTCCCCCACCTGGACGCCGGAGACCTCAGGGCCCACCTCGGCCACCACCCCGGCCACGTCGGACCCGGGGATGTGCGGCATCTCCAGGCGCAGGGCGGGGATCCCCCGGCGCACCCACAGATCCAGGTGGTTCATGGCGCAGGCGCGGACCTGGATCAACACCTCGCCGGGGCCGGGGTGGGGGGTGGGGAGATCGGCCGCCTCCAGCACCTCCGGGCCCCCGTGGCGGTAGAAAACGATCGCCTTCATCGGCCGGCCTCCCCCTCACAGGCTGCTTTTCAACCCGAGGATGTGGCGGGCGATGACCAAGCGCTGGATCTCGCTGGTGCCCTCGTAGATGGTGGTGATGCGGGCGTCGCGGAAGTAGCGCTCCACCGGCAACTCCCGGCTGTAGCCCATTCCGCCGTGGATCTGGATGGCCTCCCATGTGATCCACTGGGCCGCCTCGCTGGCGAACAGTTTGGCCATCGCCGCCTCCAGGGTGTAGCGTTCCCCCGTCCGCTTGGCCCGTTCCCGTTTCCACGCCGCCTGGAGGGTCAACAGCCGGGCGGCCTCCAGTTTGACGCGCATGTCGGCCAGTTTCCACTGGATGGCCTGGAACTCCCCGATCTTGCGGCCAAAGGCCTCCCGCTGCTTGGCCCAGGCCAGAGCGGCCTCATAGGCTGCCTCCGCGATGCCCAGGGCCTGGGCGGCGATCCCCACCCGACCAGCGTCGAGGGTGGCCATGGCGATCCGGAAGCCCTCTCCCTCCTCCCCCAGGCGGTTCTCGACCGGGCACTCGTAGTTGTCGAGGAAGATCTCGCAGGTGGCGCTGGCCCGGATGCCGAGCTTCTCCTCCTTCTTGCCGCGGCTGAAGCCCGGCCGGTTCGTCTCGATGATGAAAGCGGTGATGCCGTGATGTCGTTTCTCCGGGTCGGTGGCGGCGAAGAGGACAATGTAATCGGCCACCGGGCCGTTGGTGATCCACGCCTTGCGGCCGTTGATGATGTAGACGTCCCCCTTGCGCACCGCCCGCGTGCGGATGTTGGCCGCGTCAGAGCCCGCGTGGGGCTCGGTGAGGGCGTAGGCGCCCATGGCCCGGCCGGTCGCCACCGGGGTCACGTATTTGCGCTTCTGCTCCTCGCTCCCGAAGGTCATGATGGGGAAGCAGAAGAGGGTGTTGTTGACGGACATGATCGCGCTGTGGGCGGCGTCGGCCTTGGCGATCTCGACCATGGCCAGGGCGGAGGCCACGGCGTCCAGCCCCTGGCCGCCGTATTCCTCCGGGACCTCGATGCCCATCAGCCCCATGGCGGCCATCTTGCGGACCGTCTCCCAGGGGAACTCGCCGGTCTCGTCGTAGCGGGCGGCCACGGGGGCGATCTCTTTCTGGGCGAACTCCCGCACCGTCCGCTGGAACATGCGGTGCTCTTCCGATAGCTCGAAGTTCAACCCCAACTGCAACAGCGTCTCCAGTTCCGAGGCCATGGCTGCCCTCCCGGATCTCCGGATCCCACGGCTACACGGCTACGAATAGGTGTAGAACCCCCGCCCGCTCTTGCGGCCCAGCCACCCGGCGGCCACCATCCGCCGCAGCAGAGGCGGCGCGGCGTAGCGGGGGTCCTTGAGTTCCTCAAACATGGCATCGGCGATGAAGAGCAGGGTGTCCAGCCCTACGAAATCCATCAGGGTGAAGGGGCCCATCGGATGGTTCAGGCCCAGCCTCATGGCGGTGTCGATGTCCTCCATCGTCGCCACGCCCTCCTCCAGGAGCCGGATGGCGTCCAGGAGGTAGGGGATAAGCAGCCGGTTCACGATGAAGCCCGGGCGGTCCTTGGAGAGGACCACGCTCTTGTTCAGCCGCTCCCCCAGGGCCCGGCCCAGGGCCACCGTCTCCTCAGCGGTCTGCAGCCCTACCACGATCTCCAACAACGGCATCACCGGGGCCGGGTTGAAAAAGTGCAGGCCGACGACCTTCTCCGGGCGTCGGGTGGCGCTGCCCAGCGCGGTGATGGAAAGGGAGGAGGTGTTGCTGGCCAGGACAGCGTGGGGCGGGCAGATGCGGTCCAGCGCGGCGAACACCTGCTTCTTGGTCCCCATCTCCTCGACCACCGCCTCGATGACCAGGTCGCAATCGGCGAAATCCTCCATCCGGAGGGTCCCCCGGATGCGCCCCCAGGCCGCCTCCATCTCGGCGGCGCTCAGTTTCCCGCGCTCCACCGCCTTGGCCATGGAGGCCCGGATGCGGTCCAGGCCCTTCTGCAAGAGGGTCTCGTCGACCTCGCGGACGATCACCTGGAACCCGGCCCGAGCGCAGATCTCGGCGATGCCCGAACCCATCAGCCCGCAGCCCACCACGCCCACGGTGCGGACGTCCTGGATCCGCATGGCAAGACCTCCTGGGGATGGGATGAGGGAAGGCTGCTCACTCCACCTCCACCGCCATGGCCACGGCCTCGCCGCCGCCCAGGCAGAGGGTGGCGATGCCCCGCCGCAGGCCTCGGTCCCGCAGCGCGTAGATCAGGGTGACCAGGATGCGCGCCCCGCTGGCGCCCACCGGATGCCCCAGGGCGATGGCCCCGCCGTTGACGTTGACCTTGCTCCAGTCCCAGCGATACCCTTGGCGCTCCATCGCCCGGGCGTCGGCCAGGACCTGGGCGGCGAAAGCCTCGTTGATTTCGATGAGGTCCACCTCCTCCCAGCGCCAGCCGACCCGCTCCAGGAGGCGAGGGATGGCCTTGACGGGGGCGTAGAACAACCACTGGGGGTCCACCGCCGCCTGGGCGTAGCCCACGATACGGGCCATGGGCGGGATCCCCAGGGCCTCCGCCCGGGCCCGGCTCATCACCACCACCGCCGCCGCCCCATCGTTGAGGCCGGGGGCGTTGCCCGCCGTCACCCGCCCGTTCGGCCGGAAAGCCGGCTTCAGCCGGGCCAGGGCCTCCAGAGAAGTGTCCCGCCGGGGCCCCTCATCGATGGCTACGACACGGGTCCCACCCTTCCCGTCGGGCACCTCCACCGGGGCGATCTCCTCGCGGAACCTGCCGGCGTCGATGGCGGCGATGGCCTTGCGGTGGCTCTCCAGGGCGAAGGCATCCATCTCCTCGCGGGTGACCTCGAACTGATCGGCGATGAACTCGGCCAGTTCCCCCATGAGGACCTGGTGGAAGGGACAGCGCAGGCCGTCGGCGATCAGGCTGTCCTCCGCCGTCAGGTGGCCGTAGCGCATGCCGCTCCGGAGGCGGATCAGGTGGGGGGCGTTGCTCATGCTCTCCATCCCGCCGGCCACCACCACCTCGGCGTCGCCCGCCTTGACGGCCTGGGCGGCCAGCATCACCGCCTTCAGCCCCGAGCCGCAGACCTTGTTCACCGTGAGGGCCCCCACTTCGGCCGGGACCCCGGCCCCAACGGCCGCCTGACGGGCCGGCGCCATGCCGCTGCCGGCCTGGACCACCTCCCCCATGATCACCTCGTCCACCTGAGCCGGGTCGACCCCGGCCCGGCGGAGGGCCTCCCGGATGGCGACGGCGCCCAGTTGCGGGGCGGTCAGCGGGGCCAGGGCTCCCAACAGCCTCCCGATGGGCGTCCGGGCCGCCCCGACGATCACCGGGTCCCGCGCGTTCCGTGTCATCCCGCCCACCTCCGGCTTCAAGGATCGACGGGGGACGACGGCCTCCGCCGGCCATCCCCACATCCAACGAAGGATCAGCCCTGGGCGTCGCCCGGCGCGCGGCCGAGCTCCTCGAACAGCGGCCGCAGGCGACGGTAGGTGTCGTCGAGCCACTCGGGGAGGATGCGGGTGCTGCCGATGACCGGCATGAAGTTCGTGTCGCCGGTCCAGCGGGGGACGATGTGGACGTGGACGTGGTCGGCGACCCCGGCGCCGGCCGGCCGGCCGATGTTCGCCCCCACGTTGAAGCCCTCCGGCCGGTAGGCGCGGCGCAGGGCCTTGAGGGAGAGGGCTACTAGCTGCATGAGTTCCAGCATCGTGGGGGGATCCAGGTCCTCCAGGCTGGGGACATGGGCGTAGGGGATCACCATCAGATGGCCGTTGTTGTACGGATAGCGGTTCAAGGCCACATAGACGGTCCGGCCCCGGAAGAGGATGTGCTCGGCCTCATCCGAGCCGTTGACCTTGAGGCAGAAGATGCAGCCCTCGGGCGCCTGGCCTTCGCCTTTCAAGTATGCCATCCGCCATGGGGTCCAGAGCCGTTCCATCCGCCCGCCTCCGGCCGAAGGCAGGGTCGTCCCCATTGTATATCCAACGCCCGGGGGCCGACAACGGGGGCCCGTTCCCGGTTGACGGCGCTCTCTCCCCGTGTTATCATCTTCCTTGCACTTTGATCCAGGAAAGGGGGTCCGTATTTCCGCGCGAAAATATCGTGTCAACGAGGCCATCCGCGCCCGTCAGGTGCGCCTGATCGGCCCTGACGGCAAACAGATCGGCGTGGTCTCCCTGGTGGAGGCGCTGGCGACCGCCCGCCAATATGGCCTGGACCTGGTCGAGGTGGCCCCCCAGGCCGACCCGCCGGTCTGCCGGATTATGGATTACGGCAAGTTCCTTTACGAGCAAGCGAAGAAGGAGCGGGAGGCCCGCAAAGCCCTGAAACAGATCGTCGTCAAGGAGATCCGCCTGCGGCCGACCACCGACCCCCATCACGTGGGGTTCAAGGTGCGGGACGCCCGACGCTTCCTCACCGACGGCAACAAGGTCAAGGTCCAGGTCCGGATGCGCGGGCGGGAGATGACCCACCTGCAACTGGCGGCCGACATGCTCCAACGCTTCGCGGAACAGGTGGCCGACGTGGGGATGGTGGAGACCCCACCGAGCATGGAAGGCCAGAGCATGGTGATGGTGCTGGCCCCCCTGCGCCGCAAGGGGGGAGCGCCGGCCGAACGGAAGGCCGAACCCAACCCGGAGGTGATCGAAGGTGCCCAAGATCCGGACGCACAAGGCGACCGCTAAACGGCTCCGCTACACAGGGGGCGGGAAACTGGTGCGGGCGAAGATCGGGCGCAGCCACCTGCGGCGCAAGCGCGCCAAGCGCACCAAGCGCCTCTACGATGAGATGCTGACGATGACCGAGCCCTTCGTCTACAAGACGGTGAAGCGGCTGGCGCCCTATCTCGACCAGCAGGATTAGAAGGGGGAAGGAATGACCCGGGTGAAAAGCAGTGTCACGAACCGCCGTCGCCACAAGAAGGTCCTCAAGATGGTGGAAGGCCAGCGGGGGTCCCGCAGCCGCCACTACCGGCGGGCCCACGAGGCCATGATCAAGTCCCTGGCTTACGCCTACCGGCACCGCCGGGAACGCAAGCGGGATTTCCGCCGCCTCTGGATCATGCGGATCAACGCCGCGGCCCGCCAAAACGGCCTCTCCTACAGCCGCTTCATCGCCGGCCTGCGGGCGGCCGGCATCGCCCTCAACCGCAAAGTCCTGGCGGACCTGGCGGTGCGGGACGCCGCCGCCTTCGCCCGCCTGGTGGAGGCCGCCCGACAGGCCCTCGGCCTGGCCTGACCGCAGGGCCAAGCGATCGACGGGATCCCGGGGGTGCGGCGTCGTGGCGCCGTACCCCCTTTGCGTCCGGTCCGCGGGCCGGGACCGTGGCATGGCCCTGATCACCAGCCGTTCCGTGGCGCATCGTCATCC
>NZ_PSLG01000124.1:0-2151 GCF_040289485.1 Thermoflexus sp.
CCCCCCGCCGCCATGCCCACGCCGACGCCCAGCCCCACGCCGACACCGACCCCCCCGCCGACCCGCCGGCCGACGGCGAGGCCCAGCCCCACGCCATCGCCCGTGCCTTCGCCGTCGGCGAAGACCCTGCCCGCGCCTACGGTGACGCCGACCCCCACGCCGACGCCGGTCCCGATGGCGCCTGCCGTGGTCTGGGGGCGGGTCTTCCTGGACCGGAACGGGAACGGCCGGATGGACTCGGGGGAGCCAGGAGTGGCAGGGGCCGTGGTGGAGGTCCAGGGCCGGCGGTGGACGACCGGCCCCGATGGGACCTTCCCGCTGCCGGCCGGGGTGCGGGCCAAACTGCTCCGGCTGCCCGTGGCGGGGCGGCTGACGGTGGCCGACGGGGTGCTTTTCGGGGTGCAGCCCCGCCGCCCCCTGTGGCTGCTGGGGTTGGCAGCGGGCATGGGGTTTTGGGCCCTCTCCTGGGCCTATGATCCATGGTCCCGGGAGAAGCGTCGGTTGGCCCGGCGTCTCCATCGTTGGGGAAGGCGAGGGGACGTTCCCCCCACCTTGGATTCAGGAGGCGGAGGATGACGGAAGGGGATCTGATGCTGGGCGCGATGCTGGTGCTCGGGTTCGCGCTGCTGGGGCTGGCCATCACATGGGGGTGGGCCCGGAACGCCGCCGAGACCCGGCGCATCCGGGAGGCGGTGGAGGAATGGGTGTTGCAGGACCTGGCGATGAGGCGGGAACAGGAGGCCCGGACGTTGCAGCCCCCCGCGGACCTGTCTGCGTATCTGGCGGACCTGTGGTCCCGGGCCGGGAAGGATCTGGCGCCCATCCGGGTGCTCGGGGTGGAGCCGGAACCGGGCACGCCGGCTTTCCGGGTGCTCACCGATCGGGGGATCTGGCGTCTGGTCCCCCATTCGCTCCCGCGAAGGCCGCATGGGATCCCACTGGACGCCCTGACCACGGGGGATCGCTGGGCGGCGGAGATCTTGCGCCAGGCCCGCATGGCCCTGGAGCCCGGCCTGACGGTCCCTCCGGTGGAGCGCTGGTGGCTGCAGCCGCCGGAGGCCCGGCGATGGGGCCGCTGATGCGAAAGCGCCTTCGGAACCGATCCGGCCAGGCCTTGGTGGAACTGTTGCTGGCCTTCCCCTTGCTGGTGTTGATGGCGGCCGCCGTCATGGCCTTCGGGCGGATCTTCCACGCGGGCCTTCAAGCGGAGGCGGCTGCCCACGGGGCGGCTCGCTTTGCAGCCGAGACCTTGAGCGCAGGACGTGGGGTCTGGCAGGCCCAGGCGGCCGCCCAACTTGCCCTGCGCGCAGCGGGCTTGGATCCGGGCCGGGCTAGGGTTTGGGTGCAGGCCGCCCGGTGGGGCCGAGGGGAGCGGGTGCGGGCCCAAGTGTGCCTGCGGGTGTCGGTCTCCGACATCCCCTTCGCCCGCTGGATCGTGCCTGCCGGATTCGTGGATCAGTGCGCGACGGCGTATCGGGAGATCCAGCGATGGAAAAGCCAATGGGAGCCGTGAGGGAGCAGGGCCAGATCCTGGTTTGGGTGTTGCTCATGCTCGGGGTGATGGGGCTCCTCGTCGGGATGATCTACGAAGGGGGGCGGATGTTCCGGGCCTGGCGCCGGCTGCGGATGGCGGCTGATGCGGCGGCCTTCGCGGCCGCCCAGTGGGTCGATCCGGACACATTCCAGGCATCGGGAAGGGTCGTGCTGCGCTGGCCCCAGGCACAGCGGGCGGCCCAGGAGGCCGCGGCCCTCAATGCCCCCGGCGCCGCCTGCGCCACGGCTTATGTCAACCCGCTGACCGGGAAGGTGGTGGTCCGTTGCTACGGCAGGATCCGCGGCCTCCTCCTCCTGGGGGAGATCCGGCTGGCCGCCCGTGGAGAAGCCCGACCGGCTTTCGGGGCTCGAAACGAAGGGGAATAAGCCCGAGGCCAACCCCGATCCCCTGGCAATAGGAACGTTTGTCTGTCGCTCCTGAGATCTGACGCAAGGAGGTTCACGATGGTGCGCATCTGCTGGCAGAAGGTTGGCTGGGGGAGGCTGGGCGTGCTGCTGATAGGGGTCGCTGTGGGGCTGGGCGCCTGCCGCCCCGCGCCCACCTCCCTGGAGGAACTGCCCACCGTCGCCGTCCCCCTCCCCACCCCCACCGCCACC
>NZ_PSLG01000038.1:0-10354 GCF_040289485.1 Thermoflexus sp.
GGCGGCGTCCAGGGCCGCCGCCACGGTGGGGTCGGCCGGGCGCAGGCGACGGGCGCCCTCCAGGAAGGCCAGGGCTTGTTCCTCGCGGCCTTCCTCCAGCAGCCGCATGGCCTGGGCGACGGCTCCTGCCACCGTGGCCTGGATCCGGCGCTCCCGTTCCGCCGCCCCTTCCCGCCGGCCGGCCTCCCATCCGGCCAGTCCCATCGCGCCGATGATCAGCAGCGAAACGAAGGCCATCCCCAGGCCGACGAGCGCCCGACGGGTCGCACGGCCCATCCCCAGACCTCCGCAGGGAGATCGCTGCTAGGGCATCCGGTTCCAGAAGATCCAGCTGTAATTCCACCGCCACCGCCGGCGGGGCCAGGTCAGGAAGGGCCGCCGCCGTGTCCCCTCTGGACATTCCACCTGCACCGCCCACGTGCGCGCGAGGGGCGGGACCTCTGCTTCCCAAACCCACTGCATGCGGTCGCCTGCATGATACTGAAGGTCGGGGAACGGGGGGGCGATCGGCAGGAGGGGCTCGACCCCCGCCTCGGTCTCCAACCAGAGGCGGGGCCGGAAGGCCCCCGTTTGAAGGGCGCGGACGGCGATCCGGAAGCGGACGTGGTCCGGCCGGCCGGGATCCGGGAAGATATCCGGGCCGCGCTGTTGATAGGGCGTGAGGCGGATCCCGGAGAAGGTCTCCAGGTGCAGCCCCCCGCATGCCCATCCCAGAGGCTCCCCCGGCATGCCCGGTGAGGGGGCCAGATCTACTTCCCCCAGAGGGAGGGCGTCGGTCCCTTGGCGGGTGGGCAGGCGGGGCCAGCCCTCGGATCCGGTGGGATACCATCCGGCGCTGAGGCGATAGCGTCCAGAGGGCAACCCAGGTGGGACGGGCAGGGACCGCCAGAGGGTGAGAAGGGCTCCCGGGGAGAGGGCGGGGGTGGGGATCGGCGGCTCGGCGTCGTGGCCCGCGATCCAGCGCCCCTGGAGGTCCAGCAGATGGACGAACAGCGTGTATGGGCGTGAGAGGGGCCCGTCGGCGCGGATCCGCAGCCCGACCTGGACGCTCCCTGGGAGGGCACGCCAGGCAGCAGCCTCGACGCGAAGCCCCCCTTCGAAAGCCCCGTCCACCGGCCTCCACCCGGGCGTCTCCGGCCGCGGCGTGAAGCGGATGAGGGCCGCGTCGGCCGGCGGCGGCCAGACGCGGGCGGGCTCCCGCAGATAGGCGGCGCCCAGGGCGGCCTCCAGGGGCGCCCAGTTCCCGGCATACGCCGGGACGCCGAGGAACCACACGGTAGGCCGATCGACCAGGGCCTCCCGCCAGCGGTCCTCGTCGGCGAGCCGGAACAGACGCCAGGGCCGGTCCGGGAAATGGGCCAGCAGGGCCTGCTCGTGCCATGGCGCCTGGACGATGAGGACATCCCCTGGTGCCGCGTGTTCCTCGAGAAAGGCGGTGACTTCGAGATACCAGGGGTTGTTCTCCGGAAGCAGCCGATAGGCGGCCATGGTTCGCGCGGTGCCCATGAGGCCGGCCAGCCCGATGCCCCCGATCCAGAGGGCGCGCCAGAGGGGGCGGGCGGCTTTCGCGATCCCCGCCAGGCCCAGAAGGAGAGGGAGGAAGGCCATCGCGGCGTAGCGGGCGGCGAAGAGGTTGTAGCGCCATCCGATCGCCAAGAAGCCGATCCCGGCGCTGAGGAAAGCCCACGCGATCAGGCGGGCGGCCGCGGAAGGGCGGAGGCGGGCGCTGGGCAGAGCGACCGTGAGCAGGAGAGCGGCCATCCCTCCGACCGCCACGGCCCAGCGGGCGTCAGCGGCCCATCCGCTCCACAGCGAAAGCCAGGCGTTGAGGGCCATCTGGAGGGGGTCCGGCCGGATCCCCGGGTTCCCCTGGTGGCGGATCACGATCCCCACGGCGGCCGGGTAGGCCTTCGTTGCCCATACCAGGCCGGCCAGCCCGGGCAGCCCGATCCCCAGGGCCAGCGGGATCCCCCGCCGTCGGCGGTGCCGGAGCAGCCAGAGGGCCTCACCGGCCATCCCAAAGGCGCCGTAATAGAACGTGAAGAGGAGGGCCATGTTCGCCAGCCCCATCCCCAGGCCTGTCCGCCATCCGGGTCGGCGGCCGGCCTGCGCGGCCATCCAGAGCGAGAGGGCGGCCAGGGCGAGGGCCAGTCCGTAAGCGCGCAGGAACATCATCCATCCGGCGAAGAGCGGGTTGAACGCCGTCAGGGCCATGGCCAGGAGGCCGGCCCGACGCCCGCCGATCGCGCAGCCCAGGCGGAAAGCGAGGGGGTAAACCAGGAAGGCCCCGAACAGGCCGACCGTGGCCCGCATCGGGAGGGGATGGAACAGGGGCAGGCGCCCGGCGAGCCACAGCAGCGCGGCGTAAAGCGGCGGCTGCCCGTCCAAGCGGAGGGCGGTTTGGATCAGGTCCGGGAGGGACCGGGAGCCGGCGAGCCAGAGGACGAAGGCCTCGTCGTTGTGGGCCAGGTTCGGGCGCCAGAAGGCCAGGGCGAGCCCCCACGCCGTCAGGAGCAGGAGGATCTCAGCGCCCGGCCCTAGGGCCTTCGAGCGGACCGCCACAGCACCCATGGCCAGAGGAAGGCGATGGTGACGAGGCTGATCCCGGCGCCGACGAGGAACGAGGGCGGGCGGAAGCGGAAGACCACCTCGCTCTCCCCGGCCGGCAGGGCCACCGCCATCAGGACGCCGTCCGCCCGATCGAGCGGAGCAGGCTGTCCGTTCACCGAGGCCGTCCAGTCGGGATACCAGGGATCCCGGACGAGGAGCAGACCCGGGCGTCCCAGGCGGACCCGGGTGGAATGCTGCTGATATTCCAGCGGGGGAAGCAACGGAACCGCCGTCGTGCCGGCGAGCAACAGGCCGAGGAGCCCCAGGCGCTGAACGGCCGGGAGCCACGGCAGACGGCTTTGCGCGCAGCGGAACGCATAGTAGGCCGTCCCGCCCAGCAGGATATAGAAGGCGATTTGAGGGTCCCCGGTCAGGATCATCAGGGCCCCTCCCAGGCCGCCCAGAAGCAGGCCCCGCGGGATCCGCCCATCGGCCAGATCTCGAAGCCCCAGCAAGAAAAGCGGCAGCCAGGCGGTGCTTTCCCCTTTCGCCACCTGAAGGATCGGGTATCCGGTCATGTAACCGCCGAAGGCGAAAACCAGCGCCCCCAGCAGAGCCCCCCAGCGGTTCCCGACCTCCCGCCGCAGGAAGATATAGGCCAGCACGGCGGCGATCCAAAGATGGATCAGGGATTCGACATGGAAGATGTCCATGGAGACATGGGGCGTGCCGCGGACCCATGAGAAAAAAAGGGTGAGCCAGACCCCGGGATCGAAGAGGGCCGATTGCGGATCGGCCTGGAGGGGATAACCACCGAACAGGCAGAGGGTGCGCCAAGGGAACTCACCCCTTTGGAACGCCCGATAGGGGCGTTCCCGATACAGCGTGTAGAAAACATAGTTGAAATCCCCCGGGCCAGCATCCAACGGTCTGCCGCGATCGGCGTCAGGTAGCGCCATGCAAACAGCCACCACGTCCCGGTGATCCAGGCCAGCGCTAGCGCGACAGGCCCCCACCGCTGGAGAAGGTTGGATCTCCGTGTCATCTTTGCCTTCCCAAGCCCGCCCAACCCGGAGAGGTCTCGCCGGATGAGACAGCGCCGATCGCGGATCCGCCCACGTCGTGGGGATGCACGGCATCCCCCGAGGCGTATGTCCCATTATAGCGGAGCCGGATGTCTCACCACGGCACCTGGTTCAAGAACACCCAGTCGTAGTTCCAACGCCAGCCCGGAGGGGGCACCCAGCGGGCGCGCAGCGCCACCTCTCCCTGGGCGTCCTGCCAGACCACCTGATACCACCCCGGCGGCAGATCCCCCGTCCGGGTCCAGACCTCGACGAACACCCCTCCCAGCCATTCCTCCGTCGCCGCCCACCCCTCCGGGGGTTGCAGGTCCCATTCCCGCCCGTCCTCCCCCCGCAGCCGCAGCCGATGGCCCCCGGTCCCCCCTGCGCCTTTCCAGACCAGATACACGTGCCACCGGGGCTGTCCATCGACCTCCGTCCGCCACATCTCGGCCGCCAACCATTCGATCCCGGGGCGGATCGCCCCGCGGGCCGGCGCGGGATCCGCCCCGGGGGCCACCGCCACGGCCCCCAGCCGCAGGGCGTCTGCGCCCGCTGCCGTCCAAAGGCGGCGCCAGCCTTCCGGGCGCCGCTCGTAAAGGCCGATGGCCAGCGTGTAGGCGCCCGGGGGGAGGAAACCGGGCACCGCGATGGCCAGCGTCTGGGTGTAGACTTCGCCCGGGCGCCAGCGGTCGGTCGTCGGCACTGGCTCCCGGTCCGTCCCAGCCCGGTAGTGCCCCTCGGCGTCCCACAGATGGGCGAAGACGACATAGGCGGTGGAGACCGGGCGCAGGGCCCGCCAGCGCAGGCCAATCCGGACGCTCCCCCGGGCAGGGGTGGCCCCATCGGGGAGGGCAGCCGCTTCGAGCATAATGGTTCCCCCGAAGATCGCATGCACCGGCTGCCACGTCGCCCGGGCGGGCCACGGGACGAACCGGAAGACCTCCGCCATCGGATACCAGGCGTGGACGTCGAAGGGCCCCTGTCGCTCCAGGGCCGTCGCCACGGGCCGATACAGATCCTGGAAGAAGGTAACCCCGATCAGCCACATCCGGCCTCCCGCGTCCAGGGCCGAGGGGTCCACGGCCTCCATCGCCATCAGGCGGTCCCGGGTCTCCGGATAGAACAGCGCCATCTCCGCCTGGTTCCAATAGCCGTGGAAGGCGAACCGGTCCGACGGATGGGCGGTCCAGCGCAACATGCTGTAGAGTTCCCGCTGGGCCTCGACGTAGATGGGCGCGTTCCGATAGACGCCTTGCAGGCGGCCGATCCCATACAGCCCGGCCCCCACGGTGAGCACCGTCAGGGGAACCCGCCAGCGCCGGTCCCACCCCGTCGCCAGCCCCCAGGCATAGAGGGGAAGGACCGGGGCGAAATACCGCGCGGCGTAGAAGGGGAACCGCAGGGCCAGCCCCAGGCCGGTCAGGACCGGCAGGGCCATCGCCCCCCACAGCCGCCCGGTCCGGCGGCGGACGGCCGCCAGCAGCCCCAGCCCGCTGACGGCGATCCCGACAGCGGCGAGGCGCCCGTCCACGCCGATCCCCAGCCCCAGGGCGGCCATCAGGTTGGCCAGCACCTCCGGCAGAGTGGGCCGGACGGGGATCCGGCTTAAGGTGCGCACCGTGTGCGCCAGGGTGGGGTGCAGGGCGTAAACCAGCCACCCGGCTACCGGCAGCAGGGCCAGCAGGAGCAGGGCCCCTTCCCGCCACAGAGGCCGTCGGCCCGGGGCCAGCAGACGCTGGGCCGGCACGAACCACAGCCCGTAGAAGTGGGTCAGGGTGAGCCCCCAGGCGCTGACCACCCATGCCCCATCCGGTCCCCGCCGGGCCAGCCAGGCCCCCAGGGCGCTCGCGGCGATGGCCATCGCATACATCCGCCCCAGGGTGGCCATGGCGAAGAACAGCGGGTTGAGGCCGAGGAGGAGCATCGCCAGCAGCGCGGCCCGGGCGCCGGCCGCCCCCCGCACCAGGCGGTGGGTGAGGGCCAGGGCCAGGAGCGCGAAGAACGGCGAGACGAACTTCAGGGCGAAGGGGTGGGGGACCAGGCGGAGCCAGAGCCAGAGCCCGAGATAGTAAAGGGGCGGGTGGCTGTCCCGGGCCACAGCCTGCAAGGTGCCCGGCAGGTCCGCGATCAGGACCACCGCCCCATGGGCCTCGTCGTTGTGCACAAAGGCGTCCGGCAGCCCGATGAGATAGAAGGCGAACAACAGCGCCAGCAGCCCTACCGGCGCCCACCGGCGCGCCGCGCGCCCCGGGCGGTGCTGGACCCGGGAAAGGGCCATCGGTTTCGGCGGGAGGGATCGCGGGCGCATGGTCTTTGTCCGCGGCCAGGCCTTCGTCAAGGGGATCGGGCCCCCTCGCAGAGCCGGAGGCCCTTGCGGGCGTTCTCTTCCTGGGGAGAGATGGCCAGGGCCATCTGGAACCAGGGCCGGGCGGCGGCGCAATCCCCAAGGTAATAATGGGAAAGGCCAAGGAGGTAGGCCATCTCCACCAGACGGGCGCACCGGGGCTCCGCCGACAGGGTCTCCGGCGTGCAGCGCTTCCCCTCGGCCGCCAGCCGCTCTTGCAGCCGGCGGATCCCCTCCGGCAGCCGATCCGCTTGCACAATGTCCTCGTAGCGGCGTCGGGCATACAGGGTCACCCCCAGATGATAAAGGATCCGCCAGTCGGTGGGATCCTGCTCCCAGGCCCGGGTCAGCTTCTTCTGGGCGTCCTCCGTGCGGCCGAGGTTGTAATACAGCCAGCCCAGCTCATCGAGGATGCGGGGGTCCTGGGGGCGCAGGTCCGCTGCCCGCTGGAAGGCCTCCAGCGCCGCCGCCGTCTGTCCCAGGGCGAGGGCGTTGCGGCCCAGCGCCAGCCAGACCACCACAAGGTGGGGATCGCGATTCAGGGCCGCCCGATATTGGGCTATGGCCTCTGCGTAGCGCCCCAAGGTCTCATAGACATAGCCGAGGGCCCGATAGGGGTCCGGGTGGTCCGGAGCCAGGGTCACCCCCTTTTGGGCGGCGGCCAGGGCGGCCTGGGGGCGATGGGCGTCGGCGTAGGCTTCGGCCAGGTAGGCATACAGCGGACCCTGGTCCGGTGCCAGGGCCACCGCCCGCTCCCCCGCCTGGATCGCCTCGTCGATCCGTCCCTGCCAGTCCCGGATCAGGGCCGTCAACCCCAGCAGGGTCGGATCCTCTGGGGCCAGCCGGCGGCCCCGTTCCAGCCAGTCGGCCGCCTCCTCCAGACGGTGGCTGAAGGCCAGCAGCCGGATGAGGGGCGGGTAACGGGCCGGGTTCTCCGGCTCCAGGGCAAGGGCCAGTCGATAGGCCCGCTCCGCCGCCTCCAGTTGGCCCGACCGATAGGCGGCCTCCGCCTGGCGGGCGTAGATCTCCGCCGAGGGGGTCGGCGAAGGCGGGGACAGCCTGGGGGGGGAGGAGGCGGAAAACGAGCGGTCCAGCCACACCAAGGCTGCCACCGCCAGCAGGTCTAACGCCAGCCAGAACAGCCAGCGGCGTCGGCTCATGGATCCTCCAGGCCTTTCAAGACCATGGAGGCGGTGGCCAAATTGGTGGCCAGCGGGACGTTGTGGACGTTACACAGCCGCATGACGGTCCGGATGTCGGGCTCGTGGGGGTGGGCGTAAAGCGGATCGACCAGGAAGATCACCGCGTCGATCCTCCCCTCCACCACCATGGCTGCGATCTGGGCGTCGCCGCCCTGGGGCCCGGAGCGGACACAGGTCACTTCCAGGCCCAGGGCTTCCTGCAGGGTGCGGCCGGTGGTGGCGGTGGCGATCAGGGCATGCCGGGCCAGCCGCTCCCGCTCCTGCCGCGCCCACGCCACCAGTTCCGCCTTCTTCCCATCGTGAGCGATGATGGCGACGCGTTTGCCCATGGGTGCCACCCTCTCCCATGCCGGCTTGTCTTGAAGTTTAACCCATGGCTGGGCTCCGGGAAGGGGGCCCGTGTCGCCCAGCAGGCCGCGCTCTCGGGTATACTGAGCCCCACAGGCGGATCTCCGCGCACGGCGAGGATGGGATGGAGCGGATCATCGGGGGATGGATCCTCATCGGGCTGGGGGGGACGGTGGTGGCCGCCGCCCGCCGGCTCCCCGGCCCCCGCGGCACCAGCCTGGCCATGAGCGCCCTCCTGGCCGGGGTGGCCGGGCTCTGGCTGAGCGTTGCCACCCATCCCCCTCAGGAGGTCGCCTTTCTGGTCGGGCGGCCGTTCTCGGTGTTCCAGACGGCGTGGGTTTTCCGCCTCACCCGGGAGTCCTGGGCGCAGGGATGGGGGGTGCTGACGGCCGGGCTGCTGGTGGGCCTGTTGTGGACCGCCTACCCGGGCCAGGGACGGCGATGGTCCCGCGTCCTCGCCCTGGGGCTGGTGGGAGCTGCCACCGGCGCCGCCCTGGCGGCCGACCTCTTCACCCTCCTGATGGCTTGGGCCCTCCTGGACGCGGCCTTCCTGGCGTTGCTGCTGATCCGGCGGGGGGAGGCGGTGGTGGAGCGCGCCGTCCTGGCCGGCCTGGTGAATGGGGCAGCCCTCCTCGGCCTCTGGGCCGCCGCCGTGAGGCTCTGGTGGACGGGGGACAGTCTGTTCTGGAGCCGGATGGCCGGGGCCGCCGCTTTGCCGTTGCTCTTGCTGGCCGGGCTGATCCGCCTGGACATCTACCCGTTCCACGTCGGCCGCCCCCCGGAACTGGCGGACGAGGTCGACCGGGCCGCGTTGCTGTATGTGGTGCCGACGGCCGTCGGGCTGATGCTGTGGGCCCACCTGATCCCTCTGTTGCAGAGCTGGGGAGGGACGCCGGGGGTGACCCTGTTGTTGGGGCTGACCTCCCTGCTGGGCGGGCTGTGGGCCTGGGCAGAGCCGGATCCCCGGGCCGGCCTGGTCGAAGCGGCGTGGGGAACGGCAGCCTGGTGGGCCCTGGCCGGACTGGCGCGCCCGGAGGTGGCGCCGCTGGCCGCCGCCCTGTGGCCGGTCTGCTTCGCCTTGCTGTTTGTCGGCCCATCCTTCGTTCCCCCCTCCCCTTGGGGTCTGCCCGCTCTGGGGGCCCTCCTGACGCTCGCCGGGCTGCCGCTGACCCCGGGGGCGACCCTGGGGACGGCGGTCTTTCATGCGTGGCCGGCATGGGCCTGGCCCTTTCTCGTCCTCCTTCAGGGGTTGCTGGTCGGGGCATTGTTGCGGGGCTGGCTTCGTCCTCCGGAGGAATTCCCCTCGCCTCCCGCTCCATGGGCGCTCCTGTATGGGGTGGGTCTGGGGATCGGGGTGCTAAGCCTCATCGGTCTGGGGATCGCCCTGAACGCATGGGGACCGATGCCGATCCCGTTCCGGCTGGCCTTGCTGGCCGGGACCGGAGTCGGCCTGCTCCTTTACGCCCAGGCCGACCGGGTCCATGCGGTGGCCTGGCGCTGGGCCCAGGTGCGTCCGTTCCTCTCTCTGGAATGGCTCTACGCCGGCCTGGCCCAGGCCATCCCTTCGCCGGCGGAGGGCCTTCGGCGGGCGCTGGCTTTCATCAGCCATCCTGCGGTGATGTGGCTGTGGGCGCTGGTGATCGCTGGCCTCCTCCTGGTCTTCTGGCAGGGCAGCCCTCGATGAAGGAGAGCTTCCCCGAGCTTCCCTATCGCGGGCCGATCCCCGATGGGGTGAAAGCTCGGTTGCGGGAACTGGCGGGCACGGAGATCCCTGAGGTCGACCTGGAGCGGGCACGCCTGCACGTCGGCACATGGCTGGCGCGCGGGATCCTGCGGTGGATCCCCGATCCGCTCCCTGGGGTGGATCCGGCGGCGGTGACCGTGGGGCGGCACATCTTCCTGCAGCCGGCCTTCTGGCCCCCGGAGCGCCTTCCCGCTTTCGTCCTCCTGGCCCACGAACTGGTCCACGTCCGCCAGTGGCGGGTGATGGGCCCCTGGAGGTTCCTGATCGCCTACCTGTGGGACTACCTCCGCGCCCCCCAGCGCTACCCCGGCGTCCGGCTGGAACAAGAGGCCGTCGCCATCGCCGCGCGGATCGAGGCCCGATGGCGCGAGCGCGGGCTGCCGGTGTAATAATAGAGGGCGCGATCTTTATTCCGTTCGGGAGGAGGATGCGATGCGGCGGGTGTTGATCCTGGGAGGCGGCTTCGGCGGGGTGGCGACCGCCCACGCCTTGCGCCAGCGCCTCTCCGCAGAAGACGAGATCGTCCTCATCGAGCGCCGTCCGTATTTTATGTTGGGGTTGCGCCAGACCTGGGCGATGATCGGGCGGGGGACCCTGGAGGAGGGCCGGCGGCCGCTCCGCGCCCTGGAGGGGCAGGGCATCCGGGTGGTCCAGGGGACCATCACGGCCATCGACCCGGCTGCCCGCGCCGTCGAGGTGGACGGCCGCCGGATGGAAGGGGATGCGATGGTGGTGGCCCTGGGGGCGGAATTGGACCCGGACGCCGTGCCCGGTTTCCGCGACCACGCCCTCAACGTTTACGACCCCCAGGAGATCCCGCGGGCCGCCGAGGCGGTGCGCGCCTTCGCCGGGGGCCGCGTGGTGATCGGCATCTTCGGCGCGCCGTATAAATGCCCGCCGGCGCCCTACGAGATGGCCTTCCTCCTCCAGGATCTCTTCGAGGCCCGCGGGGTTCAGGCCTCCCTAACGGTCTTCACGCCCCAGCCGATGTCCTTGCCGGTGCTGGGGGAGGCCGGCTGCTCGGTCCTGGAGGGTCGCCTGGCCGAGCGGGGCATCGCCTTCCTCCCAAACCACCGGGCCACGGCCGTGGAGGCGGGGG
>NZ_PSLG01000038.1:10364-20677 GCF_040289485.1 Thermoflexus sp.
CGCCGTCCGTTTCGGCGGGCAGCGGCTGCCCTTCGATCTGCTCCTGGGCATCCCGCCCCACCGCTGCCCGGAGGTGGTGGTCCGCAGCGGCCTCACCGACGGCGGCGCCTGGGTGAAGGTGAACCCACGGACGATGGAGACGCGCTTCCCCGGGGTGTATGCCATCGGCGACATCGTGGAGATCCCCCTCCCCAACGGCATGCCGCTCCCCAAGGCCGGCGTCTTCGCCGAGGCGCAGGGGGCGGTGGTGGCCGCGCGCATCGCTGCCCGCTTCGCCGGCCGGGAGCCCGAGGCGGCCTTCGCCGGTGAGGGATTCTGCTATCTGGAACTGGGGCGCGGGGAAGCCATGCTGGTCCGCGGCCGCTTCTTCGCCGAGCCCACCCCGGAGATCGAACTGACAGAGCCTTCGCCGCGCTACCTGGAGGAGAAGCGGGCCTTCGAGGCCGAGCGGCTCCGGGCCTGGTTCGGGGAGCCTGTCCGCCCGGCGTAGCCCGGCGAGGGGAAGTATGTCCGCGAAGGACATCCAGCGGCCGACGGCGGCCTTGCGCCGCAAAGCCGTGCGGATCGATCGGGCCCTGGAGGCCTATTACGGGGTCCCAGACCGCCGGCGCCTCGATCCGCTCTCAGAACTCGTCCTCACCATCCTCTCTCAGAACACCAGCGACATCAACAGCGGGCGGGCTTTCGAGCGCCTGCGGGCCCGCTTCCCCACCTGGGAGGCGGTCCGGGACGCCCCCCTGGAGGCCATCATCGAGGCCATCCGGCCCGCCGGCCTGGCCGCCCAGAAGGCCCCCCGCATCCAGCGGATCCTCCAGCGGATCAGCGCGGAGCGGGGTGCTCTCTCCTTGGATTTCCTGGCCGACTGGCCTCTGGAGGCGGCCAAGGCTTGGCTTCGCCGGCTGGACGGCGTGGGGCCGAAGACTGCGGCCATCGTGTTGCTGTTCTCCCTGAACCGGCCGGCGTTCCCGGTGGACACCCACGTGCACCGCGTGGGGACCCGCCTGGGCCTGATCCCGGAGGGCATGTCCGCTGAGGCCGCCCACGACTGGATGGAGGCCCTGGTCCCGCCCGAGCGCTATCGGCCTTTCCATCTTCTGCTCATCCGCCACGGCCGGGAGATCTGCAAGGCCCCGCGCCCCCGTTGCGAGGTCTGCCCGGTGCGGCGGATGTGCGCCTACTACCGCTGGCGCTCCCGCCCGCTCAATCCGGCAGGATCTGGAGGTCGGCGAAGCCGGCCAGCAGGTGTTTGAGGCCGACCGCCTCGAACAGCACCACCACCTCCTCGTCGGGGCCGGCGGGGCGGCTCTCCATCACCTGCCCCTCTCCGAAGCGCGGGTGGCGGACCCGCATGCCGGGTCGGAAGCGCAGCGCCCGGGGGGCGACGGCGGGGGCCTCGGGAGGGGCCGGCCGCGCCCGGTGGCGCCCCCGCGGGCCTTCCACCGCCACCCGCAGCGCCTGTGGGATCTCCCCCAGGAAGCGGGAGGGCGTGCGCACCTCCTCATAGCGCCGGAAGGCGTAGGTGAGGAACAGCAGGTCCCGCGCTCGCGTCATCCCCACGTAGAACAGGCGCCGCTCCTCCTCCAGTTCCGCCGGATCGTCCATGGAGCGGCTGTGGGGCAACAGGCCCTCTTCCAGGCCGGTGATGAAGACCGCCTGGAACTCCAGGCCCTTGGCCGCGTGCAGGGTGAGCAGAACAGGTGCCTCCACATCCTCCCGCAGGGTGTCGATGTCCGAGACCAGGGCGGCCTCGTTCAGGAAGGCCACCAGGGGATCTTCGAAGGCCCCGGGGCGGAAGGACGCGGCCACCCGTAGCAGTTCCAGCACGTTGTCCCAGCGCCGTCCGCCGATCTCCCGTTCCGCGTCCTCCAGACCTTCCACATACTCGGCGTAGCCGATCTCATCGATGATGCGGCGGAGCAGGTCAGCCACCCCCATCGTCTCCCGCAGGCCCTGCCACGACCGGATCTTCTCGACGAAATCGGCCAACACAGGGCGGACCTTGGGCGGGAGCCCTCCCTCGCCAGCGGCGGCCTGCTCCATGGCAGTGAAGAGCGAGACCCTCCGGTGTCGGGCCAGGGCGGTGATCCGGGCGGCCGTCGCCGGGCCGATCCCCCGCGGCGGGACGTTCAGGACCCGCATCAGGCTGAGGTCATCGTGGGGGTTCACCAGCAGCCGCAGGTAGGCCAGCAGGTCCTTGACCTCCCGGCGCTGGTAGAAGCGGACGCCGCCCACCAGCCGGTAGGGGAGCCCGGCGCGGACGAAGGCCTCCTCCAGGGCGCGGGACTGGGCGTTGGTGCGGAACATCACCGCGATCTCCCCCGGGCGGACTCCCCGCGCCTCCATCAGATCCTGGACCTGGTGGACCACGAAGGCGGCCTCGTCCTCCTCGTCGACGGCCTCGTAGACGGCGATGGGATGGCCGGCCCCCCGCGCCGTCACCAGGCGCTTCTCGTTGTAGCGCTGGGTGTTGAAGCGGATCACCGCCTGGGCCGCCTGGAGGATGCGCTGGGTGGAGCGGTAGTTCTCCTCGAGGACGATGATGCGGGCCTCAGGGAAGTGCTCCCGGAACCGCATCACGTTCCGGAAATCGGCGCCCCGCCAGCCGTAGATGCTCTGGTCCTCGTCGCCCACGCAGAACAGACGACGATGGGCCGCGGCCAGCAGGCGGAGCAGCAGATACTGGACGGTGTTTGTGTCCTGGAACTCGTCCACCAGGATGTGCCGGTAGCGCTCCTGGTAACGGGCCAGGACCTCGGGGCGCTCCTCGAACAGGGCCACGGTCCGCAGCAGGAGGTCGTCGAAATCCAGGGCGTCCGCCGCCTGCAAGAGCGCCTCGTAGCGCGCGTAGACCCGGGCAGCGATCTCATCGAAATACGTTCGGACAGGGTAGTCCTCCGGCCGGACGAACTCGTTTTTGGCCCGCGAGATGGCCGCCCGCAGGGCCGCAGGCCGGTAGCGTTTCTCGTCGAGGTTGAGATCCCGCAGCGCTTGGCGGATCGCCTCCGTCTGGTCTTCCTCATCGTAGATCGCGAAGTGAGGGTTCAGGCTGGCGGCGGCGGCCTCCCGCCGCAGGAGACGGGCGCAGACCGCGTGGAAGGTGCCCAGGGTGAGCTCGGCCGTCCGCGACCCGAGGCCCTCCAGCCGCGACCGCATCTCCTCCGCCGCCTTGTTGGTGAAGGTGACGGCCAGGATGTGGAAGGGGGAGACGCGGCGCGCCGCCATCAGGTAGGCGATACGGCAGGTCAGCACGCGGGTCTTCCCGCTCCCCGGCCCGGCCAGCACCAGGACCGGCCCGTCGGGCGCGGTGACAGCTTCCCGCTGCCGGGGGTTCAGGGCCTCCAGAAGGGAACGGATCTCCTGCATCCAGGCCTTCCTCCGCGCGGCCGGGTCCTGAGAGAAAAGAATCCCCGCCGGATGGGATATGATAAACTCGAACCCGGAAGCCATGAAACCGGGAGGCGCGCATGCCGCTTTTCCGCATGGACGCAGGCTACCTGCTGGCGCTGGCGGTCATCTTCCTGGTCGCCCTGCCGATCCACGAGCTCGCCCACGCATGGGTCGCCGAGCGCTTGGGGGATCCCACCCCGCGGCGTTTCGGGCGGGTGACCCTGAACCCGCTGGCCCATCTGGATCCCATCGGGGCCCTGATGTTGCTCCTCGCCGGGTTCGGGTGGGCCCGCCCGGTGCCGGTCCATCCGCTCTATCTCCGCTACGGCCCCCGGGTGGGGATGGCCCTGGTCGGCGGGGCGGGGCCGGCGGCCAACCTGGCCCTGGCCCTTTTAGGCATCCTGGCCTACCGGGCCCTCCCGCCCGTCGTTCTCAACCAACTCCTTCTCCGGTTCCTGATCTCCTGGATCCTGATCAACATCGGCCTGATGGCCTTCAACCTGCTTCCCCTGCCCCCCTTGGACGGCTATCGGGTTCTGCAGGGCCTGCTGCCGCCGGAGGCGGCTTCCGCCTACGCGCGGCTGGAGGCCTACGGCCCTCTAGCCCTCCTGCTCTTCCTGGTCCTGGACCGCCAGATCGGCCTGCTGGCCGCCCTGCTGAACCCGCTTTACGCCCTCGCCTTCCGGCTGATGACGCTGTGATCCCGAAGTCGGGTCAGTCCTCGGCCTCCAGCACCATCCGCCGGAACGCCTCGGCGTAACGCAACCCCACCGTCCGTCCCTCCGCCGCGGCCCACGCCCGCAGCGTGGGCTCGGGGTCCCAATCCCCGATCTGGCTGCGATGACAGCGGAGGGCCTCGGCCTTCAGCGGCAGCGTCTCCTCGATGTCCACCCAGACGTTGGGCTGGGCCGCCCCGTAGATGTAAATCTCGCGGACGCGGTGGGGCGGGAGGCCGAGTTCGGGGAAGAGGAGGGGCATGCCGGCGGCGGGGAAGGCAGCCTCCAGGGCGGCCTGGGCCGCCGCCCGGTGATCCGGGTGGTTGATATAATCCTCGCCGTAGAAGTAGACCGAGGGATCGCCGCAGACCAGGGCGTGGGGCCGGAAGCGACGGATCTCCCGCACCAGGTCCCGTCGCAGCTCCAGGGTGGGCTGGAGCAGCCCGTCGGGATAGCGCAGGAAGACCACCTCGGCCAAGCCCAGGACGCGGGCGGCGGCCTGTTGCTCCGCCTCGCGGATCCGGGCAGTCGCCTCACGGGATCGACCCGCCTCCTCTGTCCCCGCGTCGCCGCTGGTGCAGAGCACCAGGGCGATGGCGCTGCCGCGGCGGGCCCACTTGGCCAAGGTGCCCGCGCAGGTGAACTCCACATCGTCCGGATGGGCCGCTACCACCAACACGCGCTCCGGCGGCTTCGGTTCCCTCACAGCCTCCTCCCGAATCTAAGGGTTGCCCTCGCCCAAGGATCTATTCTATCCGCCCCACACGGCGCCGCCGAAGGCAGCCATCCCTCTCGCCGCCGATCTTATTTCATCGAATAAGTTCGATGAATCGAATTTCTTCGATAAAATGCTTCACCCAGATATCACGGAATCTACACGATTTTTTAACGCACGGGGCGGGGGGACTGCGGTAAAATCCGCCTCGTGGAAGGGCTCAGCATATGGAAGGCCAGATCCTGAGGGGCAGGAGGGGTGCGATGGAGGAGCGCCAGCGGTTGGAGGAGGAGCCTCCCGGTCGGAAACCCCGCAGCCGGCGGGCGCCGATCTGGCAGGATGTCCCGGACGCGCTGTGGGACGACTGGCGGTGGCAGTTGACCCACCGCCTGAACTCGGTGGAGCAGCTGCGGCAGGTGATCCGTCTGACCCCGGAGGAGGAGGCCGGTGCGGCGGCGACCCATCGGTTCCGCATGGACATCACCCCTTATTTCGCCTCGTTGATGGATCCGGAGGACCCGAACTGTCCCATCCGCCGCCAGGTCATCCCCACGGCCCGGGAATTGGAGCCGACGCCAGGGCTGATGGCCGACTCCCTGGCGGAGGACCGTCACTCGCCGGTCCCCGGACTGGTGCACCGGTATCCGGATCGGGTGTTGCTGTTGGTGACCACCCAGTGCGCCAGTTACTGCCGCTTCTGCACCCGCAGCCGCATCGTGGGGGATCCCCACGCCAACTTCAGCCGGCGGGACTACGATCGGCAGATCGAATACATCGCCCGGACGCCGCAGATCCGGGATGTGCTGCTCTCGGGGGGCGATCCCCTGATCCTCCCCCAGCCGATCCTGGAGGACCTCCTGCGCCGCCTGCGGGCCATCCCCCACGTCGAGGTCATCCGCATCGGGACGCGGGTGCCCATCTTCCTGCCCCAGCGCATCACCGACGATCTGGTGGCCATGCTGCGCAAGTATCATCCCTTGTGGATGAACATCCATGTCAACCACCCCAAGGAGCTGACGCCGGAGGTCACCGAGGCCCTGGCCAAACTGGCCGACGCCGGCATTCCCTTGGGGTCCCAGACGGTGTTGCTGGCTGGCGTCAACGACTGCCCCCACATCATCCGCGCCCTGGTCCACGAGCTGGTCAAACGCCGGGTGCGGCCCTACTACCTCTATCAGTGCGATCTGGTGGAAGGCGCCGGCCATTTCCGCACCCCGGTCTCGAGGGGGATCGAGATCATGGAGGCGTTGCGGGGCCACACCAGCGGCTACGCCATCCCGACCTACGTGATCGACCTGCCCGGCGGCGGGGGGAAGGTGCCGGTGATGCCCAACTACTTGCTGACAATGAACGAGCGGCGGGTGGTGCTGCGCAACTTCGAGGGCTTCATCAGCACATATGAGCAGCCCACCGACTACGTGCCCCACGACCCCAGCCGCTGCGCCTACTGCCAGAACCAGCGGCCGGAGCCCGGCCAGCGCGGCCTGTTCGGGTTGCTGCAGGGAGATGCCATGGCCATCGAGCCGGAGGGGTTCGAGGCGGTGCACCGACGGCTGCACACCGGAGGCACGGAGACTGCGCCCCTCATCCTCGGGGAGCCCCTGCCCGTGGTCAATGGGGAGGTGCTGTGATGCGGGTGGCAGTGCTGGCCAACCTGAAACGGAACGCGCCCCGAAGCCCCGACGATCCGCCGGACGCCTGGGTGGAACTGGACTCCGACCAGACGGTGGAGGGGATCGCCGCGGCCCTGGAGGCGTGGGGGCACACCACCGCGATCTTCGAGGGCAACCTGGACCTGCCGGAGGCCCTGCGCCGCTTCCGGCCCGACATCTGTTTCAACATCTGCGAGGGCTACTGGGGGGATTCCCGGGAGGCTCATGTGCCGGCCATGCTGGAGATGATGCGCATCCCCTACACCGGTTCCCGGGTCCTGGCCCTGGCCCTCTCCCTGGACAAGGCGATGACCAAGCGGGTGTGGATCGCCGAGGGGTTGCCCACCCCGCCCTTCCAGGTGTTCCGGCGACCCGATGAGCCGCTCCACCCCCGCCTGACCTTCCCCCTGTTCGTCAAACCCAACCGGGAGGGCAGCGGGATGGGGATCTCGGCCCACTCGGTGGTGACCAACGAGGCCGAGTTGCGGGAGCAGGTGGCCTACATCCTGCGCACCTACCGCCAGGAGGCCCTGGTGGAGGCCTTCATCGACGGCCCCGAACTGACGGTGGGGCTGCTCGGGAACGTGGAGGGGGATGCCGCGGGGCTGCGGCCCCCGAGGGGCTGGGCGACGGAGGCCGGCCTGGACATCGGCGGCGTCCACGTGTTCCCGCCGATGCTGGTGGATCTCAGCCCGTGCCCGCCCGACCAGCGGGGGCTTTACACTTCCTACGTGAAGTCGGAGATGCCCTTGGGCCCCCGCTACCTCTGCCCGGCGCCCCTGGACCCTGCGTCCCTCCGAGAGGCCCAGCGGCTGGCCTTCGAGGCCTTCCGGGCCATCGGGGCTTGCGACCTGAGCCGGGTGGATATGCGGATCGACGCGGCCACGGGGCAGATCTACCTGCTGGAGATCAACACCCTGCCCGGGCTGAACCCCGAGGTCAGCGACATGGTGCTCAACGCCCGGGCCGATGGGATGGCCTATGACCTGTTGATCCATCGGATCCTGGAGGCCGCCTGCCGCCGCTACGGCCTGGCGCTGGAGCCGGCAGCGGCCCCGGCCTTCCGGCCCCTGGGCTGAGCGCCGAGTGTCCCCGGGACCGGGGGCGGGAACCATCCACAGGACGGGAGCTTCGATGCCGCGGCGCCATCCCGCGTCGCCCCGCCAGGTGCTCATCCTTTACAGCGTGGTGGAACGGCTGCCGCGGGGAGAGCCCCGCGACCGGATCGCCGACGAGGAAGTCCTCCTGACCGCCCAGGCGATGGCCGAGGCCCTGGCGGAGCGGGGCTGGCCGGTGGCCATGCGGGCGATCCGGGACGCGGCCTCCCTGGGCGGCGCCCTGGAGGGCTTCGACCCGGCCGACACGGTGGTGGTGAATCTCTGTGAGACCCTGGAGGGCTACCCCCAGGGGGAAGCGATCGTGCCGGCGGTCCTGGAGGCCCGGGGCTTCGTCTACACGGGCTCCCCCGGGCCCACCCTCTCCCTTTGCCTGGACAAGGCCCGGGCCAAGGCCCGGCTGCGGACCACCGGCCTCCCCATCCCCCCGGCCCAAGTGGTCCGTCATCCCTGCGAGCGGATCCGCATCCCCTTCCCGGTCATCGTGAAGCCCCTGGCGGAGGACGCCAGCCACGGCATCGATCGGGATTCGGTGGTTCAGGAGGAAGAAGCCCTGCGAGAGCGCCTGGCCTACCTGCTGGAGGTCTACCGCCAGCCGGCCCTGGTGGAGGCCTTCATTGCCGGCCGGGAGTTCAACGTCTCCCTCTGGGGCGGGCGGGAGCCGGAGGTCCTCCCCCTGGCGGAGGTGGATTACTCCGCCATCCCCAACCCGTTGTGGCGGGTGTGCACCTATGCCGCCAAATGGCTCCCGGAGTCCGAGGACTACATGCGGACCCCGGTGCGTTGCCCGGCCGAGGTGGACGAGGCACTGGCGGCCCGGATCCGGGAGGTGGCGGTCAAGGCCTTTCAGGCCACCCGCTGTCGGGATTACGCGCGGGTGGATCTCCGCGTCCAGGGGGACGTCCCTTATGTGCTGGAGGTGAACCCGAACCCCAGCCTGGCGCCGAACAGCGGCTTCGTGAACGCGGCCCGTGCGGCCGGCTACTCCTACGCGGCGCTCGCTGACCGGCTGGTCCGCCTGGCCTGGTCCCGGCGCCGCCTGCGGACGGCGATCTCCTCTCCCCGCACGGTTCCCATGGTCTGGAGCGATGACGCCTATTCGACCGCCGTGGCCTCATGAAGGGGCCGCCATCCGGAGGCTGGCAGAGGGCTGTGGAGTGTTCCGGCCGGAGGAGATCGAGACCCTGATGGAGATCTTCCAGGAGGTATGCAGGAAGGGGTCCGATGGAAGCGGCTATCACTTCCTGGTGTGGGCGGACGGCGACGGGGAAGGGGAGATCCAGGGCCTGATCTGCTACGGACGGCGCCCCATGACCCGCTGGTCGTGGGACCTTTACTGGCTGATGGTGGATCCGCGGGCCCGAGGGCGCGGCATCGGCACGGCGCTCCTTCAGGCGATGGAGGATCATCTGCGGCGGGAGGGGGGACGCTGGATCGTGGTGGAGACGGCGACCTCCGCCCCCTACGTGCCCGCCCGACGTTTCTACGCGCGGAACGGCTTCCGGTTGCTGGGGACTGTGGAGGATTTCTATGAGGAGGGGGAAGGGCTGGCCATCTATGTGAAGGACCTCGCCTCCGCGGGCGGTGTTGCAGGAGAGGCCGCGGGGCGCCGGTTCCCATCCCCGGAGGAGGTGTCATGATGTGGCGGCATCCGTCGAATCCGAGGACACGACGCCACGTCCTCCTGCTCTACAACATGGATGGCACGTGGCCCCCCGAGGATCAGGCGTATGCCCTGGAGTGCGTTCGTAAGATGCAGGAGGGCCTGGAGGAGCACGGGCTGATCGTCCGGCCGGTGGAAGTCCGGCGGGATGTGTGGGGGGCGCTGGCCCCTTACGACCCGCGGGAGTGGGTGGTCTTCAACTGGTGCGAGGCCCTAGAAGGAGACCCTTACGCCGAGGCCCAGGTGGCCAGATGTCTGGAGGCGGCCGGGTTCCTCTACACCGGTTCGGGCCCCTGGACCCTTACGGTGGCGGGGAACAAGGCCTTGATGAAGACGTTTTTGACCCTCAACGGCATCCCCACGCCGCCGTGGCGGGTTTGCCACCGCCTGCAGGATGCGGAGGGCTGGGCGCATTTCCCGGCCATCGTCAAGCCGGCGTGGGAGCACGGCAGTGTCGGGCTCACGCTGGAGGCGGTGGTGACCCGTCCGCGGGATCTGCGGGAGCGGGTGGCGTGGGTGCTCGAGACGTTGCGGCAGCCGGCGCTGGTGGAGATGTTCATCGCCGGCCGCGAACTGAACGTCAGCCTGTGGGGGAACGGGGACCCCGAGCCGCTCCCCATCTCGGAGATCTTCTTCGACGGCCTCTCTGAGGAAGAGCGCATCGTGGACGCCGCGGCCAAGTGGGACCGCCACAGCGAGCGCTACTGCCGGACCTTACCGGTGATCCCAGCCCCCCTGGACGAGCGGACCGAGGCGGAGGTCGTCCACGTGGCCGCCCAGGCCTATCGCGTCCTGCGCATCCGGGATTACGGGCGCATTGACATCCGGCTGGCCCCCGACGGGACGCCGTATGTGATCGATGTGAACCCCAACCCCGACCTCTCGCCGGATGCGGGGTTCGTGCGCTCGGCGGCGGCGGCGGGCTATTCCTACGGGCGGATGGCCGCCCACATCCTGCGGCTGGCGTGGTCCCGGCGGCCGTCGCGGGCGGCCCGTCCCGTCCCGGCCGAGGGGACGCTGCGCCGGCTGTTGCGCTTCTAGACGGCCGGGAACCCTGCGGCGGGC
>NZ_PSLG01000125.1:0-2029 GCF_040289485.1 Thermoflexus sp.
CGGGCGGGATGTCCAACCAGTGGCCGGGGCGGGTGGGGGACTCGGCTCTGGTCGGCTGTGGGGCCTACGCCGACGATCGGGCCGGGGCGGCGGCGGCCACCGGCTGGGGCGAGACCCTGATGCGGGTGGTGATCGCCAAGGCGGCGTGCGATCGGATGGCCTGGGGCCTCCCCGCCGCCGTGGCCGTCGCGGCAGCCATCCGCCTGCTGGTGGAGCGGGTGGGGGGCCACGGCGGGCTCATCGCGCTGGACCGCGAGGGGCGGATCGGGATCGCCCACAACACCCCCCATATGGCGTGGGCCTGGACGGACGGGACCACCATCGCGGCGGGGATCCGCGCGTAAGGGCTCCGGCGCGGGATCGCTACGGCCGGGGGCGCCACCGCCGTTCGACCTCCAGGCTGAGGCGCAGCGCCACGCCGCTGAGGACGCCCGTGAGGTGCGCCGCCAGATACGGGGCGATCTCGACCTCGTTCCCCAGCACCCGGGTTTGGTAGAAATAGGGCGCCCAGGCCAGCACACCGAGATAGATCAGCAGCCGGCTCAGCCACCGCCGGCGGCGCCCGGCCGCCGGGGCTTCCGGCGGAAGCCCTTCCCGTATCGCCGCCCGGGCCCGTAACCGCCATCCGCCCAGCACGCCGGCCAGGTGGGCCGCCAGAAACGGCCAGAAGGGCCAGTCCTCCCCCTGGACCGTGGCCGCCAGAAACGGCGCCCAGGCCAGCACGCCCAGGAGGATCAGCCCGTTCCCGATCCACCGCAGCCCCTCCGGGGGGATCCGCAAACCCATAACAACCTCCGCGTCGAACACGTTTTCACTCATTTTGCCATAATCCAGGATGGGAAGGCGATGGCACGGGTGCGGTTGGACGTCCTGCTGGTCGAGCGGGGCCTGGCGGAGAGCCGGGAGCGGGCCCAACAGTTGATCCGGGCCGGCCGGGTGCGGGTGGGGGACCGGGTGGTGGACAAGCCGGGGGCGATGGTGGACCCGGAGGCCCCGGTGGCCCTCCTCGCCCCTTGGCCCTATGTCAGCCGAGGGGGGTTCAAGCTGGCCGCCGCCCTGGCCCGGTTCCCGGTTCCGGTGCAGGGGGCCGTCTGCGCCGACGTCGGCGCCTCCACCGGCGGCTTCACCGACTGCCTGCTGCAGCACGGGGCCGCCCGCGTCTACGCCATCGATGTGGGCTACGGGCTGCTGGACCTGCGGCTGCGGCGCGATCCGCGGGTGGTCGTGATGGAGCGGACCAACGCCCGCTATCTGACGGCGCTGCCGGAGCCTGTGCACCTGGTGACCATCGACGTGTCCTTCATCTCCGTCCGCCTCATCCTCCCCAATGCCCACCGCTGGCTGGTTCCCGGTGGCCATGCCATCCTCCTCATCAAGCCCCAGTTCGAGGCGGGGCGGTCGGAGGTCCGGCGCGGCGTGGTGCGGGACCGGACGGTCCACGCGCGGGTGCTGCGGGACCTGCTGACCTGGAGCCAGGGGCAGGGGTGGTGGCCCCGGGGCCTGATGCCCTCGCCGCTGCTGGGGCCGGCCGGGAACGTGGAGTTTCTGGCGTGGCTGCAGAAGGGGGAAGGGCCTGCCGACGTGGAGGCGCTCTTGCAGGGGGCCTTCGCGGAGCTGGAGGCCCATCCTCCCTCCCGGATCCCGGCCGAGGACCTTCTTCGGGAGGAAGGGCGATGACGGCATCGCTGCGGGGGCCGGCCGGGTGGCGGTGGGTGGCGCTGGGGGTGCTGTTGGGCGGGCTGATCGGGGGGTTCGGAATGTTGCGCCGCGCGGATCGTCCCCCGACGGCCCGGCCGGCGGAACCTTCTCGGACAGCCACCCCCTCGCCGGCGCCTTCCCCCACTTTGTCTCCCACGCTGACGCTCCGCCCCGAGGAATGGCTGGAGCGGGCCCGCCGGGCCCTCCGCATCGGCGCCTTTGAGGAAGCGGCGGCGGCCTACGCGATAGCCCTGGAAGGGCGCCCGACCCCGAAACAGGCGGAGGAGGCCTGGATCGGCCTGGGGCGGGCGTGGCTGGCCGCCGAGCAGCC
>NZ_PSLG01000126.1:0-2018 GCF_040289485.1 Thermoflexus sp.
CCGTTTCCTCCCTGGCGCGCCCTCCTCCCATCACACCCTCACCGGCCGCGCAGCGTGATGACATCGAGAACCGTTTTCAGAAGGATCACCAGATCCAGCCACAGGGACCAGTGCTTAATATAGTATAGATCATACTGAAGCCGGAGGAGGGCATCCTCCTTAGAGGCGGCATACCCGTAGCGAACCAGGGCCCATCCCGCCATCCCCGGCTTGACCGCATGGCGCACGCGGTAGAAGGGGATCTCCCGCGCCAGTTCCTCTACGAACTCCGGCCGCTCCGGCCGTGGGCCCACCGCGCTCATCTCCCCCTTGAGGATGTTGAGGAACTGGGGGAACTCATCGATGTGGGTTTTGCGCAGGAGGCGACCGACTCGGGTGACCCGCGGGTCATTCTCCTGGGCCCAAACGGCCTGTCCCTGCTCCGCGTTGGGAATCATCGTGCGAAACTTGTATACCTTGAAGATGCGGCCGCCCCGGCCCACCCGCTCCTGGGTGTAGAAGATCGGCCCCGGCGAGTCGAGGTAAATGGCCAGGGCGATGAGGGGGACGAAGGGGGCCAGCACCAGCAGGCCCAGGGTGGCCGCCACCACGTCGAAGGCCCGCTTGAGGGCGCGGTTCAGCGGGCGCGTGAGGGGATGCTGGATCGGCAGGGCCACGTGCCAGTCGTCGCCCACATGCTCCACCGGCACCCGACCCGTCAGTTGCTCGTACAGGACGGACATGGGGATCACCTCCACCCCCTGCTCCAGGGCGTCCATCAAGATCCGGACCCACTCCGCGTCCGGATTCCACGTGATCGCCGCAACTACCGTGTCCACGTGATGGCGGCGGATCACGTCCGGTAGGGCGTGGCGATCCCCCAAGACGCTCCAGCCTCCCACCGTCGTCCCTTGCTTGGTGGGATCGTCGTCTAAGAAGCCGAGGACGGTGTAGAGCGAGCGGCCCTCCTGCGCCAGGGCCTCGGCGATGGTGCGCCCGGCCCATCCGGCCCCGACGATGAGGACCCGTCGCGGAGGGGCTGACGGGGCGAGAAGAAGCGTATAAAGGCCCCGGGCCGCCAGGAGGGAGGCGGCGGAGAGGAGCAGGAAAGCGAAGAGGGGGGACCGGGAGGACGGGAGGGGAGGCGTGAGATAAGGGATGAGCAGATAGCAGCCGGCCGCTGCCAGGCCGGCAAGGACCGCCGTCCGGACGGAGTCGGCGAACCGGCGGAGGGCGCGGGGCGCATAGGCATCCAGCGCCCAGGCCCACAGCTCATAAAGGAGGCTCCACAACCCGAACCAATGGGGATGCTGCAGGAGCGTCTCGAACCCAGCGCGACCGGCGGGCCGCCAGGCGAGGGCGCCCAGCAGGGCGGCGTTGACCGCCAGCAGATCCAGGGCGATCAAAACAGCCCGGTGCTCCGCCACCGAGAGCGCCCATGGGCGTCCCACCCGCCGCTCCCATCGTCTCAGCACCTCGACGCGCATCGGTCCTCCTTGCGGCAGCCAATGCACCGACGGCTCCTGGATTCAGACGTTTTCAAGTATAAGGAAGCCCGATCTCCGGCCCTTCGATCGGCGCCGCCGGGCCGTTCTTCCGATGACATCCCTTCGCTTCGAAGGGGGTTGCACCCAAGCCCCTCTGGCCGTTTCCCCATCGGCGCAACCATCGCCGCCGCTGCCCCAATCGGGGCGGGCCGAACCTCCCGAAGCCGTTACGCTGCGGCTTCCCGAAACCCCGGGGGCGTAGGGATGCCTCTGGCCTCCAACAGCGCAGCATATAACGCCAAGATCTGGCCTACCACCTGCCGATCCGAGAACTTCGCTTCCGCCATGGCCCGCGACATCTCCCCGAAGCCCGCTCGCCGTTCCGGATCCGCCAGCAGCTGTTCGATGGCCTCGGCCAGCGCGGGGACATCCCGGGGCGGCACCAGCAGCCCATTGACCCCAGGCTGCACCACCTCCCGGCAGCCCGGCACATCGGTGGCCACCAGCGGACGGGCCATCGCGGCTGCCTCGACGAGCACCCGGGGCAGCCCC
>NZ_PSLG01000127.1:0-2013 GCF_040289485.1 Thermoflexus sp.
GGCCGCAACATTATGGACCTCTCCGCCGAGGAGCGGGAGCGGGCGCGGGCGGCGGCCTGGCGGGGGCGGCTGGCCCTGCTGACCCTGAAACGCCGGGAAGGCGAGGCGGCGCGGCCCTGATTCCAGGATCCGGGAGGTGGAGCGCGGATGGTCGTCGGCACCTGCACGGTGGATCTGCACCTGCCCGGGGCGATGTCCCTGAAGGACAAGCGCAGCGTGATGAAATCGCTGATCGCCCACCTGCGTCAGACCTTCAACGTGGCGGCGGCGGAGATCGACCACCAGGATTTCCCGCAATCCGCCCGCCTGGGCCTGGCCACCATCTCCACCGACGCGGGCCACATCCACGCCACCCTGGAGAACGCCGTTCGCTGGATCGAGGCCAGCCGGCCCGACGTGATGGTGGTGGACTGGGAGATCAGCATCTGGTGACTCCGGGCTCCGGCGGGGCCGCCACGGGCGCGACGGGATGGAAGGGAGGTGAGCGATGGGGCGCGTCCTAACCGTCCGGGAGCCGGCGGTGGCCGGGACCTTCTATCCGGCGGACCCCGGCGCGCTGGCGGAGATGGTGGATCGACTGTTGGCGGAGGCCCCGCGCTACGAGGTGGAGCCGGCCGCCCTGATCGTCCCCCACGCCGGCTACATCTACTCCGGCCCCGTCGCCGCGTGGGGGTTCAAGCAGTTGGCCGGGCGCGCGTATGACGCCGTGGTGGTGGTGGGCACCAACCACGTGGAGCCCTTCTTCCGGGAGATCTCTATCTGGGCCCGAGGGGCCTGGCGGACGCCTCTGGGGGAGGTCCCCATCGACGAGGCGCTGGCGGAGGCATTGCTGGCGGCCAGCCCGCGGATCCGTTTCGTGCCGGAGGTGCACCTGGAGGAGCACTCCATCGAGGTGGAGTTGCCCTTCCTGCAGCGGCTGTGGCCGGACCTGCGGTTCGTGCCGGTGATGGTCGGGGAGCCCTCGATGGAGAACGTTGAGGCCCTGGCCGAGGCCCTGGCCCACGTCCTCGCCGGGCGCCGGGCCATCGTCATCGCCAGCAGCGACCTCTCCCATTACCCCCGGGACGCCCACGCCCGTCAGGTGGATCTGAGCAGCATCGGGGCCATCCTCTCGCTGGAGCCCGCCTTGGTCCACCAGACCATCGCCGAGTGGATGGGCCGCCGGATCCCTGGCCTGGTCACATTGATGTGTGGCGAGGGACCGGTCCTCACGGCCATGGTCTACGCCCGGCGGATCGGCGCGGTCCACGCCCACCTCCTCAAATACGCCAACTCCAGCGATGTGCCCTACGGCTCGAAGGACCGCGTGGTGGGCTACGCGGCCATCCACTTCTCCTGGGCGCCGGAGCCGCCCCTGGGCCAGGCCGATCGGGAGACCCTGCTCCGCATCGCCCGCGAGGCGGTGGACCACGCCGTCCACGGGAAGCCGTTGCCCCCGCTCTCAACCACCTCGCCGGCGCTGTTGCTGCCCCGGGCGTGCTTCGTGACCCTCACCCAGGCGGGGCAGTTGCGGGGATGCCGGGGGGAGATCTGGCCCCGGTCGGATCTGGCCCACGCTGTGCAGCGGGTGGCGGCGCTTTCGGCCCTGGACGATCCCCGCTTCCCCCCGGTGGTCCCGGAGGAACTGCCCCACCTGGCCTATGAGATCAGCGTGCTCTCGCCCCTACGGCCGGTGACGGACGTCGCGGAGATCGTGGTGGGGCGGGACGGCCTGTTCCTGATGGCCGGCGGCCGCACCGCCTTGCTGCTCCCCCAGGTCCCGGTGGAGCAGGGATGGGATCGGGAGACCTTCCTGCGGGCCCTGTGTCTGAAGGCCGGCCTCCCGGAGGACGCCTGGCGCCGCCCCGGCGCCCGCCTGTTCCGGTTCGAGGCCGAGGTGTTCGGGGAGGAGGCCCGCTGAGGGGCGCTCGGGGCGCAGCGCTGCGCCCATATCACCAAAATGAAATGGGGAGGGGAAAGGACGTGGGAAGATGGGCAGGATGGGTGCTGCCTTTCGTGGCGGTCTGGGTCGGG
>NZ_PSLG01000039.1:0-6490 GCF_040289485.1 Thermoflexus sp.
GATAAGCGGCCTTGTCAAGAGGATCCATGGAAATTGGGAGCGGACTGGCGAAAGCCCTGCCCGCGGGGATCTGGCCGGGGGGTGGGGTGGAGGGAACAAGAAGGGAGTAAAATGAGCAAGAAGGATGCTTTGAGGAGGTGAACGATGCGGATCGAACGCCGGTCGCAGGAGGAGGCGGCGCGGGCGGCCCGGCGCTTGCCGCCTGGCCAGGTGCTGACGGAGAAGTTCCCGGTCCTCCACTACGGGCCGATCCCACGTTTCGATCCGGCCACCTGGGATTTCCGGGTCTTCGGCCTGGTGGAGGAGGAACGGCGGTGGACCTGGGAGGAGTTCCAGAGGCTTCCCCGGACCACCATCACCGTCGATGTCCACTGCGTCACCGGGTGGAGCAAACTGGACACCACCTGGACCGGGGTGGCCTTCAAAGATCTGTTGCGCTTCATCCGGGTGAAGCCCGAGGCCCGCTATGTGATGGCCCATTGCGAATATGGCTTCACCACCAACATCCCCTTGGAATACATGGAGGACGCGCTGCTGGCCACCCACTACAACGGCGAGCCGCTGACGCCCGAGCACGGCTACCCCCTGCGCCTCATCGTCCCGCGCCTCTACTTCTGGAAGAGCGCCAAGTGGCTGCGGGCCCTGGAGTTCATGGCCGAGGACCGCCCGGGCTTCTGGGAGCAGGCGGGCTACCATATGCGCGGCGACCCCTGGCGGGAGGAGCGCTACCGCGATTAGCCAGCGGTGAGCAGGGGGCGCCTTCGTGATAAATTCCCCTTAATCCAACGGGATAGGAGGCGGACGCCGATGCGCACCTATGCCTATGGCTATCCCCGCCTGGGGCGCAAGCGGGAATACAAACAGCTGATCGAGGGCTTCTGGGAAGGCCAGGTCTCCGAGGCCGCCCTGCGGGCCGGCCTGGAGGCGCTGGAGGCCGACCGGCTGGCGACCTACCGGCGCTTCGTCGATCACTTCCCGGTGGGGGAGCTCTCCCTCTACGATCCGATGCTGGACACCGCCCTCATGTTCGGCCTGTATTCGAAGGGGGGCCGGCTGGAGGAGTATTTCGATCTGGCCCGCGGGGGGCGCGCCCTCGAGCTCACCAAGTGGTTCAACACCAACTATCACTACCTGGTCCCTGAGATCCCCTTCGCCGACGGGCGGCCCCCGGGCTTCCGGCTGGTCGGAGATCGGCCCCTGGTGGAGGCCCTCCGAAGGACGCCGGAGGGCTTCCCCTACGTCATCGGCCCCTACACCTTCCTCCGTCTGAGCAAGGGGTATCCTCCAGAGGCCTTCGGCGACCTCCTGCGGGCCCTGGCCGCGGCTTACGCAGAACTGTTCCGGCGGCTGCGGGCGGCTGGCGCGGCCATGGTCCATGTGGACGAGCCCGCGTGGGCGGCCGACGTGCCGCCCGAGCACGTGGCCCTCCTCCGCGAGGTCTACGCCCGCCTGGGCCGCGAGGCCGATCTCCTGGTGTTCACGTATTACGACAGCGTCGACTTCCTGGACCAGTTATACGACCTCCCCCTGCGGGGCATCGGCCTGGACCTATGCCACGGTCGGGAGAACCTGGAGGTCCTGCAGCGGGCCGGCTTCCCGGCCGACAAGATCCTGATCGCCGGCCTTGTGGACGGGCGCAACGTTTGGAAGACGGACCTGCGGGCGGCGGCGCGGCTGGTCGAGGCCCTGCGGGGCTGGACGTCGGCGGAGATCTGGCTCTCCAACGCCGGTCCCCTTTATCATCTGCCGGTGACGGCCGAGGCGGAGGCGCGGCTGGACCCCGCCCTGCGGGAGCGCATCGCTTTCGCGACGGAGCGGCTGCAGGAGCTGCGGCTCCTGAAGACCCTGCTCACCGAAGGGGAGACCGAGGAGGTCCGTGGCTGGAACACCTATGCGCATCCGACGGACCACTGGTTCTATCCCGAGATCCAGGAGCGGATCCGCCGCCTGGGGCCGGCGGACTTCGCGCGGGAGGCGCCCTACGCCGAGCGGGTTCGGGAGCAGCAGGCGCGGCTGAACCTGCCCCTGTTCCCCACCACCACCATCGGGAGCTTCCCCCAGACCGAGGACCTGCGTCGGGCCCGCGCCGCCTTCCGGGCCGGCCGGCTCCCCCCGGCGGATTACGAGGCGCTGATCCGGGAGCGCATTCGCTATATCATCCAAGTCCAGGAGGAGCTCGGCCTGGACGTGCTGGTGCACGGGGAGTTCGAGCGCTCGGACATGGTGGAGTTCTTCGCCGAGCGCCTCGAGGGGTTCGCCATCACCCAGCACGGGTGGATCCTCTCCTATGGGACGCGGGTCTATCGCCCCCCCATCCTGTATGGCGACGTCCGCCGCCCCCGCCCCATGACCCTGAAGGAGATCACCTACGCCCAGTCCCTGACCGCCAAGCCGGTCAAGGGCATGCTCACCGGCCCCGTGACCATGCTGGCCTGGAGCTACGTCCGGGAGGACATCCCCGTCCATGAGGTGGCTTTCCAGATCGCCCTGGCGATCCAGGAGGAGGTCCGGGACCTGGAGGCGGCCGGGATCCGGGTGATCCAGATCGACGAACCTGCCTTCCGGGAGCGGGCGCCGCTGAAGCGGCGCCGGTGGCCTGACTACTTCGACTGGGCGGTGAAGGCCTTCCGCCTGGCCTCCCGGGCCCACCCGGCCACCCAGATCCACACGCATATGTGCTACTCGGAGTTCAACGAGATCATCGCCTTTATCGACGCGCTGGACGCTGATGTGATCAGCATCGAGGCCACCCGGAGCCGGGGGGAGGTGATCGCCGCCTTCGAGCGCTACCGTTACGAGCGGCAGATCGGCCCCGGAGTCTATGACGTGCATTCCCCATCCGTGCCTTCCCCCGAATCCATCGAGGCCATCATCGAGCGGGCGATCCGGGTGATCCCCAAGGAAAACATCTGGGTCAACCCGGACTGCGGCCTCAAGACGCGGCGGTGGGAGGAGGTCCTCCCTGCCCTCCGGAACATGGTGGCGGCGGCCCGACGCCTCCGCCAGCGCCACGGGACCCCGGCTCCCGCGCCGCAGCGGTGAGGTGGCGGGTTGGGCTCCCCCGGGCGCGGCGGATACGGTAGAACCGACGGGACGGGATCTCGGGGGACCGGGAGGGGAATGCCCATGGCGGAAACGATGCGTGCCGTGATCAAGGCGGCGCCGGGGCCGGGCCTGGCCCTCGCCCAGCGTCCGATCCCCATCCCCGGCCCCGGGGAGGTCCTGGTGCGGGTGCGGGCCGCCTCCATCTGCGGGACCGACCTGCACATCTACCGCTGGGATCCATGGGCCCAAGGGCGGATCCGCCCCCCGCTGATCATCGGCCACGAGTTCTGCGGCGAGATCGTCGAGTTGGGGCCTGAGGTCAACGGCCTGCGGGTCGGCGATTTCATCTCCGCCGAGAGCCACGTGATCTGCGGGCGTTGTGACATGTGCCGCACCGGCAAAGGGCACCTCTGCCGCAACACCCGCATCCTCGGGGTGGATCGCGACGGCGCCTTCGCCGACTTCATCGTCATCCCGGCCGAGAACGCGTGGGTGAACCCTCCGGACATCCCCCTCGAGGTGGCGGTCCTTTTGGAGAACTTCGGGAACGCGGTCCACACGGCCTTCGCCGTGGACCTCCGGGCGCGCAAGGTGCTGGTGACCGGTTGCGGGCCGGTGGGGCTGATGACCATCGCCGTGGCCAAGGCCATCGGCGCCCGCATGGTCATCGCCACCGACATCAGCCCCTACCGTCTGGATTTGGCCCGGCGCATGGGCGCCGACCATGTCCTTAACCCTCAGGAAGTCGATGTGGTGGAGGCCATCCGGGACCTGGCCGGGGGCGAGGTCGACGTCCTGCTGGAGATGTCCGGTGCCCCCACGGCGATCCGGGAGGGGTTCGCTGCCCTCAAGCCCGGCGGACAGGCTGCCCTGCTGGGCCTCCCGCCGGGCCCCATCGAGTTCGACCTCTCCAACCTGGTGATCTTCAAGGGGCTGACGGTTCACGGGATCGTGGGGCGGCGGCTGTGGGAGACCTGGTATGAGATCCGGGGGCTGTTGAACGCGGGGGCCGTGGACCTGCGGCCGGTGGTCACCCACCGCTTCCGTTTGGAGGAGTTCGATCAAGCCTTCGCCACCATGGCCAGCGGCCAGAGCGGGAAGGTGATGCTCCTCCCGTGAGGAGGGCCGGCCGAAGGCCTGCGGCGGGGGAAGGGATCCATCTGCGCTCAGGAGGATGCGATGGCGGCGGAGCTGACCCCAGTGGACAAACTGGCCTGGATCCGGGAGGAACTGCAGGCCCTGCGGGAACAGGGCCTCTACATCCACATCCGCACCATCCAGTCGGCCCAGGGCCCATGGCTGAGGGTGGACGGCCGGCAGGTGCTCAATTTCTGTTCGAACAATTACCTGGGCCTGGCCAACCACCCGCGGATGCGGGAGGCGGCCCGGCGGGCCATCGAGCAATACGGGGTGGGGCCGGCGGCCGTGCGCACCATTGCAGGGACCCTGGACCTCCACCTGGTCCTCGAGGAGAAACTGGCCCGCTTCAAGGGGGTGGAGGCGGCCATCTCCTTCCAGTCCGGCTTTAACGCCAACCTGGCCACCATCCCAGCCTTGGTCGGGGAGGGGGACGTCATCTTCTCCGACGAACTGAACCACGCCAGCATCATCGACGGCTGCCGCCTCTCCCGGGCCCGTATCGTCCGCTATGCGCATAACGACCCCAACGACCTGGAGGCGAAGGTCCGCGAGAACCTGGGGTCCTTCCGGCGCGGCCTGATCGTCACCGACGGGGTCTTCTCCATGGACGGCGACATCGCCCCCCTCCCAGACATCGTGGAGATCGCCGAGCGCTACAACCTGATGCTGATGGTGGACGACGCCCATGGCGAGGGGGTGCTGGGACGCGGCGGCCGGGGCATCGTGGACCATTTCGGCCTCCACGGGCGGGTGGACATCGAGGTGGGGACCCTCTCCAAGGCCTTCGGGGTGGTGGGCGGCTACGTGGCCGGGCGGCGGGAGGTGGTGGAATGGCTGCGCCAGCGCGGACGGCCCTTCCTCTTCTCCAGCGCCATGACGGCGGCGGACACCGCCGCCTGCATCGCAGCGGTGGAGATCCTGGAGGAGTCCACGGCGCTGGTGGACCGGCTTTGGGAGAACACACGATATTTCAAGGAAGAGATGCGCCGCCTGGGCTTCGACCTGGGGCAGAGCGTCACCCCCATCACCCCGGTGATGCTGGGGGACGCCCACCTCGCCCAGACCTTCAGCCGCCGGCTCTTCGAGGAAGGTGTGTTCGCCCAGGCCATCGGCTACCCCACGGTCCCCCGGGGCAAGGCGCGCATCCGCGTGATGATCTCCGCCGCCCACAGCCGGGAGGACCTGGACCGCGGGCTGGAGGCCTTCGCCCGGGTGGGGCGGGAGCTGGGCGTGATCGGCCCTTGATCCCGTGGGAGGGAGGCCAGGATGAACCGCGCAGATTCCCATCCCGCCCACGACGCCATCGCGGTCCTGGATTTCGGCTCCCAGTATGCCCAACTGATCGTCCGCCGCCTCCGCGAGGCGGGGGTTTACGCCGAACTTTTCCCGTGGAACGCCGACCCGGAGGAGGTGCTGGCCCTGCGGCCCAAGGGCTTCATCCTTTCCGGAGGGCCGGCCAGCGTCTACGCGGCGGGAGCGCCGACCCTCCCGGGCTATGTGCTGGAAAGCGGCCGGCCGGTCCTGGGGATCTGCTACGGGATGCAGTTGCTGGCCCACGCCCTGGGCGGCCGGGTGGTCCCTGCCCCGGCCCGGGAATACGGCCCGGCGGAGATCGAGGTCGTGGATCCCGAGGATCCCCTGTGGCAAGGGTTGCCGTCGCCCATGGGGGTCTGGATGTCCCACGGGGATCGCGTGGAGGTCCTCCCGCCGGGGTTCCGCGTCCTGGCCCGCTCCCCCAACACCCCGGTGGCCGCCATGGGGGACCCCCGCCGTCGGCTCTACGGCGTCCAGTTCCACCCCGAGGTGGCCCACACGCCTCGAGGCCGCGATCTGCTGGAGCGCTTCGCCGTGGTCCTGTGCGGCTGTCGACCGACGTGGACGCCCGGGGCCATCGCCGAGGAGCAGATCGCTCGCATCCGGGAGCGGGTGGGCGGGGAGCGGGTCCTCTGCGCCGTCTCGGGGGGCGTCGACTCCACCGTCACCGCGGTCCTGGTCCACCGGGCGGTAGGGGAGCGGCTCCAGTGTCTGTTCGTGGACACCGGGTTGCTGCGTCGGGGGGAGGCCCAGGAGGTCGTCTCGGCGCTACGAGGGTTGGGGCTGCCGGTGGCGGCAGTCTCCGCGGCGGAGGCCTTCCTGGAGGCCTTGCGGGGGGTCACCGATCCCGAGGAGAAGCGGCGACGGGTAGGGCACACCTTCGTCGCTGTGTTCGCCGAGCACGCCCGACGCCTTGGCCCTTTCCGGTTCCTGGCCCAGGGGACCCTGTATCCGGATGTCATCGAGAGCCGGGGGCCGGAGCGGCAGGGGG
>NZ_PSLG01000039.1:6500-20130 GCF_040289485.1 Thermoflexus sp.
CCGTATCAAGACCCACCACAACGTGGGCGGGCTGCCGCCCGATCTGGCCTTCGAATTGATCGAGCCCCTGCGCTATCTGTTCAAAGACGAAGTCCGGGCCCTGGGGGCCTACCTCGGCCTGCCGCCGGCGCTGCTGAACCGCCAGCCGTTCCCCGGCCCGGGGCTGGCGGTGCGCTGCGTGGGAGAGGTGACCTGGGAGCGGCTGGAGCGGCTGCGGAGCGCCGACGCCATCGTCCAGGAGGAACTGGCCCGCTCCGGCTGGGCCGGGCGGGTGGCCCAGGCCTTCGCCGTGCTGTTGCCCGTGCGCAGCGTCGGGGTGATGGGGGACACGCGCACGTATGAGGAGGTGATGGTGGTGCGGGCAGTGACCACCGAGGACTTCATGACCGCCGCCTGGGCGCCCCTCCCCCACCCCCTCCTGGACCGGATCGCCACCCGCATCGTCAACGAAGTCCCCGGGGTGAACCGCGTCCTGTACGACATCACCCACAAACCTCCGGCGACCATCGAGTGGGAATGACCGCGCAGGCCATTTGACGGGATGGCCAGCGTTGGGTTAAAATAATTTTCTAGCCTTTCCAGAGCATCCTGCGCAGGAGGGGAACCCTTGCCGAACACCCGCTCGGCTCTGAAGGAACTGCGCAAGGCCCAACGCCGTCGCGAGCGGAACCGGGCGATCCGGACCCGGGTGCGCACCTTCGTCAAGTACGCCCGTCAGGCCATCGCCCAGGCGGATCTGGAGGCGGCGAAGCAGGCCATCTCGAACGCCTACCGGGAACTGGATCGGGCGGCCCGCAAGGGGGTGATCCACCGGAACACCGCCGCCCGTCTGAAGTCCCGCCTCATGCAGTTGTTCCACCGGACCTTCCAGCAGGCGGGAACTACAACAGCATAAAGCGACGGGACGGGACCCCTCTTCCCCTCCCGATCACCGGGAAGCCCACGGTTCCGGCCAGGGATCTGGGGATAGAAGCGGCTCAGCCTTCGCCGATGGTCGCGCGGCCCTGATCGGTGATCCCGTAGACGGGGTTGGCCAGGCTCTGGCGAACCAGGCCCCGGGCCGAGAGGCCCTCGAGGATCCTGATGACTTCCTTTGGGTCCATGGCCAGATCGCGGGCGATGGTGTAAGGGCTGTGGTAACCGCGGTGATCGCGCAGGTAGATGAGGATCTTCCGCTCCACCTCGCTCAACGCCGCCACCACCATCGCCCACCTCCTTTCCGGGATGGGCCGGTAGATCTTCGTGGCTCGGGCGGATCCCTGCTGGTATATATTTATTTTCCCAAGGAGGCGGGCAGAAGACAAGCCGCCGGCCCGCGGGCGGGATCAGAGGACTTCGGGGGCGGGGATCCCCAGGAGATACAGGGCGTTGGCCAAGGTCTGTCGGGCGGCAGCCACCAGGGCCAGGCGGCCCTCCCGGATGGGCGAGGGGGCGGTGAGCACCGGACAGTCCCGGTAGAACTCGTTGAAGGCCCGGGCCAGCTCGAAGGCGTAATTGGCGATGAGCAGCGGCTTGTAGCGTTCGGCCGCGGCCTGGACCAGGTCGGGGAAGGTGGCGATGGCTTCCAGGAGGGCGACCTCCTGGGGCTCCAGGGCCTCGAAGCGGGCGGCCCCGTCCAGGGGGACGGCGGCCTCTGCCTTCTCCAGGATGCGGCACGCCCGGGCGTGGGCGTACTGGAGATACGGCCCGGTCTGCCCCTCCAGGTTGAGGGCCGCGTCCCAGTCGAAGACGATGACCTTGTTGTTGTCCACGCTGAGCATGCTGTATTTCATCACCCCTTTGGCCACCGCCTCGGCGATGCGCTCCTTCTGCTCCGGGGGCAGGTCGGGGTTCTTCTCCTCCACGATGCGGCGGGCCCGCTCCCGGGCCTCGGCGGCGAAATCCTCGTAGAGCACCACGTTCCCCGCGCGGGAGGACATCTTCCCCCCCGGCAGGGTGACCATCTCGTAGGCCAGGTGATAACACTTGCTGGCCTGGGGGAAGCCCCACAGCTCCAGGATCTTGAAGATCTGCTTGAAATAGAGGGACTGGCGCACATCCACCACGTAGATCGAGCGGTCGATCCGGAACTGCTCGAACTTGCGCTTGGCCAGGGCAAGGTCCTTGGTGGAGTAAAGGGTGGTGCCGTCGCTGCGCAGGATGGCCAGGGTGCGGTATTCCTCCTTCCCCTCCTGGCCCAGCAGCCGGTCGATCTCCACCACCACCGGGCCGTGGGGCCGCAGATCGGTGGCGATGCCCTTGGCGATGAGCTCCTCGACGATGTGCTTGCCTTCCTCCTCCACCTCGCTCTCGAAGAACCAAACATCGAAGGTGATGTCCAGTTCCTGGTAGATGCGGCGGAACTCCTCCAGGCTCCACTCCCGGGTCCGCCGCCACAGCCCGAGGAGCTCGGGGTCCCGGGCCTCCCAGCGGGCGAAAAGGGCCTTGATCTCTTTCTCATAGTTCCATTCCTCGGGGCGGTGGCCGATGGCCTGGTAGCGAGCCCACAAGGCGGCCACCGCTCGGCGGTCGGCCTCGCCCCCTTTGCCCCGGCGGGCCTGGGCCTTCTCCCTCAATTCCGCCAGCCACTGCTCCATCGCCTTCCAGAGGGACCACAGCCAATCCTTGTCGACGATGGCGTCCAGGTCGGGGATCTCCCCCAGGGCCATAGCCCGGATGAGGACGGCGGCGTCCTTCGGGCCGACGGGGCCGGAGGCTGCGTGGGCGGCCAGGGCCTCCGCCAGGCGGGCGAGGAGGGCGTCCCGGACCCAGGGGGTGATCCCTTCCGCGCGGAAGGCGGTCAGCAGGAAGCGGACCACCTCCTGGCGATAGGCGTCGGCCTCCTCCAGGCGGGCCTCGGCTTCGGCGTAGACCTGGCCGAGCCAGGCCCCCCGCCGCTCGGCGGGCTCCTCTCCGCGGTGGAACCGCAGGTAACCCCATAGGCACTTGATCACGTGGGCACCGATGTCGCCCGGATAGGTGGCCCGGATCACCTCGAAGCCGGCGAAGTCCAGGATGCGGGCCAGGGCGTCCCCTAGGATCGCGTTGCGGAGGTGGCCGATGTGGAAGGCCTTGTGGGTGTTGGGCTGGGAGAACTCCACCATCACCCGTTCGCCCTTGGGGGCGCCGCGCCCGTAGGCCGGCCCCTCTCGGAGCACCGTCTCGAGGATGGTGCGGGCGACGTGGGCGGGGTTGAAATAGAGGTTGAGGTAGCCCCGCACGGCCTCCACCCGCTGGAAGCGTGGATCACCCTGCAAGGCCGTCTGGAGGTGATCGGCCAGCCTTCGGGCGATCTCCTGGGCGCGGGCGGGCACCTCCAGGTCGGGGCGGGCCTTCTTCTCCATGGCGGCGAGCTGCATCGGCAGCGGCGTGCCCATCCCCCAGGTGTAGGCGAAGGGGAGGTCCCGCCATTCGATGGAAGGGGGATCCGGCAGGCCCAAAGCCTGGAGGGCCCGGCGGATCTGCTCGGACGCCCACTCCCGATATGCCGCCAGGATCATGCGGGTTGGCCTCGCTCGGTCGGGCTACGGACGGGCGCGGTCGACGTGGATGGCGAAAAAGAGAGGCCGCTGGGGAGCGGCCTCTCTGTAACCGATGGCGCGCCCGGCAGGATTTGAACCTGCGACCTTTGCCTCCGCAGGGCAACGCTCTATCCAGGCTGAGCTACGGGCGCGCATCGCTTTCATTTTAGCATAGCCCTCCCGGCCTGGCAAGGCCATGGGGGAGAGCGCGGCTTCCCGCCCGCGGGTCCTCACGGCCGATGGGGGTTGAAGGTCCGGATGAAGGCGATGATGTCGGCCAGGTCCTGATCGGTGAGGGCCGGGTTGCCCCCCTTCGGGGGCATATCCACTCCGGTGGTGTTGGCCGGGTCCGTCGCCGGCCGCCCCTTCTTGATGAACTCCAGCAGCTGGGCATCGGTCTGCTGGCGCACGAAGGCGCTGGTCGTCAGGTCCTTCCCCAGCCCGGGGATCCCCTTGGCGTCCGGGCCGTGGCACGAGGCGCAGGTCCCCGCGAACAGCTCCTTCCCCTTGGCCGGATCGCCCGACAATGTCGCCGCCGACGGCGCGGGGGCGGCGGTGGAGGACGAAGGGGCGGCCTCCTGGGCCGGGGAGGCGCCCTCAGGCCGAGGCATCGGATACAAGAGGACGGCCAGGACGACCACCAGCGCCAAGCCGCTGATCACGAAGGGCCCGGGGCCGATGCGCTGGGGGGGGGCGGCGGCCGTTGCCGGAGAGGCCCCCGGGGTGGCGCGGGCCGGCGCCGCCGGGGCCTGTCCGTAGGCGGCCTGAACCTCCCGGGTGAGCCAGACCATCAGGGCGGCGAGGAGGGCGCCCAAGACCAGAGTGGCCGCCAGGATGCCGCCGATCAACAGCACCCACTGGAGTGGAGAGAGGGCCGGCATTCACCCCACCTCGTTCTGAAAAGATCCAAACCCTTCCAGAGACCAAGGGAATTCTAGGGGGGATCCGGATCCGGTGTCAACCCATCCACGCTCTTTCTGGTCGGGCGCCTCCGATTTGGAGGTTTCCGGGCCGTGGGGGTCTCCTGGGGATTGACCCCGCGGGGCCCTATTGGTATAATCCAAGATAAACCAGATGTTCCTGGGGCTGAGGTGGGAATGGGGGCGGATGAGGAGGCATTGCGCCACTTGCTGTTGGCGGAGCCGTTGGAGCGGGAAGGCCCGCTCCCCCTTCACGAGCAGATTCGGGAGCGGCTGTTGAAGGCGATCCAGAGCGGGAAGGTGGCGGCCCATCGGCGTCTGCCCTCGGAGCGGGTCCTGGCCCAATGGTTCGCGGTCAACCGCCTGACCGTTCGCCAGGCGCTGCGGGAACTGATCGCCCAGGGCTATCTGTATGCCCGCTTCGGGCGGGGGACGTTCGTGGCGGCGCGGCCGGTGCATCAACCCTTGCAATGGTTGACCAGTTTCACCGAGGACATGGCCGCCCGCGGCATGAAAGCCTCCAGCCGGGTCCTCGCCCGGGAGATCCGGCCGGCCCCTGCTGACATCGCGGCGCGCCTGGGGATCGCCCCTGGGGCGGAGGTGGTGCGCCTGGAGCGACTGCGCCTGGCCGATGGGGAGCCCATGGCCATCGAGACCGCCTTCCTGCCGCACGCCCGTTGTCCGGGCCTCTTGGCCTTTGATTTCTCCCGATGTTCCCTCTACGAGGTCCTGCGGAAGCATTTCGGTCTACGGCTGGACCGGGCGGAGCAGGTGCTGCGGGCGGTCGTTCTGCCGGCGCGGGAGGCCCGGCTGCTGGGCGTCTCGCGGGGGGCCCCGGCGTTCCTTTTGGAGCGGACCACCTTCTTGGACAGTGGGGAGGCCATCGAGTTCGTGCGTTCCTTCTACCGAGGGGACCGCTATCAGTTCCGGGTCCATCTGCTCACTCCACGGTGAACCGGGAGGTGTGCCATGCAGATCCTTCAGTGGATCGCGACGAACCTTTTGACGCAGGTGGCCATCCTCATCGGCCTGATCACCGCTGTCGGCCTTATCCTTCAGCGTCGCGCCTTTGAGGAGGTGATCGGGGGGGCGCTCCGGGCGGGGTCTTGGAGCAACTGCAGCGGGCCTTTGAGGCGAACCGGGAGGCCATCCCGGCGGCGGCCGATCTGATCGTCCGCACGATCCAGGCGGACGGGATCGTGCATGTGTTCGGCAGTGGCCATTCCCAGTTGGTGGCCCTCGACGTGGCCGGCCGCGCCGGAGGCCTCGCCGGGGTGAATCCGCTCTTCGACCCCCTCTTCGGCCGCGCAGAGCGGCTGGAGGGCTTCGCCCCGCTCCTGCTGGCGGCCCATTCCTTCCAGCCGGCTGACGTCCTGATCGTGATCTCCCACTCGGGACGGAACCCCGCGCCCATCGAGGTGGCCCTCCACGGGAAGGCCCACGGCCTCCCTGTGATCGCCGTGACGGCGGTCGCCTTCAGCCGTTCGATGCCCTCTCGTCACTCCTCCGGCAAGCGGCTCTTCGAACTCGCCGACGTGGTCCTGGACACCCTGGGCGCCCCCGGGGATGCGGCCGTCCCCCTCGGCCCTGGGCTTGCCGTCGGCCCGACCTCGACGGTGGTGGGTGCGGCCCTCCTCCAGGCGGTGATGGTCGAGGCCGCGGCCCGCCTCCTCGCCCGGGGGATTCCACCGCCGGTTTTCCGCTCGGGGAACTTGGAGGGGGCCGACGCCCACAACCGGGCCCTGCGCGAGCGCTACCGCGGGCGGGTGCAATGGGTGGTGTGAGTTCGCGAGGGCCCCGGCGCGTCCCCCCCAAGGCTCCTCCAGGCCCGCGGATCTCCCATCCCACCGCACGGCGCTATAATCCGCAACCGAACGAGGGTGAGGAGCGGCCGTGTGGGAACACCTTGGGTGTCTGGGTCCCGGAGCCGGATGCTGCATATGCCCCACCGGCTGAAGAGAGCGATGCCCCGGGTGGAACGATGGCGCCGTCGGCCCATCGGGCGGCTGATCGGGCTCGGGTTGTGCCTCGCCCTCGCCTTCGGCCTCCGGCTCCACCGGCTGGACGGCCCGGCCCTCTGGAACGATGAGGGGTTAAGCCTGTATCGGGCCCGCGCGCCCTGGGGAGATGCGCTGCGCGGGCGTATCGTCCTGCAGGGGATCCGACCCGTCGAAACCATCGACAACCATCCGGCCCTCTATTTCATCCTGCTCAAGGTTTGGGTCGGTGTCGCCGGCGATGGGGGGTTCGCCCTGCGCTTCCCCTCCGTCTTCGCCTCGGTCCTCCTGGTCCCCGTCCTCTGGGTCTCCTGGAGACGGGCCGGCGATGCCATCGCCGCCTGGACCGTCGCTGCCTTGGCTTTCCTCTCCCCTCTCTATCTTTGGTATGGCCAGGAAGCGCGGATGTATACCTGGCTGGCCCTGGAGGGCGCCGGCCTTTTTTGCATCTTGTTGTCCCTCCATCGCCGTCCAAGGTCCCGCCTTCACACCCTCCTCGCTGTCGTCGGGCTCATGCTCGCCATGCTGTTCACCCATTACACCGCCATCCTGTTGCTCCTCTCCATATGGGCGTGGGCGCTCTTACAACCTTCAAGGGACCTGCGGCGGATCGCGGGGTTGGCCCTTCTGGCCTTGATCGGCGTGATACCGCTTTGGCCTTTCTTCCGCGAGCGGCTGCTCAGCGGGCCGGAGCGCGATTACCGCTTCGTGCCGCTGGAGGTGTTGCTGGTCGATGGGGTGCGGGCCTCGGGCTTCGGTACCTCTTTCCCGTATGATCACCCGGCCACGTGGCCGGTCCAATGGCTGTGGGCGGGGGCAATGGCCCTCGGGGCCTGGCGCACGGTCCGCCGGACGCCGCCCGTTGGCCTCCTGTTGCTCTTTTCCTTCTTTGGTCCCATGGTCCTCCTCTACGGCCTTTCCCACATCAAGCCCCTCTATCAGAACATCCGGCATCTTTTTCTCATCACTCCTATCGCTTACCTCCTCGCCTCGGCGGGGCTCGCGGCCCTCATCCGCTCCCGTCCCCGGATCGGGGTGGTGGGCGTGGGGGCGATCCTCGCCGGCATGCTGTGGAGTGACGGGCGGTATTTCTCGAGCCCTTACCCGTTGAAGGACGAGTGGCGAGGCGCTTTGGCGTGGGTCAGCCAGCAGGCGACCTCCAAGGACTTGGTGATCCTCCAGGACCTGACGCTCACCCCGCTGGCGGGGTATTACTATCACGGCCGGGCCCTGCTGTTGCTCACCAGCCGGGAGGGCGGCGAGCAGGAGGAACTTGTCCGGATCCTGGAGGCCCGGGCGCCGCAAGCCGAACGGGTCTGGCTCCTCGTCGGCCTCTCCCAGGAGGCGCTCTCCCGACCGGACCAGGCCGTTTTCCGTTGGCTGAGCGCCCGAGGCCGCTATCTCCAACAGGAAGTTTTCCCGAGCCGTAACACGTGGGTCCGCGCGCTCGTCTACGACCTTTACGCCACCGATCTGCCGCCATCCCCCTCGGCGACGCCGGTGGATCTGCGGGTCGGGCCTTATCTGCGTCTCCGATGGATCGAGGGGCCTGAGGTCGAGGACTTCATCCTGCGATGGTGGTTCTTTTGGGAGAGGGGCTCCGCATCGTCCCCCAATCTCTGGCTCCGGGTCCGCCTGATCGACGGGGCAGGGTTCCCGTGGGCCGAGGCGGCGCAGCCGATCTGGCCGGCTTACCCGCCGGATCGCTGGCCGGAGGGGCGGACGGTCCGCCAGCAGGTGCGCCTGCGTTCGCCGCTGGGCCTCCCCCCGGGAACCTATCGGTTGCGCGTTGAGGCCTTCGACTTGGACCGCCAGGTCCCCCTGGACGGGGCGCCGGCATGGGAATCGCCTCCTTTTGCGCTTAGGGGGTACAGCGATCCCCAATACGCCCGGCCGCCTCTGGTTCGATCGCAGGGAGACCTGCAGTTGCTGGCCGTCGAACCGGAGGTGGGCCCTCCCTACTTCCCCGGGTTGGGGCTGCCGATCCGCCTGCTCTGGCGGGTGGAGGCCTCCCCGCCCTCTGCCCGCTCCATCGCCTGGTTCTGGCAGCAGGGGACAGCCCGCCGCCGGTTGGGGCAGATGGCGCTGGTCGCCTCGACCCTCCCGGCCGTCGAATGGCAGGCGGGCCCGATCATCGCCCAGCGGCTGATCCTCCCGATCCCCCCGGATCTGCGGGGGCGTGGCCAGTTGCGACTGGCTTTGTATGACGAAGCGGGACGGGAGATCCCGTGGGAGGCCCGCTGGCCCTTCTATCGCCAGCGCTATCCGGTTCTCACCCTGGACTTCGCCTCGTGGCCGACCCGACGCCGGCCCATCCCCCTGGCCCTCCGGGGAGGGGCGTGCTTTGCGGGCTGGGTCTGCCTGGACCGCTATGAGATCCATCCCGGGCGGGCGGCGCCGGGCCAGGCCGTGGAGGTCCGTTTCTCCTGGCGGGCTCGGCGCCGCCCGGAGCGGCCGGGCATCGTGTTCGTCCATTTGGGGCTCCGGCCGGATCAGGCGCCCCTGGCCACGGGCGATGGCCCGCCCCAGGGCGGCCGGCGTCCCGTGACTACTTGGGAATCTGGAGAATACGTGGAGGATATCCACATCCTCCCGATCCCCTCGGAGCTCGCGCCGGGGCGATACCGGATCTTCGTGGGCTGGTATTCGGAGGAAGGGCGCTGGCCGGCGGCGGATCCTTCAGGGGGACGTTATCCGATGGACGCGGTGCCGCTGGGGGAGGTGGAGGTGGGGCCTTGATCGTTCCGGGGGATCGGAGCGGGGGAAGATCCTTCACGCCGGCACCGGGATCGGCGCCGGGCCTGTTCCCGGCGCGGGGGCGCCGGGCTGTGGGGCGGTCGGCTGCGGGGCCGGCCCCGGCGCCTGGGGGGCCTTCGGCTCAGAAGGCGCCCGGCCCTCCATGATGGCCCGGAAGGCCTCCGCGTCCAGCGTCTCGACCTCGATCAGCCGCTGCGCCACCGCCTCCAGTTTGTCCCGGTGCTCGATGAGGATGCGCTTGGCCCGCTCGTAGGCTTCCATCACCAGCCGGCGGACCTCGGCGTCGATCTCCTGGGCCACCGCGTCGCTGTAATCCCGCTGCTCGGCGATCTCCTTGCCCAGGAAGATCAGTTCCTCCTTCTTGCCGAACACCATGGGCCCCAGTTTCTCGCTCATCCCGTAACGGGTCACCATCGCCCGGGCGAGTTCGGTGACCCGTTCCAGGTCCTCCGCCGCCCCCGTGGTGATGTCCCCGAAGACGATCTCCTCGGCCGCCCGGCCGCCCAGGGCCATGGCCATGTCGTCCAGGAACTTGGAACGTGTCCACAGGGTGCGGTCCTCCTGGGGGAGGGCCATGGTGTAGCCCCCGGCCATCCCGCGCGGGATGATGGTCACCTTGTGGATGGGGTCGCAGTTGGGCAGGTAGTAAGCGACCACGGCGTGGCCCGCCTCGTGGTAGGCGATGATGCGTTTCTCGCGATCGGTGATGAGGCGGCTCTTGCGCTCTGGGCCGGCGATGACCTTCTCGATGGCCTCCTCGAAATCCTTCATGGAGATCTTCTTTTTGTTCTTGCGGGCGGCCAGGATAGCCGCCTCGTTGACCACGTTGGCGATGTCGGCCCCGACGAAGCCGGGCGTGGCCCGGGCCAGCACCGCCACGTCCACATCGTCGTCCAGCGGCTTGCCCCGCAGGTGCACCCGGAAGATGGCCTCCCGCCCCTTGACATCGGGGCGGTCCAGGATCACCCGCCGGTCGAAGCGCCCGGGGCGCAGGAGGGCCGGGTCCAGGATATCCGGGCGGTTGGTGGCGGCCATGACGATCACGTTGGTGTCCGTGTCGAAGCCGTCCATCTCCACCAGGATCTGGTTGAGGGTCTGCTCCCGCTCGTCGTGGCTGCCGCCGATGCCGGCCCCCCGGTAGCGGCCCACGGCGTCGATCTCATCGATGAACACGATGCAGGGGCTGTGGCGCTTGGCCTGCTCGAAGAGGTCTCGCACCCGGGCCGCGCCGACGCCCACGAACATCTCCACGAACTCAGACCCAGAGATGGAGAAGAAGGGGACCCCCGCCTCGCCGGAGACGGCCTTGGCCAGCAGGGTCTTGCCGGTGCCCGGCGGGCCCACCAGCAGCACCCCCTTGGGGATGCGGGCGCCCAGGGCGATGAACTTCTCCGGCTCCTTGAGGAACTCCACCACCTCCTGGAGCTCCTGCTTGGCCTCGTCCACCCCTGCCACGTCGTCGAAGGTCACCGTGGGGCGCTCGCCGGTGAACATGCGGGCCCGGCTCTTGCTGAAGTTGAACGCCTGGTTGCCGGGGGCCTGGGCCTGCCGCAGGATAAAGTAGAAGAAACCCACTACCAGCAGGGCGGGCAGGCCGTAACTCAGGAAGGCGATCAGGATGCTGCCCCACTCGTTGGGGCGCTCCGGAACATACTGGATGCTCCGGAGCTTGTCCTCCGACACCCCCAGGGCCTTCATCTGGTCCAGGAAGGTGGACCCGCTCTCCTTCACGGCGGTCAGGACCTTGCCGTTCTTCAGTTCAACCTGCACATAGTCGCCGCTGACCACCACCTTCCGGACCTCCCCTGCCTCCAGGCGGGCCGCCAGGTCGGTGAGGGAGGTGGACTCCCCCCGCGTCCCGCCTCCCCGGCCCATGGCCAGGAAGACGATGAGGGTGATGGCGATGAGGAGCCAGATCAACCCGTTGCGCAGCCGTGCCGAATTCACCCCAGCCTCCCGCCGTTCGAATCCCATCCCGATTATATCATACAAATCCCAGGGGCTCCCCTTTCTCCGATCGCCGATGAGGTCCGCCGCGGGGGCGTTCCGGGCTGCCCTTTGCCCGGGATCCCAAATTAAAATGAAGCAGCGTGGCCAAAGGGGAGGAGGGCCCGCCCGCAGGCGCCGCCCTCGGTTGCGCGGAATGCCGGGGGCGGGAGTCGAACCCGCACGGCCTTCGCGGCCACCTGATTTTGAGTCAGGCGCGTCTGCCTGTTCCGCCACCCCGGCCTGCAGAGCCGCTTTCATTCTAAAGGGGCCCTTCGATGGCTGTCAAGCGGCGTCCGCGCAGCCTTCTCTTGCTCACCGCTGCCCTCTGGCTCTACGTCAGCGGGGCCGTCATCGCCCCTGTCCACATGGAGACTGGCCACCCTGGGCTGGCCGCCTCGATCTATATGCTGTATTCTTTCGCATGTCATCAACTGCCCCAGCGTTCCTTTTTCTTGTTTCTTGTTCGGGGAGCGTCCCTTCTATTCGCTGGAGGACCTGCGCGCCCGCGTCGGGGAGGAGCGCCTCCCTGGTTACCCGTGGCCACGGGCCTTCGTGGGGGATCCGGCCCCGCCCGCCCCGCCCCCTGACGCTGTGGGTTTTCTTCCTCATCGGCATGGGGCCCATCGCCCTGGATGGGGGCTCCCAATTCCTCATCTTACGTGCTCGCCCTCCTCGGGCCGTTCCATCCCCGGGAGAGCACGCCGCTGCTGCGGGGGATCACCGGCGCCCTGTTCGGGGGGACCTTCGCGGCCGCCTTCTTCCCCCGCCTGTGGCGGGCGGAAGTCTTCCTGGAAGAGGAGGGCTCCTCCCAAGAGGCCTCCGGCTCATCGGTCGGCTAGGAAGGGGTTGGCCACCCGTTCCTCCCCGATGGTGGTCCACGGTCCGTGGCCCGGGTAGACGCGGGTCTCGTCGGGAAGGGTGAGCAGTTTCTCCCGGATGGTGCGCATCAGCACTGTGGCGTCCCCGCCCGGGAGGTCGGTGCGGCCGATGCCTCGGGCGAACAGAACGTCCCCGTCGAAGACGATGCCGGCCTGGGGCTCGTAGAGGGCGATGTGGCCGGGGGTGTGGCCCGGCGTGAACAGCACATGAAACCGCAAGGTCCCCACCTCCAGGACATCCCCCTCCTGGAGGTCGACGTCGGGCGGGGGGCTGGCGGGCACGGGGATGGCCCACAGATCCGCGCCCCCGCGGGCCTCCAGCAGGGGCCGATCGGCGGGGTGCAGGGCCAGGCGAGCTCCCGTCGCGGCGACCACGGCAGCGTTCGCCCCGATATGGTCCCAGTGGGCGTGGGTGTTGACCACATACCGTACCTGCAGCCCCAGGACTCGCACCACAGCCAGGATCTGCCGAGGGTCCCACCCCGGATCCACGATGAGGGCTTCGCGGGTCTCCGGGCAGGCCACCACATAGCAGTTGGTGGCCAGCGGGCCCACGGTGAGGACCCGCAGGAGAGGTTGTCGCGACCGTTCCGCCGGCGTGGGTGCCATCTGAAACCTCCGGAAGGATCTCACCCGGACGGGACGGGACCGTTGTCTTCCACGGCCGGGAGGGTGAACACGAAGCGGGCGCCGTGGCCGGGCTCGCTGAAGGCCTGGATGCGCCCGCCGTGGGCTTCCACCGCGTGGCGGGCCAGCGCCAGCCCCAGGCCGCTCCCACCCCCACCCCGATGCCGCTCGCCCCGGTAGAACCGCTCGAAGATCCGGGGGAGGTCCTCCGGAGGGATCCCAGGGCCGGTGTCGGCGACCTCCACGGCGACCCATTCCCCTTCCCGCCAGGCCCGAACCCGGATCTCCCCCCCTGCTGGGGTGAACTTGATGGCGTTGTCCAGCAAGTTCCCCAGGGCCCGGCCCGCCCACTCCGGATCGGCCCACGCCCGCAGCCCGGAGGGGACCTCGACATGAACCGCGAGCCCCTTGGGCTGCCAGAGGGGGGCCAGCCGCTCCACCCAGCCCTGGACCCAGGGCGCCACCGCCAGGGCTTCGTAGGTCAGGGGCCACTCCCCCGCCTCCAGCCGGGCCAGGTCGATCAGGTTGCCGACCAGCCGGATCAGGCGGTCGACCTCGGTAGTCAGGCGCTGCCACCGGTCCGGGAGGGGCGGGGCAGGCTGCAGCTCCTCCAGCAGCAGGCGGATGGTAGTCAGGGGGGTGCGGAGGTCGTGGGCCACGTTGGCGGTCAGTTCCCGACGGGCCCGCTCCGCCTCCCGCAGGCGGGTGATGTCCAGCAGGGCCAGCCCGTAGCCCCCCGCCCAGCGCCAGCCCGTGGCCAGCCACCAGCGCTCCCGCCAGCGGACCTCCTGGGAGCCCCCGCCTTCCAACACCGCCTCGATGTCGGGGGCCGGGAGGGCCTCCAGCAGCGTCCGCCCGGGGCGGGCCCCGAAATGAGCGCGGGCTGGGGCGTTGACCCAAAGGATCCGGCGGTCCGCATCGAGGAGGAACATGGCCTCGACGCCGCCCTCGGCCAGCCCTTC
>NZ_PSLG01000040.1:0-19850 GCF_040289485.1 Thermoflexus sp.
GGCCGGCGCCGGGGGCGCCGCGGGCGCCGGACCGGGGGCCGGCGCAGCGACCGTCGGGACCTCCACGGGCTCATCGGGGGCCGCAATGATGGCGATAGGGGTGCCCACCGGCACCGTGGTCCCCGGCTGGATGAGCACCGCCTTTAGGATCCCGCTGGCCGGCGCCTCGAACTCGATGTTCACCTTCTCCGTCTCGATCTCCGCCAGGGGCTCCCCGGCCTTCACCGGCTCCCCCACCTGCTTGAGCCAGCGCAGCAACTTGCCCTCTACCATATCGAAGCCCATCTTCGGCATCGTCACCGTGGTCGCCATCCAACGCCTCCACCGACCGTGCTGGAGGGCGGGCCCGTCCCCCCTATCGCAGCAGCAACTTCACAGCCTTCACCACATCCTCCGGCCAGGGGAGGACCGCCCGCTCCATGTGCTTGTTGTAGGGCATGGGGACCTCGCGGCTCCCCAGGCGCATCACCGGGGCGTCCAGGTCGTCGAAGGCGTGCTCCTGGATGCGGGCGGCGATCTCGGCGCCCACGCTGAAGGAGCGCCACTCCTCCGTCACCACCAGGGCCCGGTGGGTTTTGGCCACCGACTCATAGACCGGCTCCATGTCCAGCGGGCGCAGCGTGCGCAGATCCACCACCTCGACCTCGATGCCCTCGCGAGCCAGTTGCTCCGCCGCCTGCAGGCTGGCCTGCAACATCCGCCCGTAGGTGACGATGGTGCAATCGCGCCCGGGCCGTTTCACCTCGCTCCTCCCGATGGGGACGACGTAGTCGCCGTCGGGCACCTCGCCCCGCACCGGGTAGAGGGCGGTGTGCTCGATGAAGATCACCGGGTCCTCATCCCGCAGCGCGGCCTTGAGCATCCCCTTGGCGTCGTAGGGCGTGGCGGGGTAAACCACCTTGAGGCCCGGCACGTAGGCGAAGTAGACCTCGAAGGTCTGGGAGTGGGTGGCAGCTAACTGACCCCAGCCGGCGGCGGTGCGGATCACCAGGGGCACCTTGAACTGGCCCCCGAACATATGGGACATCTTGGCCGCGTGGTTGACGATCTGGTCCAGGGCCAGGAGGATAAAGTTGATGGTCATGATCTCGGCCACCGGACGCAGGCCGCCCAGGGCCGCCCCCAGGGCCACCCCCACGATGGCCGACTCGGCGATCGGGGTGTCCCGCACCCGTTCCTCCCCGAACTCCTCGTAGAGGCCGCGGGTGACCGCGTAGGTGCCCCCGTAGGCCCCCACGTCCTCCCCCATGATGAAGACCCGGCGGTCCCGCTGCATCTCCTCCTGCAGGGCCTGTCGGATGGCCTCCCGGATGGTCATCACCGGCATCGGCGAACCCTCCCTCGCTGGACGATCTCCTCGCCCCGCTCCGGCTCATCCCTGCCCGCCGTCCCACAACTGCAGGAACCGCTCGTCCCCGCGCCAGGCCCCCACCGGGTTGGCGTAGAGGAAATCGTAGAGCGTGTCCAGGGGCGGGTCGGGGCTCTCCTCAGCGAAGCGCATGACCTCCTCCATCTCCCGCTCCACGTCCTGATGGATGGCCTCCAGTTGGGCCTCGGGGACGCCCTCCACCTCCAGCAGGTGTCGCCGGAAGCGCTGGATGGGATCCCGCTGCTTCCACTTCTCCACCTCCTCCTTCGAGCGGTAGAGTTCGGGGTCGGCGACGGAGTGACCCTGGAACCGGTAGCAGACCGCCTCCAGGAAGTAGGGGCCGTTGCCCGCCCGCGCCCATTCCACCGCCCGCGTCGCCGCCTCGTAGACCGCCAGGACATCCATGCCGTCGACGCGTTCGGCGGGGATGTTGGCCATGCAGGCCTTCTTGTAAACCTCGGTGACCGCCGAGGCCTTCTCGATGGCCACGCCCATCCCGTAGAGGTTGTTCTCGCAGAGGAAGACCACGGGCGTCTTCCACAGGGCGGCCATGTTCAACGCCTCGTAGAACTCCCCGATGTCAGTGGCCGCGTCCCCGAAGATGGCCATGGTCACGCGGGGCTCCCCCAGGTATTTGGCGGCGAAGGCCAGGCCGACCGCCATCGGCAGGTGGCCGCCGACGATAGCGTGGCCGCCCCAGAAGTTGTGCTCGCGGCTGGCGAAGTGCATGGATCCGCCACGGCCCCGGCTGCAGCCTGTGGCCTTCCCAAACAACTCGGCCATCAACACCCGGGGATCCAGCCCCCGGGCGATGGCGTGCCCATGGTCCCGATAGTGGGTCAGCAGGTGGTCCTCCGGGCGCAGGGCGGCGATGGCCCCCACGGCCACCGCCTCCTCGCCGATGTAGAGGTGCAGGAAGCCGGCGATCTTCCCCTGCTGATAAGCGATGCGCGCCAGCTCCTCGAAGCGACGGATGAGCACCATCTGGCGGTAGAACGAAAGTTTGGTGGGGAGGTCCAGCGTGGCCACCGGCGCCGCCGCCGCCCGCGATGCGTTCCCCTTCCCTCGACCGCCCATACGTGCTCTCCTCCCGTCGGAATCCCGAATCGGATCCGTGCCGCTTGTCGCTCTTCGCGGTGATTATAACACGCCGCCCCCGCCGGCTCCCTTTTTCCCCGCGCCGGGAAAGGCCTCCTGGAGCAGCCCGCGGACCACCTCGCGGTAGATCCGGATCCGCTCCCGGCGCATCGCCCGCCGGTGCCCCAGCAGGGCTTTCCCGCCCTCCAGGCCGATCTGCCACAGATACTGACCGATGAGGAAGGCCCCCAGGAGGGCGGCGGCCCCCCGGCCGTGATGCTTGCGCCAGTAGCGGATCTTGCTGCGCTGGAAAGCCAGGTGCTGGAGGGCAGGGACCTGGTCGCTGCTCCGCCCGCCGTAATGGATCACCTGGGCCAGCGGATAGTAGACCACCCGCCACCCCGCCCCGCGGATCCGGCGGCACCAGTCCAGCTCCTCCGCATACATGAAGAACCCTTCGTCCATCGGCCCCACCCGCTCCACCACCTCGCGGCGCACCAGCATGGCCGCCCCCGTCACCCAGTCCACCTCCTGCACCACGTCGTCCGGGCGGTCCAGGACGTAATAGTGCTGCAGGATGCGGGGGGGCGCCCAGGGCTGCCACCAGGTGCTCTCGAAGAGGGCGGTCCAGAAGGTGGGGAAACGCCGGCGGGAGGACTGCACGGTGCCGTCCGGGTTGAGCAGCTGGGGGCCGACCACCCCGACGTCGGGATGGGCGTCGGCATAGGCCACGAGGTCGACGAGGGCGCGGCCCAGGACCTCCGTGTCGGGGTTGAGAAGGAAGAAATACCGGCCGCGGGCGATGGCCATCCCCTGGTTGTTGGCCGCCGGGAAGCCCCGGTTGACCGGGTTGACCAGCAGCCGCACCTCGGGGAAGGCCTCCCGCACCCGCTCCGGCGTCCCATCGGTGGAGGCGTTGTCGACCACGATGATCTCTCCTCTCAGGCCCCGGAGGGCCTCCCGCACCGAGGCGAGGCAGCGGGCCAGCCAGCCCCACACGTTCCAACTTACCACGATGACCGAAACATCCATCCGGTCACCGATCGCGCCGCAGCACATGCTCGGCCAAGGCCCAGAGAGCCCCCCGCGCCGGCCCGTCCGGGAGGGCCTCCAGGAGGGCCTGGCCCCGACGCACGAAGGCCTCGGCCTCGGCCACCGCCCGTGGAATGGCCTGGGAGGAGCGGATCCGCCGCACAGCCTCCCGGATCAGCGCCTCATCTCCCGAGCGGCCGGAGAGGACCTGGCGGATCACCGGATCCCCTGGATGCTCTTCCAGATAGAGCAGCACCGGCAGGGTCACCAGGCCCTGGCGCAGGTCGCTGCCCACCGGCTTGCCCAGCACCTGCTCGTCCCCGGCGAAATCCAAAACGTCGTCCATGATCTGGAAGGCCATGCCCAGCTCCACCCCATAGCGCCGCAGGGCCTCCACCTGCGGCTCCGGGGCGCCGGCCAGGACGGCGGCGGCTTCCGTGGCCAGTTCGAACATCGCCGCCGTCTTGGCGTAGATCCGCTGCCGGTAGTCCTCCCGCTGCCACATCGCCTCCGGATCGCTGAACTGCTGGCGCAGTTCCCCCTCGCAGATGGTCATGAGCGTGCGGGCGAAGATCGCCATCACCCGCACGTGATCTGTGCGGGCGGCCAGGGCGGCGGCGTAGGCGAAGAGATAATCCCCGGTCAACACCGTCGCCGCGGGGGTCCAGATGGCGTTGAGGGTGGGGATCCCCCGGCGCAGCAGGGCGCCGTCGATGAGGTCGTCGTGGACCAGGGTGGCGGTGTGCAGCATCTCCACCGCCGCGGCCAGGCTCACCATCCGCTCGTCCGCCTGCCCATACAGCCGGCCGGTGAGGAGGACCAGCATGGGGCGGATCCGCTTCCCCCCGGCGTTGAGGAGATGGTGCACCGCCACCTTCAGGGGCTCGACGGTGAGCGGGATCGCCCGCATGCGGGCTTCCACGCGCTCCAGATCCTCCCGGAGCCACTCCTGGATCGCCACGAGGGTCAACGCTGGGCGCGCCGTCGATGACATTTTCCGTTCGGTCCGAGGTGAGGATGCAGCCCGAGAACCGTCCGCACAGCCCATTTTATGACGGTTCCGCCGGCCTGCAATCCGGCGCCGTGCTCCCGTGGAGATCACCGATCGGGAAGGCGGAACAGCCGCCGCGCGTTCTCCGTGGTCTGGCGGGCGACCTCGTCCGTGGGGACCTGGAGCAGGAGGGCGAGGGCCTCCGCGATCCGGGGCAGGTAAGCGGGTTCGTTGCGCCGCCCCCGGTGGGGATGCGGGGGGAGGTAAGGGGCGTCCGTTTCCAAAACCAGGGCGGGGAGCCCCACGGCTCGCACCACCTCTCGCAGCCCCTCGGCGCTCCGGTAGGTCAGGGGTCCGCCGATCCCCAGGGCGAACCCCCAGGCGACGGCCGTGCGGGCCATGCCCAGATCCCCAGAGAAGGCGTGTAGCACCCCGCGGGCGGGGGGCCGGGCCGCCACCCAGCGCTCCAGTTCCTCCAGCAACGCGGAGGCCGCCGCCCGTTGATGGAGGATCACCGGGAGGCCGAGCTCCCCGGCCAGTTCCAGTTGGGCCCGGAAGGCGGCCCGCTGGGCCTCCCTTGGGGAGAGATCCCGATAGAAGTCCAGCCCGATCTCCCCGATGGCCACCACCCGGGGGTGCCGCGCCCATGCCCGCAGCCGGCGGAGCCCCTCCGGTGTGCAGGTCGCGGCGGCGTGGGGATGGATCCCCACCGCTGCGTAGATCCCCGGGTGGCGCTCGGCCAGGGCCACGACGGCGGGGAGGTTCTCCAGGCTCACCGCGGGGACGATGCAGACAGCCACCCCGGCCGCCTGCGCCCGGGCCAGCACCTCCTCCCGATCCGCTGCGAAGGCCTCGTCGTCGAGATGGCAATGGGTGTCGATGAAGAAGGGACGGCTCACGAGGGATCCCCTTCCACCCCTGCCAGGCGGCGGCCCTCGGCGAGCAGGGCCGGCACCCGTTCCGCCTGCGTGGCCTCCGTGTAAATCCGCAACAAGGGCTCGGTCCCAGAGAACCGGATCAGCAGCCAGCCGCCGTCCTCGAGGTAGAACTTGTAGCCGTCCGATCGGTCCACGCGGACCACCCGCAGCCCGGCGAGCCGTTCGGGCTGGGCGGCCTCCAGGCGGGCGCGGGTCTCCGCCCGGCGCTCCGGCGAGAACTCCACGTCGATGCGCGCATAGTAGTGGGGCCCAACCATCTGGAAGAGCCAGTCGATCAGTTGGCGGGGCCGCTGGCCGGTGCGCACCATCAGATCCAACAGGTAGAGGGCGGCCAGAATCCCATCGCGCTCCGGCAGATGCCCGCGGAAGGCGAAGCCCCCGCTCTCCTCGCCGCCGATCATGGCGTCGGTCTCCAGCATCTTGGGGGCCACATATTTGAAGCCGACGCCCGTCTCGTAAACAGGGACCCCGTAGCGGGCCCCCAGTTTCTCCAGCATCGAGGTGGTGGAGAGGGTTTTGACGATGGGGCCCCGCTGGCCGCGGACCTCCAGCAGGTAGAGGGCCAGCAGGCCGTAGACACGCAGTTGGTCGACGAACTCCCCGTTCTCATCCACCAGGCCCACCCGATCGGCGTCCCCGTCGGTGGCCAGGCCGGCGTCGGCGCGCAGCGCGCGGACCTTCTCCTGGAGCGCATCGAGGTTGGGGGGAATGGGCTCGGGGCGCTTCATCCCCGGGAAGAGGGGATTGCGCTCCTCGTGGATCTCCACCACCCGGATGCGCCCGGGGCTCAGCAGCCGCCGCAGCCACCCCGCCCCGTTCCCCCACATGGGATCCACGACGATGGTGAGGTCCGCCTGGCGCAAGGCCTCCAGGTCCACCAGCCGCTCCAGTTGGGCGATGTAGGCGGGGGAGGGGTCGAAGCGCTCCACCAGCCCCCGAGCCACGGCCTCGGCCAGGGGCATGCGCTTCACCTCCCGCTCATCGGGGGGGATGCGGGCCTCGATCTCCTGTAGGCCCTGGGGGTCCACCGCCCCGCCGAAGCGGTTGCGCACCTTGAAGCCGTTGTCGGTGGGCGGGTTGTGGCTGGCCGTGATGTTGATGGCCCCGGCGGCGCCCCGGGCCACCACGCTGTAACTGATGGCCGGGGTGGGGGCGGCCCGGTCGCAGAGGTAGACCCGGATGCCGTTGCCGGCCAGGACCTCGGCGCAGGCCTCGGCGAAATGTTCGGAGGCGAAGCGGCGGTCGTAGCCGATGACCACCCCGCCCTCGGCCTGGCCGGTGTCCTGCAGCCAGCGGGCGAAGCCCTGGGCGCAGCGCCGCACGTTGGCGAAGGTGTAGTCGTCAGCGATGCGCCCCCGCCATCCGTCGGTCCCGAAGCGGATCGCCGTCATCTCACCCCTCCCGGATCCCGTATTCCTGCTTCACCAGCGCCAGGTCAGCGTCCACCATGATCTTCACCAGTTGTTCGAAGGTGACCGAGGGGGCCCAGCCCAGTTTGGTCCGGGCCTTGGTGGCATCTCCCACCAAAAGGTCCACGTCCGCCGGCCGGTAGAGGGCAGGGTCCACCACCACATATTTGCGCCAGTCCAGGCCCAGGTAATCGAAGGCCAGCTCCACGAACTCCCGCACCGAGTGGGTCTCGCCGGTGGCGATGACGTAATCCTCCGGCTCATCCTGCTGCAGCATCAACCACATGGCCCGCACGTAATCCGGGGCGTATCCCCAATCCCGCCGCGCCTCCAGGTTCCCCAGGCGCAGTTCGTGGGCCAGGCCCAGTTTGATGCGGGCCGCCGTGTAGGTGATCTTGCGGGTGACGAACTCCAGGCCCCGGCGCGGGCTCTCGTGGTTGAAGCAGATCCCGGAGACGGCGAACATCCCATAGCTCTCTCGGTAGTTGACCGTGATCCAATGGGCGTAGACCTTGGCCACGCCGTAGGGGCTCCGGGGATGGAAGGGGGTGTTCTCGTTTTGAGGGACCTCGCGGACTTTCCCGAACATCTCGCTGCTGGAGGCCTGATAGAACCGGATGGTGGTCGGGTCCACCAGGCGGATGGCCTCCAGCAGCCGCGTCACCCCCAGGGCGGTGAACTCGCCGGTCAGCACCGGCTGTTTGAAGGAGGTGGGCACGAAGGACTGGGCGGCCAGGTTGTAGACCTCCTGCGGGCGGTATTCCCGGAGGATGTCGATCAGGGAGGACTGATCCAGCAGGTCCCCCTGGACCAGCGTGATGCGGTCCTGGATGTGCCGGATGCGCTCGAAGTTGACGGTGCTGGTCCGCCGCACCATGCCGATGACCTCGTAACCCTTCTCGAGCAGGAACTCCGCCAGGTAAGAGCCGTCCTGTCCGGTGATCCCAGTGATCAACGCCCGTTTCCGCTCCATCGATCCGCCTCCTCAGAGGGTTTGCCAGGGATCGCCGCCCTCGCCTCAGGCCGGGGGCACCGCATCCTCTCCCCGCCGCACCCGCTCCCGCCACTCGTTCAGCACATCCTGCAGGGATTGCTCCAGGGGGATGGTCGGACGCCAGCCCAGTTCCTCCCGGATGCGGGTGACGTCCGCGACGCTGAGGGGGATGTCCACCGGGCGGATCCGCTCGGGGTCCACCTCGACGCGGACCGCCACCCGGGCCATCCCCAGGAGGATCTCCAGCACCTCCCGGATGGCGCGCGGGCGCCCGGAGCCGATGTTATACGCCTCCCCCGGCCTCCCACGCTCCAGGAGCAGACGATAGGCCCGGACCACATCGCGCACGTCGGTGAAGTCCCGCCGCGCCTCCAGGTTGCCCACCCGCAGCACCGGCTCCTGCCGCCCGGCCTCGATGCGGGCGATCTGCCGGGCGAGGGAGGGAACCACGAACCGGGGATCCTGGCCTGGGCCGATGTGGTTGAAGGGGCGCGCCCGCACGATAGGCATGGCATAGGCCGTCGCGTAAAGGCCGGCCAGCCAATCCTGAGCGGCCTTGCTCACCCCATAGGGGTTGGCCGGGCGGAACGGATGGTCCTCCCGCACCGGGACCTCCTCCGGCCGCAGCAGGCCGTAGACCTCGTTGGAGGTCACCACCAGGATGCGCGCCCCTAGATTCAGGGCACGAACCCCCTCCAGCAAGTTCAGGGTGCCCCCCACGTTGGTCTCGAAGGTCCCCCACGGATCCCGCCAGGATCGGGCGACATCCGACTGGGCGGCCAGGTGGATAATACCCTCCGGCGCCACCCGGGCGAGGGACTCCCGGACCGCCGCCCCGTCCCGCAGGTCCACCGTCATCACCTGCAGGCGGCCCGGCAAACCGGCGGCCGGACGCCGGGCCCAGCCCCAGAGGTCCCAATCGGTCTCCTGGGCCAGGGCGGCCGCCAGATGGCGGCCGACAAAGCCAGCGACACCCGTGATCAGCAGACGCAACGCCCCCTCCGGAACCGCGCGGATGTTCGGGGATCGCCCCATCCCAGGGGCACCGTCAACAATCGGCTGCTTTCGGCTCCTCGACCCGTGGCCCCCACGCCACGCGCTTCCGGAATTATACCAAGGCCGCGCCCCCCAGCTCCGCGTCGGAACAGCCGGCAGCGCATGCTAATCTTCTTCTAATGAGGACCGGCTTAACATTCATAATGTCCCTCTTCCCGATGAACCCAAAGGCAGCCTTCGGCGACCGGAGGGAAGCATGGCCGAGCGGTTCCGGCGATATGCCGGCAACCCCATCCTCACCGCCGCCGACTGGCCGTATCCGGCGAACGCGGTCTTCAACCCCGGCGCCACGCGTTACAACGGCGAGGTGCTGCTCCTCGTCCGGGTGGAGGACTTCCAGGGGATCTCCCATCTCACGGCCGCCCGCAGCCCGGATGGGCGCAGCGGCTGGCGGGTCGACCCGGAGCCGACCCTGCTGCCGGATCCCCTCCGCCATCCCGAGGAGTTCTGGGGGATCGAGGATCCGCGCATCGTCTTTCTGGAGGAGGAAGGCCTTTACGCGGTCACCTACGTGGCCTACTCGCGCGGGGGGCCCCTGGTCGCCCTGGCCACAACCCCGGATTTCCGGACTTTCCACCGCCTGGGGCCGATCCTGCCGCCCGAGGACAAGGACGCCAGCCTGTTCCCCCGCCGGTTCCGAGGGCGCTGGGCGATGATCCACCGCCCGATGCCCACCGCCCCAGGCGCCCGACCCAACATCTGGCTCTCCTTCTCCCCGGACCTGCGCCACTGGGGGGATCACACGGTGATCATCGAGGCCCGGCCAGGGGGATGGTGGGACTCCGACCGGGTGGGCCTGGGGCCGCCGCCCATCGAGACGCCGGAGGGCTGGCTCATCATCTACCACGGCGTCCGACAGACCGCCTCCGGCCGGATCTATCGGGTGGGCCTGGCGCTGCTGGACCTGGAGGACCCCCGCAAGGTGATCCGTCGCAGCGCCGAGTGGGTGTTCGGGCCCTCAGCGCCCTACGAGCGGGTCGGGGATGTGCCCAACGTGACGTTTCCGTGCGGCGCGGTGTTGGATCCGGCCTCCGGCGAACTGTTGATGTACTACGGGGCGGCCGATACCTGCGTGGCCCTGGCCACCGCCCCCCTTCAGGACCTGCTGGACTATCTCCGGCATTGTCCAACGTAACCGAGGGCCAGGCCGTCCGACGGGCCCCGCCCTTCCCGAAACCGGAACCCGGAGGTGGGAAGCCATGGGGCATCCGATACGGATCGCGCTGGTCGGAACCTATGTGCCACGCCCTTGCGGGATCGCCACCTTCACCCACGATCTGGCCCAGGCCCTGGCCGAGGCCCAAGGGGAGCGGCTGGGCGAGGGGTCTGCGGTGCAGGTCGTGGCCCTCACCCGTCTGCCCCACCGCTATGCCTACGGCCCGGAGGTGACCTTTGAGATCCGGGATCATGAGCCGGAGGACTACCGGGCCGCAGCATCCTTCCTGAACCTGGCTCCCGTCGACGTCGTCCGCCTCCAGCACGAATACGGGATCTTCGGAGGTCCCAGCGGTGGCCATGTGCTCCGGCTGGTGGAGGGGCTGCGCAAACCCCTTATCGTAACCCTGCACACGGTGCTCTACGCGCCTTCGGAGCCTGAGCGGCGCATCCTCAGCGAACTGGCCCGCCGGGCGGAGCGGGTGGTGGTGATGGCGGAGCGCGCCCGCCTTTTCCTCGTCGAGCGCTACGGCGTGGACCCGGAGCGGATCGTGCGCATTGACCACGGCGCCCCCGCCGTCCCCTTCGAGGACCCGGAACCTTACAAAGCTCGCCTGGGCCTGGCCGGGCGCCGCGTGTTGCTCACCTTCGGCCTGCTCAGCCCAAACAAGGGCATCGAGACGGTGATCGAAGCGATGAAGGATCTCGTGCCGCGGCACCCGGATCTCCTCTATCTGGTCGTGGGGGCCACCCATCCCGAGGTCCGGCGTCGCTACGGCGAGGCCTACCGGCGCTCCTTGGAGGAGGCCGTCGCCCAGGCAGGGCTGCAGGACCACATCCGGTTCGTGGACCGCTATCTGAGCCAGGAGGAACTGCTGACCTTCCTGCGGGCCGCCGACATCTACGTCGCCTCTTACCTGGCCCGGGAGCAGATCGTCTCGGGCACCCTCACCTACGCCCTGGCCTGCGGCAAGGCCATCGTCTCCACCCCCTCCTGGTATGCGGAGGAGATCCTGGGGGAGGGACGCGGCATCCTGGTCCCCTTCCGGGATCCGAAGGCCATGGCCCAGGCCCTGGACCGTCTGCTCTCCGATCCGGAGGCACACCGGCGGCTGCGGGAGGCTGCCTACGCCCGGGGACGGGAGATGGCCTGGCCGGCCGTCGGCCGCCGCTACCTGGAGGTCTTTCGGGAGATCCTGGAACGGCCCCACCCCATCCTCCGGCCGCCCTGGCTGCCGCCCGCGGCCGGTCTGCCGCCGGTGCGACTGGACCATCTGCGCCGGCTGACAGACGAGGTGGGTCTGCTCCAGCACGCCCGCTTCCACCTCCCCGACCGCCGCTTCGGCTACTGCACCGACGACAACGCCCGCGCCCTGCTGGTCCTGGTGCGGGCCGCGCGCCAGCGGCCGGATCCTGGGTTGCTCCCCTGGATGCGAACGCATCTGTCGTTTTTGCTGCATGCATGGAACCCCGAGGCCGGCCGGTTCCGCAACTTCCTGGGCTACGACCGCCGCTGGCTGGAGGAGGTCGGATCCGAGGACGCTCAGGGCCGGGCCCTGTGGGGGCTAGGGGAGGCCGCCGCGTGGGGGCCGGAGGGGCTGTGGGAGCCCGCAGCGGCCCTGTTCCAGGAGGCGTGGGTGGCGACAACCGCCCTCACCCATCCGCGGCCGTGGGCCTACGCCCTCCTCGGGGGCCTGGCCTATCTGGAGCGGTTCCCGGGCGCCCGGCGCGTCCAGGAGCGCCTTCGGGAACTGGCCCAGGCCCTGGAGGCCCGTTTCCGCGAGGGCGCGGCGCCGGGCTGGCCGTGGCTCGAGGCAGTGGTCACCTATGACAACGCTATCCTCCCCGCGGCCCTGATCGCTGCCGGCCGGTTCTTCGGCGAGGCCGCCTGGCTGGAACGGGGCCTGGCCGTGCTGCGCTGGCTGGTGGAGATCCAGACCGATCCCCACGACGGGCATCTGACCTTCATCGGCAACCGGGGCTGGTTCCGGCGCGGCGGGCCCCGGGCGCGCTTCGCCCAGCAACCCATCGAGGCGGCCGCCATGGCCGAGGCCGCCGCGCGGGCCTGGGAGGCCACCGGAGACCCGGCGTGGCGGGAGTTGGTGGAGCGATGCGTCGGCTGGTTCCTGGGAGAGAACGATCGGGGATGCCAGCTGGTGGACCTGCAAACCGGCGGCGCCCACGACGGCCTGGAGGCCACCGGGCCCAACGCCAACCAGGGGGCCGAGTCCACGCTGGCGTGGCTACACACCCTGCTCCTGGCCCATGCCCTGTGCCCGGAGCGCCCCGCCCGCACGGCGGAAACCCCAGCGCACCCCGAGCGCACGCGTTCTCCCGCGCGTCCTGTTGTAAAATAAAAGGGGATCGCGCCAGAAGGCCGGGCGGTCGCGGGCCGGGGATCCTCCCGGCCTGAGGAAAGTCCGGGCTCCAGCGGGGCAGGGTGCCGGGTAACCCCCGGACGGGGCGACCCGTGGACAGGGCCACAGAAAACAGACCGCCGATCCGCCCGGGGATCTCCCCCGGGGTCATGGAGGCAAGGGTGAAACGGTGGGGTAAGAGCCCACCGGCCGGGCGGCAACGCTCCGGCGCACGGTAACCCCCACCCGGAGCAAGGCCAAACAGCGGGCGCGGCGCCGGAACCGGCGCCGGGGCAGCCCCGCGCCCAATGCCCGCGGGTAGGCCGCTCGAGGCGGCGGGCAACCGCCGTCCCAGAGAGATGACCGCCCCCCTACGGCCCGCCGTAGGGGACAGAACCCGGCTTACAGGCCCTCTGGCGCGATCCCTTCGCAGAACCCCATTCCCCCACCGACAGTCCCTTCGTCCGCTCATCTTATGAAAATCTTCCCTTGGCGGGGCCTTGCTTTTTCCGGTATACTTGACCGCGAACGGAAGGGGCCTTGTCTCCAGCGCTCGGGCCCCAGGCTCAGCGGGGGAAAGACCTTTGGGTTCAACTTTGATCAGGAGGGATCGAGATGGCGGTCCGCGTGGGCATCAACGGGTTCGGACGGATCGGGCGTCAGGTGTTCCGCGCCATCCGAGAGCGCTATCGGGGCCGCCTGGAGGTGGTGGCCGTCAACGACATCACTGACGCCCCCACCCTGGCGCATCTGTTGAAATACGACTCCAACTACGGCCGCTACCCGGAGCCGGTGGCCGCCCGCGACGCTTACCTCATCGTCGGCGAGGATGAGATCCGCGTCTTCGCCGAGAAGGATCCCGCCCACCTCCCCTGGAAGGATCTGGGAGTCCAGATCGTCATCGAGTCCACCGGCCTCTTCACCGACGGCCGCAAGGCCGCCGTCCACCGTACCTCCGGCGGCGCCCAGAAGGTCATCATCACCGCCCCCGCCTCCCCCTCGGACAGCGTGGACCTCACCGTGGTCCTGGGGGTCAACGACCAGCGTTACGACCCGGCGCGCCACCACATCGTCTCCAACGCTTCCTGCACCACCAACTGTCTGGCCCCAGTGGTCAAGGTGCTGCACGAGGCCTTCGGCGTCCGGCGGGGGCTGATGGTCACCGTCCACGCCTACACCAACGACCAGCGCATCCTGGACCTGCCCCACAAGGACCTGCGGCGGGCGCGGGCGGCGGCCCTCAACATCATCCCCACCACCACCGGCGCGGCCCGGGCCATTGGCCTGGTGATCCCCGAGCTCAAGGGCAAACTGGATGGCTACGCCCTGCGCGTGCCGGTCCCCACCGTCTCCGTCATCGACCTCACCGCGGAGGTCAGCCGCCCGGTGACCGTGGAGGAGGTCAACGCCGCCTTCCAGGCCGCTGCCGAAGGCGCCCTGCGGGGCATCCTAGCCTACACCGAGGAGCCGGTGGTCTCCGTGGACTTCAAGGGCGATCCCCACTCGGCCATCGTCGACGGGCTCTCCACCATGGTGGTGGACGGCAACTTCGTGAAGGTGGTGGCCTGGTATGACAACGAGTGGGGCTACTCGGTGCGGGTGGCCGATCTGGCCGCCAAGATGGCGGAGGCCCTCTGAAGCCCCAAGCCCTTCCCAGCAGAACCCGCGTTCCCCTGTTAGGGGGAGGACAGGCGGCGCAGGCGCTGATAGCGGGGGATCCCCTGCAGTTGCTGCCAGCGCTCCTCCCGATCCCCCCAGCGCCATTCGTAGACCGTCCGCCCCTCCTCGTCCCCATAGGCGAAGGCGGGGGCCGCCCCCAGGGAGCGCTGCAAGGCCTCCACCACCCGGGGGAGGTCCTGCGCCATGCGCAGGATGACGTAACGGCGGGGCTCGAACGCGATCTCGAAGACATGCCCCCGCCAGTATCCTTGATACCGGAAGGGCGGGTCCTTCTGGCAGGGATCCACCGGCGAGACCCACGCCTCCTGGAGGCGGACGAACCACAGGCTCTGACGCAGTTGCTCCGCCACCGCCCCGGCGCTGGGGCGCTTCTCCGCGTAGAACCAGTGCACCGCCGGCGGCACCACCGTCACCATCGTCTCCGCTCCTCCTGAGGGAGATGACGAGGGATCAGACGGACGCCCGCCAGTGGCCATAGCAGAGGGCCGGCCGCGGGCGGGCCCGATGGCTCTCCAGGACCTGTCGGTAGAGCTCCAGGATGCGATCGGTGATGGTTGCCCATCCGAAGGCCTGGGCCCACCGCCGGCCGTTCTCCCCCATCCGCTGCCGCAACGCCTCGTCCCGCAGGAGCCGATCCAGGGCCCGGGCCAGGGCGACGGGCTGGCGCCGGGGCACCCGCAGGCCGGTCTCCCCGTGGCGGACCAGGTAGACCAGCCCCCCGACCTCCGAGGCGATCACCGGCCGGCCGCAGGCCATCGCCTCCAGGGCCACCAGGCCGAAGGACTCATAATCCGAGGGCATCACCACCACATCGGCCGCGTTGTAATAATCGGGCAGGGTCTCCTGGGCCTTGGCCCCGATGAAGGCCACCAGGTCGGCCACCCCCAGGTCCTCCCGCAACTGTTGCAGGCGGCGGAGCTCCGCGTCCGTTGAGGCCTCGGGATCCCCGCCGATGAGGATCACCGCGAAGTCCCGGGTCCACGTGGGGCACTCCTGGGCCAGGATGGCCACCGCCCGGATCAGGGTCTCGATCCCCTTCAACGGCTCGATGCGCCCCACATACAGGATGTAGCGCTTGTCCGGGGGGAACCCCAGCCGGCGCCGGGCCTCCGCCTGAGGGATGGGCCGGAAGTGCTCCAGATCCACCCCCGGCGGGATCACGACGACGCGGGAGGGGTTCGCCCCATAGGCCCAGACCAGGTGGGCCTTCTCTGCCGGGGTGGCCGCCACCAGGCGGTCGGCCTCCCCGGCCAGCCGTCGCTCCGCCTCCAGGCGCGCCGGGGGCTCCCGCTCCCTCTCGCTGCAGGCCACTCGGTTCTTGAGGGACCCCAGGGTGTGGAACATGTGGATCACCGGGGCTCCCCAAGCGGCCCGCAGGGCCAGCGCGGCCAGCCCGGAGAGCCAGTAGTGGCTGTGGATCACATCGTAGGCGATCTGCTCCTGGGCCGCGAAGGCCTGCACGCGGGCGATGAACTCCGGGAGGTGTTCGACGAGGCGGTGCTTCTCGATGGGAACCTCCGGGCCGGCCGGGATGTGGATCACCCGCCCCCCAGGGCCCAGTTCGTGGACCACGTGGGGCAGATGGGGGTTCTGGGAGCGGGTGAACACATCCACGGCGATGCCGTGTCGGGCGAGGGCCCGGGTCAGTTCGCGCACGTAGACGTTCATCCCCCCCGTGTCCTTGCCCCCCAGCGTGGCCAGGGGGCACGTGTGCAGGCTGATCATCGCCACCCGGCGCACCGCCGGCGCCGTCCCCTTCATGCCCGGACCTCCTGGAACAGGACCCGTTCGTCCGCCCACGGCGGGGCCGCCGGGCGGACCTTCCGGGCCAGGAAGAAGGTGACCTTGGCGTCCACCTCCAGCCCGCCCAGGGCGCGGATGCGAGGCTCGAAATGGGCCCAGACCGCCTGCCAATCCGGCTTGTCCCGCCACCCATACGCCCGCTCCAGCCAATCGCATTCGAACCGGATGAAGGCCTTCGCCTCCTCGGGATCCAGGTTCACCCCCGTGGGGTAGAAAGCCATCTGCTCCACCTGGAAGCCCATCCGCTCCAGGGCGGCCTGGATCTCCGCCTTGGTGAAAAAGCCGGCCCGGATGTATTGATAGATCTCCAGGGCCAGCCGCTGGGAGGGCGTCTCGGCATCCTCCGGCGTGGTGGTGGCCAGGGCGAACCACCGCCCGGGCCGCAGCACCCGGTTCACCTCGTAGAACAGCCGGTGCAGCCCCTCGCGATCCAAGCAGATGTCCTGGAGGGCCAGGAAACTGGCCACGCCGTCGAAGATCCCCGCTGGGAACGCCAAGCGGTAGGCGTCCATCTGGACGAAGGCGCTGGAGCGGGAGGCCCGCTCCCGGGCGTGCTGGCGGGCCAGCTCCACCTCGCAGCGGGCCAGGTCGATGCCCACCACCACCTGGGGCGGGGCCGCCCCCTCGATCTCCAGGGCGAACCATCCGTCCCCGGTCCCGATGTCCAGCCAGCGCTGGCCGGGCGCGATGGGGATGCGACGGACGATGGCCCGCCGCACCCCGTTGAGGTCGTCGTAGTAGGCCTCGAACTGCCGGATCACACGCAACCCTCGCTCCCCCATCGACCTCGCCTCCGGAACGGTTTCGCCGCGGACACAAATCGGTGGGGCCTGCGGCAGGCCCCACCGATCCTCGCCGTCCAGGGAGACCTCGGGATACCGGACGTCCCGCCGGCGACGCCTCAGCCGCCCGCCGACATCCCGGCCACAAAGCCCCCTTCGGTCATCCTACGCACATCCAGGACCTCGTCCAGTTTCTCGGGCGGGAGCAAGCCCATCTCCAGCACCACCTCGCGGATGGTCTTGTCCTCGGCCATGGCCTTCTTCACCACCTCGGCGGCCTTGTCGTAGCCGATGTAGGGGGTGAGGGCGGTGGCCAGGATGGCGTTCTTCTGGGCCAGGGTCTCCATGTGCTGGCGGTTGGGCACGATGCCGCAGATGCCCTTGTCGGCCAAAACACGGGCCGCGCTGGCCAGGAGGTGGATGGACTGCAGCAGGTTGTGGGCGATCACCGGCAGCGCCACGTTGAGCTCGAAGTTGCCCGAGGCCCCCGCCATGTTGATCACCACGTCGTTGCCCATCACCTGCATGCAGACCATCATCACCGCCTCGGGGATGACCGGGTTGATCTTCCCGGGCATGATGGAGGAACCGGGCTGGAGGGCCGGGAGGCGGATCTCCGCCAGGCCGGCCTGGGGGCCCGAGTTCATCCAGCGCAGGTCGTTGGCGATCTTATACATGGAGACGGCCACCGTTTTCAACTGGCCGCTGAGCTCCACCGCCGCGTCCTGGGCGGCCTGGGCCTCGAAGTGGTTCTCGGCCTCCCGGAAGGGCAGGCCCGTCTCCTCCCTCAGGGCCGCCGCGATCCGCCGGCCGAACTCGGGATGGGTGTTGATGCCCGTGCCCACCGCCGTGCCCCCCAGGGCCAGTTCGGCCAGGTGCGGCAAGGCCGCCTCGATCCGCCGGATCCCATGGGCGATCTGGCTGGCGTAGCCGGAGAACTCCTGGCCCAGGCGGACCGGCATGGCGTCCATCAGGTGGGTGCGGCCGGTCTTCACGATGTCGTCGAACTCCCACGCTTTGTCCGACAGGACCTGGTGCAGGTGCCGCAGGGCCGGGAGCAGGCGCTCGTGGACAGCCAGGTAGGCGGAGATGTGGATGGCGGCCGGGATCACGTCGTTCGAGGACTGGCCCAGGTTCACGTGGTCGTTGGGATGCACCTCTTTGGACCCGAGGGCCCCGCCCAGGATCTGGATGGCCCGGTTGGCGATCACCTCGTTGGCGTTCATGTGGGTCGAGGTCCCCGAGCCGGTCTGGAAGATGTCCAGCGGGAAGTGCTCGTCCAGTTGGCCCTCGATGACCTCCCGGGCCGCCTGCATGATGGCGTTCGCCCGCCGCTCGTCCAGCAGCCCCAGGTCCCGGTTCACCTTCGCCGCGCAGTATTTGATCAGCCCCAGGGCACGGATGAAATCCCGCGAGAACCGGATCCCGCTGATGGGGAAGTTCTCCACCGCCCGCTGGGTCTGTGCCCCCCACAGGGCATAGGCAGGGACCCGCACCTCGCCCAGCGAATCCCGCTCGATCCGGAACGCCTCCATGGCGACCTCCTGAGGGCGGGTGTCACCACCGCCGCCCGCGGCCCCTCACCGCCAGAGACGGAAGATCAGGTTCAGCACCAGCGTCAGGATCAGGCTCAACAGGAGGGACGTGGCCAGCGGGAAGAAGAAGACGAAGTTCCCCTTCTGGATCAGGATGTCCCCGGGGAGACGGCCCAGGCCGGGGACCCGGCCGATCAGGATGAACAGGAAACCGAAGGCGAGGAAGAACAGGCCGATGAGGATGAACCAGCGCCCGAACTCCTGCAACGGCATCCGCTTCCCTCCCTCGGTCCCACGGGATTCACCACCCTTCCAGATATTTGCGCCACTCACGGTATTCCCGCAAGTAGGCGCCGAAGAGATAGCCGACGGTCGGGACCGGCTCGAAGGGGGGGCGGAGCAGGGTCATGCGGGCCTCCGCCGGCGTGCGGTTCCCCTTGCGGCGGTTGCACGCCGGGCAGGCCGCCACCAGGTTCTCCCACGTGTGGGCCCCGCCCCGATGACGCGGGATCACATGGTCCACCGTCAAGGAAGGGGAGGAGCGCCCGCAATACTGGCACGTCCACCCGTCCCGCCGCAGGATCTCCCGCTTGGTCAGGCGCAGCCGACGGGGTGGGCGGCGGACCGTATAGCGCAGCCGGATCACGGAGGGGCGGGGGAGGACACGGGAGGGGGTCCGTAGCGCGCCCCTCCCGTTCTCCAGAACCTCCGCCTTCCCGCTCAGCACCAGGGCGATGGCCCGGCGGAGGGGACAAACGTTCAATGGCTCGAAGTTGGCGTTCAGCACCAACACCGGCTCTCGCAGGGAGCACTCGGCTGGGAACCTCCTTGAGGCCTCCATGGCCGGATCCTTCGGACAGGGCTCTCTTGAATTATACGCGCAAAGAAAGGGATCCGCCAGCGCCGATCGCCCCATCGAACGGATGAAGGCGGGTGGCAGGGAAAGAACTACCCGGTGGGCGATGGGGATCTCGGAGGACAGGGGCAGGGCCCCTCCAGTGGTCGAGCGCCGCTTCTTCTACGACAGGGCCACCGCCCTCACCCCCCCCGCCGACCCGGGGACTGCTCCCCTGGGTCGATCCGGGCGGTGGGGATCGGGGCTGGGTCACCGAGAGGGCCGGCTACGACGCGTGGGGGAACCTCACCCGCTGCGCATCGCAGGCCGTTGATGCGGGTCCTCCTGGTGCAGGACGCGGCGGGCGTCCCCGGGCGGGCCGGAGGCCTGGCCATCTGGGAGCGCCTCTTCTACGACGGCTACGGGATTGTCCCCCTCCAGCACCCGCCGGTTTACAACGGCCAGGACACCTCATGGGATCTTGATGCCCGGGAAGCCCGCCGCCACGTCCCCCGGCAGCACCCGGCTGTTCTGATCGCCGATGACGGCGATGGGGGAATCGGACGCGATCCCCACACCGCCGATGAACCCGCGCGGGACATGGCCGTCGGTCCCTTGGTTGAACGTTCGCGCACCGTCCACCCGGGAGGGCACATCGCCCTCACCGGTTACCCACCCCCTTTGAGGGCACCTCCCTTGCCCATGCTAGCGGTTCGTAATGAAAGGCAGCCAGAGCCGAACGGGCATCGGCGTGGGCGCCTGCGCCAGATAGAACACCCCACCGCCACCGGTCCCCGCATACAGGGTGGTGGGCCTCTGCGGGTCGATGGCCAGGGC
>NZ_PSLG01000041.1:0-19650 GCF_040289485.1 Thermoflexus sp.
CCCCGGCGCCGGCCCCGCCGGCCCACGCCGTCCATCCGCCGCCGGCGCGGCTGGTCCTCGCCAACTATTTCCCGTGGTATGATCCGGGCACGTGGTCCACCGGCTGCACCTCCGATGCCGATCAACCTCGGGATGGGGTCTATTCCTCGGACGACCCCGGTGTGATCGCCCGCCACATCGCCCAGGCCCGGGCCGCTGGGATCGACGGCTTCGCCGTCCACTGGTTCGCCCCTGGCGACCGGACGGACGCGAACTTTCAAAAGGTGCTCGACCTCTCCCCCGACGGCTTCACGTCGACTGCCACGTTCCTTTATCACATCCTGCCCGGCGCGAACCAGGCCGGGGTGGTTGAGGCCCTGCGCGACTTGATCTCCCGCTACGCCGCCCATCCCCGTTTTCTGCGGGTGGCGGGGCGGCCGGTGATCCTGTTCAGCGACATGTATCGGGTCCCCGACGCCGGCGGCGGCCGGCCCGCCTCGGACCAGGACGTGGCGACCGCGGTGGCCCGCTGGGCAGAGATCCGGCAAGCCGTGGACCCCGAGCACCACACTTGGTGGATCGCTGAGGGGCTGAAGCCGGATTACCTGGCTGTCTTCGACGGCCTCTACGTCTACAAGATCGATCACGCCTGCTGCCCGACCGCCTACCGGGGGGCCTCCCGATGGGCCGGCTGGGTGCGAGACTGGGAGCGCCGGACGGGCCAGCCCAAACTGTGGGTCGGGACGGTGATGCCGGGGTGGGACGACCTCAACTCGGCCCAACCCCACTGTGCGGACCTGCGGGTGAGCAGCGCCCCCTTCGCCCGCGACCGGGAGAATGGAGCGTATTACGCCCGCACCTGGGAGGCGGTGCTCCCCACCCAGCCGGACCTCATCCTGATCCATTCGTTCAACGAGTGGGTGGAGGGGTCCTACATCGAGCCCAGCCTCCGTTTCGGGGACCTCTACCTCCAACTCACCGCCCAGTGGGCGGCGCGCTACAAGGGGCGATGAGGCGGGGGCGATCCGCCGGCCTCGGGACAGTCCGGGTAAACTAGATGGGGATCGGCTTCGGGGGAAGGGCCCTCCCCGCCCTGGAGGCCATCGGGAAAGGCAAGCCCTCCGCGGGCCATCCATCGATCAGGAGGAAGGCCATGCGCACGCCGTGGGCTGTTGCGGTCGTCCTGTTCGCCTTCATGCTGCTCCACCAAACCGACAAGCTCCTCCTGGGTCCCCTGGCCACTGAGATCATGAACACGTTCCACATCGGGGAAGATCTCATGGGTTTGGCCTCGACGGCGGCGTTGCTGGTTGGGCTGTTTCTCTACCCGATGTGGGGCTACCTGGCGGATCGCTTCGCCCGGCCGGCGCTCATCGCCCTGGCTTCTTTCATCTGGGGAGCCACCACATGGCTCAGCGCCGTCGCTCCCACTTACCCCCTGTTCCTGATCACCCGGGCCTCCACCGGCATCGACGACAACGCCTATCCAGGCCTCTACAGCCTGATCTCGGATTATTTCGGCCCTGCCCTCCGCAGCCGGATCTACGGCTTCCTCCAAATGACCGGCCCCGTGGGCTACCTGATGGGCGTGGGGCTGGCCCTGGGCCTCAAGGACCTCATTGGCTGGCGGGCCATCTACCTGATCACCGGGGCCTTGGGCGTGCTGATGGCTTTCGTGATCTGGCGCACCGTCCGGGAGGTCCCCCGGGGGCGGAGCGAGCCCGAACTGGCCGCCCTGGCCGAGGTCCCCGCCTACCGGTTCAACCTCGCCGAGGTGCGCGCCCTCCTGCGCAAGTCCACCTTCCTCTTCCTGGTCACCCAGGGGTTCTTCGGCGTCTTCCCGTGGAATGTGATCTCTTTTTGGTTCTTCCGGTATTTGGAGCGCGAGCGCGGCTACAGCAACGCCCAGATCTTCGCCGTGATGGCCTCGGCGGTGGTGATGATGTCCTTGGGCTATCTGGCCGGCGGGGCGATGGGGGATTGGCTGTTCCGGCGCACCCTGCGGGGTCGATTGATCGTGGCCATGACTGGGGTGCTGGCGGGGGCGGTCCTCCTGGCGATCACCATGTCCGTCCCCCCTTCGGCCTTCGGCGCCTTCTGGGGGATGGTGATCCTGACCGCCTTCGCCATCCCCCTGGCCGCCCCCAACGTCCTGGCCACGGTCTTCGACATCAGCCCGCCGGAGATCCGCTCCTCGGCCCAGGCCCTGGAATCGTTCATTGAGGGCAGCGGGGCCTCCCTGGCGCCCTTCCTGACCGGCCTGCTGGCGGTCCGCACCTCTCTGCACACTGCCATCCTGACGATCTGTGTGGGAGCCTGGCTGCTGTGCGGCGTGCTGTTCGCCCTGGCCATCGCCTCGGCCCCGCGGGACATCCTGGCCCTGCGGGCCGAGCTCCGCACCCGGGCCCTCCAAGCCGTCTCCCCGGGCGGCCAGCCCGGCTAGAGACGTCCCGCCCCGGCGGGCGGATCCCAGGCCGCGACCCAATCCAAGATCTCACGGGCCAGCCGGGCCCGGGCCTCCGGAGATCCGATCACGGTATCGGTGACCAGGGATCGGATCCCTAGCGCGGCGATGGCAGGAGCCAGGGGCGCATCCACCTGGTCCAGGACGAAGCCCTTCAAGAAGGGCAGGTAGCGCTGGGCCACCGTGCGCGCGGAGGGCTCCTCCCCCAGCTCGGCCATCATCTTGGCCGCCGGGCCCTTCAGGGCCTGGCCGCCCAGGATGGGGGACACGGCCACCACGAGGCGCTCCTGCAGCAACGGCACCACCCCCGGCAGGGCCAGGATGGGGCCGATGCTCACATACGGGTTGGAGGGGGCGATCACCACTAGATCCGCCCGCTCCAGGACAGCCCGGGCCTCCGGGGAAAGCTGGGCATGCTCCAGGCCCTCCCAGGCGAAGCCACGGACAGGGGGCTCGCAGCGGCGTCGCACGAAGTATTCCTGGAACGCCAGCCACCCCTCGTCGGTCCGCACCCGCGTCCGCACCGGCTGATCGCTCATCGGCCAGAGGGCGACGGCCACCCCCAGGGCCTGCCGGAGGCGGAGGGCGATCTCGCTCAGGCGCACGCCCTGGCGCCAGAGGAACGTCCGGAAGACATGGGTGGCCAGGTCCCGATCCCCCACCCGGAACCAGGTCTCCCCGCCGTAACGCTCCAGCATCGCCAGGGCGTTCCAGGTGTCCCCTGGGATCCCCCAGCCGGTCTCCGGGTTGGCGATGCCGGCCAGGGTATACAGCACGGTGTCGAAATCCGGGCACACCAAGAGCCCGTGCCACTCGAAGTCGTCCCCCGTGTTGACGATCACCACCAGGTCCTCGGGCGGCATCACGCGGGCGAAGCCATCCGCCATGCGCGCGCCGCCGACCCCTCCGGCCAGGATCACGACCTGCATCGTTCCCCGCCTCCTCCGCCTGTGGGATCGGCCGTCTGGCTTTCCGGGCGCGGATCCGCTATGATGAAAGCGAAAAGCCCGCCACGCCTCGCCAGGCCTCTGCCAGGGAGAGGAGCCTGTCGGATGAGCCTCATCGACGAGATCAAGGCCCGGGTGGACATCGTAGAGGTGATCGGGGAGAGCGTCAAACTCCGGCGCTCGGGGAAGAACTACATCGGGTTCTGCCCCTTCCACCACAACGTGCACACGCCGGCCTTCGTGGTCTTCCCGGATACCCAAACCTGGCGGTGCTTCGGGGCCTGCAACACCGGCGGGGACGTGTTCCACTTTGTGATGAAGCGGGAGGGGGTGACTTTCGCCGAAGCCCTTCGCCGGCTGGCCCAGCGGGCCGGCATCCCCCTGACCGCGACGCCGGAGGCGGAGGCCCAGGAGCAGGAGCGGGCCCGTTTGCGGGAGGCCCTTGCCGCCGCCGCGCTCTTCTACCAGGGCCTGCTGCGGCGGGCCGGCGAGGCGGAGCCGGCCCGGGCCTACCTGGCCGCCCGGGGCCTGACCCCCGAGACCGTCGAGCGCTTCGGGCTGGGCTACAGCCCGCCGGCCTGGCACGCCCTTCTGGATCACCTGCGTCGCCAGGGGTTCACCCTGGAGGAATTGCAGGCCGCCGGCCTGGTGGTGGTCCGCGAGGACGGCACCGCCTTCGATCGGTTCCGGGGGCGCCTGATGATCCCCATCCGGGATCCGCAAGGGCACGTGATCGGCTTTGGGGCCCGGGCCCTGGGGAATGAGGAGCCCAAATATCTGAACTCCCCCCAGACCGCCCTTTTCGACAAAAGCGCGGTCCTCTTCGCCCTGGACCTGGCCCGCCCGGAGATCCGGCGGACCGGCGTGGCGGTGATCGTGGAGGGCTATTTCGACGCCATCATGGCCCACCAGGCCGGCTTCGCCAATGTGGTGGCGGCCATGGGGACCAGCCTGAGCGAGGCGCAACTGCGCCTGCTGGGCCGGATGCTGCTGGGCCTCTCCGGCCGCCCCGGGGGCCCCTCAGTCCCCCGCTTGATCCTGGCGATGGACGCGGATCCGGCGGGGATGCATGCCGTCCTCCGGGGCCTGGCGGCCGCGCGGGCGGCTTTCCCCGAGACCACTCTGGAACTGGGGCCTCAGGGATTGATCCGCCTCAGCGGGCAACTTGGGGTGGATCTGCGAGTGCTGACGCTGCCGGCGGGCGTGGACCCCGACGAGTGGATCCGCCGGGATCCGGAAGCCTGGGCCCGGGCCCTGGCGGCCGCCCGTCCGGTCATCGCCTTCCTGCTGGACTACCTGGCCGCCCAGCACCCCCTGGAGGATCCGAAGGGGAAATCCGCCTTCGTGCGGGAGGTGGTCCCGATCCTGGCGGCGATCCCCGACCCGGTGGAGCGCGATGTCTACATCCAGCAGGCCGCCCGCATGGCCCGCCTGAACGAGCGGGTGCTGCTGGAACTGGTGGCCAGCCAGCGCTACGCGCCCCGTGGGACGAAGGGGGACCGACGGGCGGGGCCGCCGCAGGGGCTCCGCGCCGATCCATCCCGGCCGGGGGTCCCACTCCTCGATTCCGGACGGGAGGCCGAGGCCCTCCTGCTGGCCATCCTTGGCATGGCGCCGGATCTGCTGCCCTACCTGAACGTCCGCTTCGCCGAGCTGGGCCTGGAGCCCCTGTCAGAGGACGATTTCGGCGACACCGCCCATCGGGCCCTCTTCCGGAACCTGTCGGCGTTCGGCCCGGTGGAGGAATGGCCGGAGACCGAGGCGACGGTCCTTCAGGCAGCGTGGGCCGGGCTGATGGAGGGACGGGCCGCAGCGCTGCGCGGGTTCGACCCGGAGGACGAGCGGTGGGCGGAGGAGGCGCTGCGCATCGCCCTCTGGCTCCGCGAGCAGCGCCTGCGCAACATCCTGGAGGAGCTGCAGGGCCTTGCTGACGCGATGCCCGATTGGCCTCCGGGGGAATTCATGGCAAAATGGCAGGCGCTGGCAGAGGAACTGAAGCGGGTTCAGCGCTTCCGCTATCGGCGGATCGAACGCGAGCCGAGGACACTGCGAGCAGAGGAAGAGGCCTGAGGACCCGCCAGGTGTGGAGGGCGGTGGAAGCCCTGTCTTCGGCATCCATATGGACCATCCGGCCAGGCGGCAACTCCCATCCCCCACCCATCCGGGAAAGGAGCGTATGCCGATGTCGCAACAGCCCTGGGAGCCCAACGACGAGACCAAGGGCCTCGAGGAAGAATGGATGGAAGAGGAGGGCCTCCTGGAACTGGAAGAGGAAGAGACCGTCGAGGAGCCGATCCCCGAGGAGCCCGAGGAAGCGGAACTGGAGGAAATCGAGAGCGAGGCCCTGGAGGAGGAGATCGAAGCCCTGGGCGAATGGTGGGGTCCAGAGGTGGCCGAGGACCCGGTGCGCATGTATCTGCGCGAGATCAGCCGGGTCCCCCTCCTGGACCCGGCCCAGGAACTGGACCTGGCCATTCGCTTCCAGGCCCCTCGCGGGCTGGACACGTGGCGGGCCCGTCTCCGCAAACCCTCCCAGGTCGACCTGGCGACAGCGGTCTATCGGGACCTGGTCGAGGCGTGGGGGCAGGCGGTGGAGGCCGCGGCCCGGCTGCACCGTCCGCTGCCGTCCCTGCAGGCCCTGGTCGCCGACGTCTTGCGCCCGATCCCCGAGGCCCGAGCCACCGCCCTGGAGCCCTACCTGGAGCGCCAGCGGAGCGGGCGTCGGTTGGGCGAGCTCCTCCGCCTGCTGGTGCGGATCTACACCGACCTGATCCTGCTCCCCCCGGAGACCCTGCGCTGGCTGGTCGAGCAGGCGGGGGAGGGGCCGCCGCACGCCCTGCGCTGGCCAGGCGAGCGATCGTTCCGGGCCCGTCTGCCGTCGGAGGAGCGGCTCCACCGCTGGTGGCAACACGTGCGCGACCAGGCGGCGGAGGCCCGGTCGTGGCTGATCCGGGCAAACCTGCGGCTGGTGGTCAGCGTGGCCAAGAAATACATCGGCCGGGGGATCTCGTTCCTGGACCTGATCCAAGAGGGGAACCTGGGTCTGCTGCGGGCGGTGGAGAAATTCGACCCCGGGCGGGGCTTCAAGTTCTCCACTTACGCCACCTGGTGGATCCGCCAGGCCATCACCCGGGCCATCGCCGACCAGGCCCGCACCATCCGCATCCCGGTCCACCTGGCGGAGTTCCTCAGCCGCCTGCTGCGGGCGCAACAGAAACTGCAGCAGACCCTGGGGCGGGATCCGACCCCGGAGGAACTGGCGCTGGAACTGAACCTGCTCTCGCCGCAGGAGGTGCTGGAGATCCAGGCGGCGTGGAACGCCAACGTCCCCCTCCCGCCGCACCTGGCCCGCCGGCTGCGGGAGGCCACGCGCAAGGTGGAACGGGCTCTGCGCTGGGCCGCCGAGCCGATGTCCCTGGAGACCCCGGTGGGCGAGGAGGAGGACAGCGAACTGGCCGACTTCATCGAGGACCAGCGGACGCCGAGCCCGATGGAGGAGGCCCACCTCACTATGCTGCGGGAGCAGTTGCGCAAGATCTTGGACACCCTGCCCGAGCGGGAGCGACAGGTGATCGAGGTGCGGTTCGGGCTGAAGGATGGGCGATGGCGGACCTTGGACGAGGTGGGGCAGATGTTCGGGCTGACCCGCGAGCGGATCCGCCAGATCGAGAGCAAGGCGCTGCGCAAGTTGCGGCACCCGCTCTTCAGCCGCAAGCTGCGGGACTATCTGGGATCCTGACCCTTATTCCGCGTAGCAGGCCAACCCCAACCCGCCCGGGCCGGCGTGGGTCGCGACGGCCGGGCCCGCCTCGGCGATGAACAGCTCGGCGGGGCGGAGGGCTTCCTCCAGCGCGCGGGCCATCTCCGCGGCCACCTCGGGCAGGCGGGTGTGCATCACGCCGATCCGGACGTCCCGGCGCCCCCGCGCGTGATCCAGGATCAGGTCCCGTAGCCGGTCGCGAGCCCGCTGGGTGGTCCGCACCCGCTCGTGGGGCGCGATGCGGCCCTCGTGCAGCTTCAGGATCGGCTTCACCTGGAGGAAGTTCCCGATCAGGGTCTGGATGTTGGACACCCGTCCCCCCTTCGCCAGATACTCCAGGGTGTCCAGCACGAAGTAAAAGACGGTGCGCTCCCGCATGAACTCGATCCGCTCGACGATCTCCCACGCCGTGGCCCCCGCCCGCGCCATCCGCGCCGCTTCCAGCACCAGGATCCCCTGGGGGACGGAGATCAGTTGGGTGTCTACCACATGGATCTCGGCCCCGGGAAGCATCTCCCGGGCCGCCACGGCCGATGCGTAGGTCCCGCTCAGGACCGAGGAGAGGTGGAGGGAGACCACCGCCTGTCCCTCCTCGCTCAGCCGCCGGTAGACCTCATAGAAACGGCCGACCGGCGGCTGGGAGGTCTTGGGCAACTCCGGGGACGTGCGCAGGTAATGATAAAAGGTCTCCAGGTCGAGGTCCTCACCCTCGTAGTAAGTGCGCCCCCCCATGTTCACCACGAGGGGCACCACCACGACCCCATACTCTCGGAACCGTTCCGGCGGCAGGTGGGCGCCGCTGTCGGTGACGATACGGACCATCGTCCCTCCTCACATTCGGGAAGCGCCAAGCCTCGGACCTATCCCTGGGCCCAGCCTGGGAAGGCGGAGCGGCCGGCGTAGCGGGCGATCTCCCCCAGTTCCTCCTCGATGCGCAGGAGCCGGTTGTATTTGGCCACCCGATCGCTGCGGCATGGGGCGCCGGTTTTGATCTGCCCGGCGTTCAGGGCCACCGCCAGGTCGGCGATGAAGGTGTCCTCAGTCTCCCCGCTGCGATGGGAGATGATCAAGCCCCAGCCGGCCCGCTGGGCCAGCCGGGCGGCCTGGATGGCCTCGGTGAGGGTGCCGATCTGGTTGACCTTGCACAGCAGGGCGTTGCAGGCCCCCTCGGCGATGGCGCGGCGGAGGCGGGCCACGTTGGTCACCAACAGGTCGTCCCCCACCAACTGGACGCTGTCGCCCACCCGCCGGCGGAGCAGCCGCCAGCCCTCCCAGTCGTCCTCCGCCATGCCGTCCTCCAGGGAGAGGATGGGGTATTGCTCGATCCAGCGAGCATAGAGGTCGGCCAGCTCCGGCGCCCGCAGCGTCCGCCCTTCCTTCCGCAGCACGTAAAGGCCGTCCTGATAGAACTCGCTGGCTGCCGCGTCCAGGCCCAGGGCGATCTGCTCCCCGGGCGTGTAGCCGGCGGCCGCGATGGCCTCCAGGATCAGTTCGATGGCCTCCTGGTTGGATCGGAGGTTGGGGGCGAAGCCGCCCTCGTCGCCCACGTTGGTGCTGTAGCCGCGCTTCTTGAGGACCCTCTTCAGATGATGATAAACCTCGGCGCCCCAGCGGAGGGCCTCGGCGAAGGAAGAGGCCCCCACCGGGAGGATGAGGAACTCCTGGAGGTCGGCGGAGTCGTCGGCGTGCTTGCCGCCGTTGAGGATGTTCATCATGGGCACTGGCAACACCCGCGCCTCAACGCCCCCTAGGTAGCGATAGAGGGGCAGCCCCAGGGAGGCGGCCGCCGCCGCCGCCACCGCCAGGCTGACCCCTAGGATGGCGTTGGCCCCCAATTCCCGCTTGTTCTCTGTCCCATCCAGGCGGATCAAGGCCTCGTCGATCCCCACCTGGTCCAGGGCGTCCCAGCCCACCAGTTCTTCGGCGATCCGCGTGTTGACGTTCTCCACCGCCCGGAGCACCCCCTTCCCCAGATAGCGCCCCGGATCCTCGTCGCGCAGTTCCCAGGCCTCGTGGGCCCCGGTGCTGGCCCCGGAGGGGACCGCCGCCCGCCCCACGGTGCCGTCCGCCAGCACCACCTCCACTTCCACCGTCGGGTTGCCGCGGGAGTCCAGGATCTCCCGCGCCCGCACCGCCTCGATGCGCGTCGGGAAGTCCAGCCCTCGGGCCATCGTCTGCGCCTCCGCCTCGCTGTCGGTTTCATCCGCCATAATACCAGCCGGTCTCCCACATCACCAGAGGCTTGGCCTCGGGATCCCGCAGGCCTGCGTGGACGACCTCCGCGACAAAGACGGTGTGATCCCCGCGCCGCACCGCGTCGGTGACGCGGGCCTCGAACCAGGCGGGCAGATCCACCAGGAGGGGGGCGCCGGTGGCCGGCCCGCGTTCGAAGGCGTAGCCGTTCAACCGTCCCTCCTCGACCCGGGTGGGACGGAAGAAGGCGGCGGCGATCTCCTTCTGGCCGGCCCCCAGGATGTTGACGGCGAAGGCCCCCGTCCGCTCGATGAGGGCATGCAGGTGGCTGTCCTTCTTGATCCCCACCATCACCAGGGGAGGCTGGAAAGAGGCCTGGGAGAGCCAGTTCACTGTCCCCGCAGCCACCTCCTCCCCGTCGGCCGCCGTCAGCACGTAGAGTCCGTAGGTGATCAGGCGCAGCGTCCGCTTGCGGACCTCCGGATCCATCGCCTCCTCCCTTCCCCAAAGGATCTGTGGCTCCATTTTATCGCGTGGCCGCGCCCTCCGGCGCCGGGGCCACCTGGATGGCGGCCACCGTCCACGCATCGCCCAAGGGCACGCTTCCCTGGAAAGCCGGGAGGCGGGCCCCATCCGGGCCGTAAAGGCCCAAGGTGAGCCGATAGGAGCCCGGCGCCAGCCCAGGAGGTAGCCACACGCCATAGCGATCCTCCAGGGACTCCCCCGGACGCCAGGTGACGGTCGGGCGGCGCCATCCCACCGGTTCCCGGTCGGTCTGGGCCACCGGGCGTCCCTCCGGCCCCACCAGGTGCACGAAGACCTTGTAACGGATGGGGATGGGAGTCAAGGCCCGCCAGCGGATCTGGAGGCCGAGCACATCCCCCGGGTGCAGCCGGGTGGTGGTGAGGCCGTAGGCTTCCACCGCGATGGCCTCCCCGAACCGCACGCCGGGATCCGGGCTCGGGCGCGGCATCCCCAGGCCGTAAACGACGAAGCGGAGGCGGCCCACCCACTGCTCCGCAGCCCGGAAGCCCCGCGCGTCCAGCCAGGCCTCGAGACGGCCTGCAGGATCCGCCTCCCGCTCCCCATACCAGATCACGAACAGCCGGGCCCGGCCGGCCAGGGCCGGCGCCAGCGTCCGCTCGATCTCCTCCTCGTCCAAAGGCCGCGAAGCCGGCGCGGGGACCAGGGGGGCGTCCGGCCAGTAATATCCGAAGACGTCCGCCTGGCCCGGGGCGTAGAGCAAGATCCCATCGTTCGGCCGGATCAACGCCGCCAGGCTCCGGGCCAGGCCCCGGTAATCATCCCGCGCGAACCGGGGATCCATGTAGAGGGCCCGCAGGCTGATGCTCAGGGGAAAGGCCGTGATGGCGATCCCCAAGGCCATCCCCAACGGCCCGATCCGCGCCCAACGCCCGAAAGCCGTCATGCCGCCGGCCCACAGGGCAGCGAAGGCCGGAAGGGAGGCCATGAAGAATTTCAGGTTGGGCTCGCGATAGCCGCCGCGGGCCAGGACCAAGGTGATGGGGCTGATGAGGAGCAGGAGTGCTGCCCCGAGGGCATCCCGCCGATCCCGCAGGCGGAGCCAGGCCAGGCCCACGACCGCCCATGGGAGGAAGAACAGGCCAGAAGGGACCTCCGGCGGCAGGGTCAGCCCGGCGCCCAGGGTCCGGAGGATGGTCCAGAGGGCCTGGGGGATGGGGGCCGGGGCCGGGGCAGGCCAGCGGCGCAGCTGCGCGATGGCCACCGGGGCCCAAGGGAGGAACAGCAGCCCGATCCAGGCCTGCAGGCCCAGCCAGCGGAGGAGCCGCCGAAGCCGTCGGCGGCGCCCGGCCCCACTGGCCATCCCCAGGAAATGGGCGGCCGGGACGGCCGGGAAGACATAATGGGTATACCATCCGGCCAGGCCGGTGAGGAGGAGGGCGAGGGCTACGCGGGGCCGCGGGCGCCGCAGCCACGTCCACCAGAAGAGCGTGTGGAGGGCCGCCCACAGGCCGAGGAGGGTATACATCCGGACCTCCTGGGCGTAGTAGACGGCGAAAGGGTGGACGGCCATGAGGGCCATGGCCCAGAGGCCGGCCCGCCGGCCGAACCACCGGCCGGCGAGGGCGCCTGTGGCGGCGACCAACAGCACGCCGCCTATGGCCGAGAGCGCCCGCATCGCGAACACCGAGCGGCCCGCGGCTCCCATCCACGCGTGGAGGAGCAGGTAATACAGCGGGGGATGGATGTCCTGGGCCGCTCCCTCCAGGATCCGTCGCAGCGGCCCCTCGCTGAGGCGGGCGGAAGCGCCCTCGTCATACCACAGGCTCTGGGCCTCCAGGCGGTAAAAGCGGAGGCCCAGCGCTGCCGTCAGCAACGCCAGCCCGACCCCGCGCAGGGCCCACCGCCCCGGGCGGCCGCTCCCCTTGGACATCGGGTCTCCCTCACTCGCTGAAGAGCTGGCCCACCGAACGCCCCTCGTGGATGCGCCGGATGACTTCGGCCAGCATCGGCCCGACGGAGAGCACCGTCATGTTGGGGAGGCGTTTGTGCGGGGGGATCGGGATGGTGTTGGTGCAGATGATCTCCTTCAGCGGCAGCGCCCGCAGGCGGTCCACCGCTGGTCCGGAGAGGACGGCGTGGGTGAAGCAGAGATAGATCTCCACCGCGCCCTCTTCCTTTAACACCCGCACGGCCCCGCTCACCGAGCCGGCTGTGTCCACCTCATCGTCCACCAGGATCACCCGTTTGCCCGCCACCTCCCCGATCACTGTCAAGGCGTCCGTGTGGGTCCCTGCCCGGCGTTTCTCCACGAAGGCGATGGGCAGGTTGAGTTTGGCGGCGTAGTTGCGGGCCTTCTTGGCGAACCCCAGGTCAGCGGCCACCACCACCGTGTCCTCAGGTGAGAACTCCTTCTCCAGAAGGTAATCGCTCAGCAGGTGGAAGGCGGTCAGTTCGTCGCCCGGGATGTTGAAGAAGCCCTGGATCTGGCTGGCGTGAAGGTCGATGGTCACCCAGCGGTCCGCGCCGGCCACGGCGATGAAATCCGCCACCAGCCGGGCGGTGATGGGCACGCGCGGCTGGTCCTTCTTGTCGCTGCGGGCGTAGGCCAGGTAGGGGATCACCGCGGTGATGCGGCCGGCGTTGGCCCGCTTGATGGCATCCAGCAAGATGAAGAGCTCCATCAGGTTGTAGTTGACCGGCGAGGCGGTGCTCTGGATGACGAAGACGTCCTGTCCCCGGACGCTGGCCAGCAGCCGCACGAAGATGTTCTCGTTGGGGAAGACGATGATCTCGCGGGGGAGCAAGGGGACGCCCAGGCATTGGGCGATCTCCTCCGCCAGTTCCGGATGGCCGGAACCCGCCACCAGGACCAGGTCCCCATAGCGCCACGACGGGGTCGGCATGTGTCGGAACCTCCTCTCCGGGAAAGGTGTCCGGTCCCCCCGTTATCATATACCGGGTTTGCGGACCTCGTCCGCCGGATCGTCCAGATGGCATGTGTCGTTCAACACCTGCACCACCCAACGCCCGTCCCGGAAGACCAGTTCGGTCAGGGAGGCGTTGTCGAAGCGGAAAGGGGAGCGCACCTCCAGGGGCAGCCCGAGCCAGCGCCGGAAGAAGATGCTGAAGGTACCGCTGTGGGCCACGATGGCCAGGATCGGCTCCGGCCGGGCCATGGCGGCTTCCGGCCGCCCAGACCCGCTCGGCGAAGGCCGCCCGGGGCTCGACGCCTTCGATCTCCGCCGTGGGGTCCTGTTCCAGCGACCGCCAGGCCCGTTCGAAGGCGGCCGCCTCCTCCCCGGTCCGCCCTTGGAAGGGCCCCATCCCTCGCTCCTTCCGGCGCTCGTCGACCTCCACCGGAACGCCCCAGGCCTGCGCGAGGATCTGGGCGGTCTCATAAGCCCGCCACAGCGGGCTGCAGCGGCACATCGGCCCAGCCCTGGATGCGACCCTGGGCGTTCCAGGCGGTGCGGCCATGCCGGATCAACCACAGCCGCTCGGCCATGGGCCTCGTCCCTCCATGCTCACCAGAGGATTCACGGCAAGTGGACCGATCCCAGGACCACCCCATCGGCCGGAGGCGCTACGCCGCGCACCCGCCAGCGGGCCCCGGAGGACGGGTCGTAGAGCCCCACGCGGACGCGGTAGGTTCCATGCCGATCCGGCGGCACGCGGATGCGGGTGAACACCGGATACACATGCTGAGGTGGCCAGCGGTCGATGGGGACCAGATCGTTGGGCAACGGCCCGTCCTGTTGGGCGACCAGACGGCCGGCGTCGTCCAGGAGATGCACGAAAACCCGGGGAGCGGCGGGGACCTCCCCCACGCGCGCCCACCACACGGTCACGCCCAGCACATCCCCCGGCCAGCGGGGCGGGCGGAGGTGGAACCCGCGCAAGGCGATCTTCCCCTCAAAGTCGGCCTGGAGCGGCGAGAGGGGGCGGGGGCGGAAAGGGGGCCATGTTTCGTAGTAAGCGACCCACACGGATCCGAAGGCCTGCCCGCCGACTTCGAATCCGTTCGCCAGCAGCAAGCCATCGAACAGCCGCAGCGGATCCACCACCTCCTGTTGCCAGCCGATCAGCCAGATCCGCCATGGCCCTTCCCCAGGGCCCGATTCCTGCTGCCATTCCTCCAGTTGGCGGCGGACCTCTTCCTCGTCCCAGAGGGGCTCGGTGGGGCCCATGCGGAGCGGGAAAGGGACCCGCAGGCGCTCCCAGTAATATTCCACGGCCCAATTGGCCCGCAGGGCGAGGGCAATTTCCCCGGGCCGCATCTGACGGGCCACGTGGGCCACCACCTCCCGATAAGGGTCTCGCCCCCGCCCCGGATCCTGCCCCAGGGCCCGCCAGGGGCCGAGGGAGAGAATCCCGATGGAGAGCCACAACAGAAGGCTCAGGCCCCGGACGTGGGACCTCTGGAGGCCGACGGCTGTTCCGCCCCCCACCCCCAGGGCCCAGAAGGCCCAGAGGAAGATGGCATAGCGCGGATGGAAAAGGGCGAAGCGAGGGAAGAGGAAGACGAGGGCTGCCAGCATGAGGCCGAGGCTGCCCAGGGTCACCGCCGCCCAGCGCCATCGGAGGCTCCCTCCTCCGAAGAGGGCCCCGAGGGCCAGGGCCAGCGCCGGGATCCAAAGGGCTGCCCTTGGCCAGAACCCCTGGGCGAGCCCGGCCAGCACCCCCGGGATGGTCGTCGGAGGATGGAGGAAAGCCTCCGGCTGGAGGAAGCGCTGGCGGGCGAACACGAGCCAAGGGCCCACCAGGATCCCCAGGCCGATCAAACTCCATCCCCAGCGTCGTAGGCGCGCGGCGCGCTCCGTCCGAGAGGCCAGTCCCCACCCCCCCAAGGCCGTGGCCATCGCCGCCACGGGGAAGAGGCCGTAGTAGTGGGTGAGGGTCACTCCCGCGGAGAGCAGGGTCCAGAGGGCATAGCGGAAGGGGGTGGGGCGTCGGAGGGCGGCTTCCATCGCCCCCAAAGCCGCCAAGGCCCCCGCCGCCAGCATCGCATACATACGGGCTTCCTGGACATAGTAAAACCAAAAAGGAGAGACCATGGCGGGGAAGATGGCCAGGGTGCCTGCCAGCGGTCCCCAGCCCCATGTCGCCAACCGCCAGAGAAGGGCCAGGGTCAGCACCCCAAAGGCCATCGAGGGCCACCGCAGCGCCCACTCGCTGTCCCCCGCAACCCGGATCCAGAAATGAAGCCCAAGGTAGTAGAGAAAAGGGCTCCGGTCGGCTGCCGTGGCCGTCAGCATCTCGGGGATCGGCATGCGGGCCAGATGCCACGACCAGCCCTCATCGAACCAGAGGGAGGGCTGGTGCAGGCGATCGGAAAAAAGAAAAGCGGCCAGCCCCAGGAGGAGGACGGGCCATCCCAGCCGCTTCCATCCGGGCTCGGTCGCTATCTTTCCCATGGGCTATGGCGGAGCGGCCGTGCCTGGCGAAATCGGGCTCATCGGTGCGCCGTTCCGAGCTCGGGCCATCGGCCCTCGGGAGGCCCCAGCCGGTCAGCGGCCGGCCCGCCGCTTCGCGGCGCTGGTCGTGCGCGCCAAGCCAGGGAGGGGGCGGGCCAGGGCGGCCTGGAGCACCTCGTCCATTGTCTCCACGAAGATCAGGGTCATCCCCCGGATCTCCCGCCGGGGCAACTCCACCAGATCGCGTTGGTTTTTCTTGGGCAGGATCACCCGCTTGATGCCAGCGCGATGGGCGGCCAGGACCTTCTCTTTCAACCCACCGATGGGCAGCACCCGCCCCCGCAGGGTGATCTCCCCGGTCATGGCCGTGTCCCGGCGCACGGGGATGCCGGTGAACGCAGAGACCAGCGCGGTGGCGATGGTGATGCCCGCCGAGGGGCCGTCCTTTGGGATGGCGCCTTCCGGGACGTGGACGTGCACATCGGTCTTCTCGAAGCGCTTGGGGCGGATGCCGAACTGCCGCGCCCGGGAGCGGAGATAACTCATAGCCGCCTGGGCCGACTCCTGCATCACCTCTCCCAACTGCCCGGTGAGCAGCAACACCCCCTTCCCGTCCATCAAGGTGACCTCCACCGGCATCACCTCGCCGCCGGCCTCCGTCCAGGCCAGGGCCATGGCCACGCCCACCTGGTCGGTCTCCTCGGCCCGACCGTAGTCGTAGCGCGGCGGGCCGAGGTAGCGCTCCAGGGCCGCGGCGGTGACCACGGAGCGGTAAGGCTTGCCCTCGGCCACCAGGCGGGCTGTCTTGCGGCAGATGGCTGCGATCTCCCGCTCCAGGTTGCGCACCCCCGCCTCAGAGGTGTATTCGCGGATGATGCGGCGCAGGGCGGCATCAGTGATCTTCAGCGGGATGTTCTGCAACCCGTTCTCCTCCAGTTGGCGGGGGATCAAGAAGCGGCGGGCGATCTGCACCTTCTCGCCCTCGGTGTAGCCCGGGAACTCAATGACCTCCAGCCGATCCCGCAAGGCCGGCGGCACGGTGTCCAGGATGTTGGCGGTGGTGATGAACAGGACCTTGGACAGGTTGTAAGGGATCTCCAGGTAGTGATCGGAGAAGGCATGGTTCTGCTCAGGGTCCAACACCTCCAAGAGGGCCGCTGCGGGATCTCCCCGGAAGTCGACCCCGATCTTGTCGATCTCGTCCAGCATGAAGACGGGGTTGATGGTCCCCGCCCGGGCCATGCCCTGGAGGATCCGCCCGGGCAACGCCCCGATATAGGTGCGCCGGTGGCCCCGGATCTCCGCCTCGTCGTGGATGCCTCCCAGCGAGACCCGAACGAAGCGGCGGCCGAGGGCCTCGGCGATGGCCTTGCCCAGGGAGGTCTTGCCAGTCCCCGGCGGTCCCACGAAGCACAAGATGGGGCTGCGGCTGCGCTCCCCGGCCAGTTTGCGCACTGCGAGGAACTCCAGGATCCGCTCCTTGGCCTTCTTCAGTCCGTAGTGATGCCGCTCCAACACCGCCGCAGCATGGGCGATGTCCAGGTTGTCCTCGGTCTCCTCGGTCCAGGGCAGCTCCAGGATCCAGTCGATGTAGGTGCGGACGATGCTGACCTCAGGAGAGAGGGGCGGCATCTGGGCCAGGCGATTGAGTTCCTTCTCGGCCCGGGCTCGCACCTCCTCCGGGAGGTTCTTGGCCTCCAGCCGCTCCCGGAGCTCGTTGATCTCCTGCATATAAACGTCGGCCTCGCCCAGTTCATGCTGGATGGCCTTCATTTGCTCCCGGAGGTAGAACTCCCGCTGCGTGCGGTCCACCTCCTGTTGCACCTGGGCTTGGATCTTGCTCTCCAGTTCCAACACATCGAGGAGGCGAGCCAGCAGGATCGAGAGACGAAGCAGGCGGGCCGAAGGCTCGACGATCTCCAGCAACTCCTGGCGCTCGGCTGTCTTGAGGCTCAATGTGCTGGCGATCAGGTCGGCCAGCCAGCCGGGCTCGTCGATGTTCACGGCGAAGACGTAGGCGTCCTCCGGGACGGTCCGGTCCAACTGGACCACCCGCTCGAACTGGGAGAGGACGGCCCGCATGAGGGCCTCGGTGGCCGGCGGGCGGTCCGTCCGTTCGGAGATCAGACGGACCCGGGCCCGTAGATACGGCTCCCGCTGGGTGAACTCCAGGATCTGGGCCCGCTGCTGGCCCTGCACCAGGACGCTGGTGGTCCCGTCAGGCATCCGCAGGACGCGCGCCACGGAGACGAGGGTCCCCATCGTATACAGATCCTCGGGGGCCGGGTCCTCCACCGCCTCGTCCCGCTGGGTCACGACCACCAGGGGCTCCTCCCGCTGGACCGCCGCCTCCACGGCCCGCAGGGACTTGTCCCGGCCGACGTTCAGCGGTGTGACCATGCGGGGGAAGACCACCGTGTCCCGCAAGGGCAGGATGGCCGCCTCCAAGGCGGCCTCGCCCTCCTCCACGGTCCGCTCCCAGGCCATTCGGCTCCGGCTTTCCTCTTCGGGCTCCCATCGCGCATCCATGCGCGCCCCACCTCCCTTCGGACAACCGCCGGGTTCATGCTAACACGGAACCCGGTTCCCGCCCCCGCCTCAGCGCCCGCCCACCCGGATCCCGACGGGGTCGACCTCGAGCGCCGGCCATCCGTTCCAGGCGGCCCACGCCTCGCGGGCCTCGGCGACCACGAAGAGGGAACCGGTGACCAGGACCGGGGCATCTCCCTTCAGGGCCTGGGCCAGAGCGGTGGCCACCTCCCCCACGGCTGGCCCAGAGAGGCCCAGGGGAGCGGCGGCATGGGCCAAGCCGATCCGGATCGGCGGCCCGGGGATGCCGGGAACGGGTGAACCAAACAGCGGCGATCAACGGGCGCAGGGGGGCGAGGATCCTTTCCACCGGCTTGTCCCTCGAGGCCCCAAAGACCAGGTGCCACCGCCGACCCGGGAAGACCTCGGCGAGGGTCTCCGCCAGCCGCGCCGCCGAGGCCTCGTTATGGGCGCCGTCCAGGACCAGGGGCGGCTCCACCCGCAACACCTCGAAACGCCCCGGCCAGCGGACCCGCTCCAGCCCTTCCCGGAGCGCGGCATCGGAGAGGGCCCAGCCCTGGGCGCGCAACAGCCGAGCGGCGGCCACCGCCAGCGCGGCGTTCTCCCACTGGTGCCGGCCCAGCAACGGGAGGCGCACCGACCATCGCGTGCCATCGGGGGCCACGATCTCCCCTTGCTGTCCGGTCGCGGTGATGACCTGGGGGCCCATGCGCCAGCCTTCCAGCGAGAACAAAGGGACGTCACGTTCGGCGGCCACCTGCCGGAGCACCGCCATCGCCTCCTCGGGCTGGGGAGCGGTCACCGCCGGGACGCCCGGCTTCATGATCCCGGCCTTCTCGAAGGCGATGTGCGCAAGGGTGGGCCCCAGGATCTCCGTATGGTCCAGGCTCAACGCGGTGATGAGGCAAACCGAGGGCTCCACCACATTGGTGGAATCCAGGCGGCCGCCCAACCCCACCTCCACCACGGCCACCTCGACGCCGGATTCAGCGAAGTAGAGAAACCCCATGGCTGTCAGGATGTCGAAGACAGTCAGGGCCGGGTCCGCTTCGACAGCCGGTCGGAGGCGGTCGAGGAGGTCCACCACCGCCTCCAGGGGGATCGGCCTCCCATCGACCTGGATGCGCTCGCGCATGGTGTGCAGGTGGGGGGAGGTATACAGGCCCGTGTGATAGCCGGCGGCCTGCAGGATGGCCGCCGTCATGGCAGCCGTGGAGCCCTTGCCCTTCGTCCCCGCGATGTGGACCACCGCGTAGCGGCGATGGGGATCGCCCAGCCGCCCCAGGAGATGGCGGATGGGCTCCAGACAGAAGGCCTCCGGCATCCGGGGCTGTCGCCCTTCGAAATCGGCCCGCCCAAACAGCCAGTTCAGCGCCTCGACATAGGCCTTCTCTGCGCGCACGGAAAGCACTGCTCCGTTCAGGGTCCAGGGGACTTCATTGTAACGTCCATCCGCCGCCCCTGCGCCTGGCTGCAGCGGTGCGCACATGCTATCATTTTATATGGAGGCGATTCGATCCCCAGGGGAGTTCGATGGCCTTCACGTTGCGGGATTTTGGGGACCTGTTGCGGATCCTGGACCGGCATCCGGAGTGGCTGGAGGCGCTGCGCCAGCGGCTGCTGACGGAGGAACTGCTGGCGACGCCGAAGGCGTTGCGCACCCTCTCCCGGCGCTGGGGGCGGGTGGAGAAGGCGCTGGGGGCACTGGTCGAGGCCCAGCGGCGGACGGAACAGGCCCTGGCCGCCTTGACGGAGGCTCAGCAACGCACCGAGCGGGCGCTGGCAGAACTGGCCGAAGCCCAGCGGCGGAGCGACGCCGCCTTCGAGGCCTTCCGCGCTGAGGCCGATCGCCGTCTC